>NZ_JAHQCW010000017.1 GCF_019042275.1 Diplocloster agilis
TATTCACCAGGAACACGTGATGTGTTCCCGGTTCAGAGGCTCTTGCCCGTCGGACGTGAAGTCCGCCGTGCATCCTGAACCCGGCTTTTCGATTTCACTTAGCGGGTGCTCAGCCGCCCTATGCGCTCCCAGGGAGATACAAAAGAACCCGGCCGCCCGGAGCGTCCCCGGATACCATCCCCGGATACCGCCCGCGGTTCCAAGCCCTAAGCAGCGGCATACGAAGCCCCCGGGAAGAACGCTAAGTTCGTGCGACAGCCCGTACTGTATGTATACTATATGCGTGGGGCAGCGTTGTTCTAGGTTAGTATTTTGCTGGTTATAGAAGACTATCTTTGGGGTTGAAGCGTTATTTCCCCTGTTTTTAGCGAGATGGATTCCGTACTTCCGCCTATCATATATATAAAATATTCTCCGGGTTCTTCCGCGGTATAGGTGTAAGTTCCCGTCAAGGCCTGAAACACTTCACCTTTATTTAACGCTTTGTTATAGATGACGCCGATCTCAAGGGCCTGATTTACGATTTCAGATGGATATACTTCAAAGGTAAGATGGATTTGATCCCCTTTTTGCAAATTCCAGCCGCTTTTATTTTGCGTATATATCACAACGTTCGAATTAAAAAACATAAGTTCCGGTATTTTATAAATATTGTCCTCTTCTAATGTCTCAATTTCAGCTATTGCGGATGGCGTAAAATTCTCGTTGTAATAGGTATGAATGTAATCGCTTTTTGCTTCGGGCTGATCGTTCTGGTTTTTGGATTCCACGACGTTACCTTCCGGATCTTTCGTAACATAACCGGTGTCTGACTTCACATTGTTTATTTTCCCTATCATGTTTCGGTTTTTTGAAGTGATTAACTGCGGAACGGGTTCTAACGGCCGGTTCCTATTTTGCGCAATTATGGCGGTGATGCCGGCTAATATTACGACGGCAGCGCAGACGATTACCAGCGTTCTTTTTTTCATACGGCTCCTCCTGATCTTAATTGTAAATGGAAATGGAATTGACGAGGGAATAAAGAATTTTTTCTGATCAATAAAAATAGAATGTCAACCGGATGTATAGACTGATAAGATAATAATAGCATTTTTAAAGGCTGCTGCCAACAGTTCGAAAAAAGATGATGTAATTAAATTATGAAATCAGTGGAAATAAAGAAATGAATCCTGAAATCTAGTAAAACACATTGTCGTTATACGCATTGCGCATCAAACCAATATCATTTATAATCAGATAAATATCGCAGACTTTTTTCATTAAGATATTTGCCGGTTAAGATTAAGAAATTATCAGTTAAGATTAAGATATTTTGAGTTGAGAATGCCGCGGTTTATACGGATGTTTGATCTAGAGGCTTCGGATGACATCCTGCGTCACCCCGGAACACTTCACCTTAAAGAATTATGATCCCCGAATAAAACGCAAAAGTATGAATGAGGAAAAAGAGGTATGTTCATGAACCCTGTTACGAAGGAGCAGATACGCCGATACCGTCTTCACACGCATCATCTGGACACCTGGTATCCAAAAAAGGATATACTGAGCGCCGCCGGAGCCTGCGGGTTTCAGAACTCGCCGCCCGGCGCATGGGAAAACGCGTTACATAACCGGGTGGCCGAATGTACCTTGCAAGATATGAAGGAGTTGTTGGAAGTTGAGAAAACGCTTTTGCAGACCTGGAGCTTTCGAGGCGCTCCGGTGGTTTTCCCGGCTTCGGAAAGTGATGCTTTTTTATCGGCGCTGATTCCTGAATCGGATGAGCCTTGGATTTATACCAGGGGGATACAGCTGGCGCTGGATTATTTACGGATGTCTTTTGAAGAGGCGCTGGGGCTATTATTACAGGTCATGCCGAAGATGGATGGCGAAGTGCTGGTAAGCAAAACTAGCCTGGACCAGACATTGGCGCAATGGATGCGGCCCCTGCTGCCGGAGGATAAAAGGGAGCTGTGGGATGAACCTTCTATGTACGGCAATCCGGATAAACAGACCGTCGGCGGGGCGGTGGTCTCATTTTTACTTAGGCCCTGCGCCTTTATGGGGCTGGTGGTTTTTGGAAAAAGGGAAGGAATCAGCCCTTCTTTTACATCTTACAAACGCTGGACCGGTCATTCTCCGGAAGGGACGGGGGATCCCGGCCGGAAGCTGGCGAGGAAATATCTCCACTGTTTCGGGCCCTCCACTGCGGGAGGTTTTGGGGAATGGCTGGGATGTTCCCCGGCACAGGCCGGGCGGATTTGGAATACAGTTGCGGATGAAATCGAGCCTGTCAGCCTGGCGGGAAAAGAACGCTTTATTTTGACCGAGGATAGGGAACTGCTCTTTTCGCCGCCGGAACCGGAAAGGGAACTGCATCTGCTCGGGGGGCACGACCCTTATCTGGGCTTGCAGGACCGCCAGGTGATCCTGGAGGACCGGACGCGGCAAAAACAGATATGGCAGACGGTTTCCAATCCCGGGGCCGTTTTATGGCACGGAGAGATAACAGGGATGTGGAAGGCCAGGAAAAAAGGAAAAGGGCTGGATGTGGAAGTCACTCTATGGGACGGGATGGACGGACAAAAAAAGGGAATAGAGAATTTGGTAGAAGAATACGTATTATTTCAGAAAATGAAGCTGAATCAGATTACGTTTCTTACATGAGGAAAAATCTGGCCGGAGGCAGGCATTTTCAAAAACAGGTATATATGGACGCGCCTTTGCCAATTCTACGAATAAAAGATAAATCCAAACTGTAAGGAAATCAGATCGGCGATAACGTTAGGCAATACGAAAGGGGACAGCATGAAAAATACGGTAAAAACAGGCCTGCGGGCAGGACTTAAAAATTGGAGCACCCTGTTGTGTTTTGAGATATTATATAAAATTATCGGGTTCAGCATCATGGGGAATATCACGGAAACCCTTCTGGACGCGGTTCTTAAAACGGGAAATGTGACGTTCATAAGCCAGGAGAATATCGGTTATGTGCTCAGCCGGCCATTGAACCTTGTGATACTTCTGGCAGGCCTCCTGTTGTTCACCTATTATGTATATTTTGAAATCACGGCTCTGGTTATTTACTGTGAGGCGGGCTGGAGGGGAGAACATCTGAGCGTCTGGGCCCTTTGGAAACAGGCTTTTCTTCGTTCGCTGCCTGTGTTCCATTACAAAAACCTGCCGGTGGTAATTGTGCTGCTGCCGGTGATCGGCCTCTCCGTATTTCCGTTGACGAACAGTCTGTTAAAAGGATTCCGGATTCCGGAGTTCATTCTGGATTATATACAGGGCAGCTTCATACTGCTGCCGTTTTTTGTTTTGGCGCTGGCGCTGCTTCATGTACTGCTGTTTTTTACCCTGTTCAGCTTTCCGGCGGTGATTCTAAACGGCGATCATTTCATCGGTTCCTGGCGCCGGAACGCGCGGCTCCTGAAAAAGAAAAAATGGAAAACCGCGCTATGGCTGCTTTCTTGTATCTTGGCGTTTCTGCTGTTCGCTCTTATCGGCTTCATCCTTATGGTCCTGATCCTGTGGGGCATAAGTAACCTGGAATCGTTCCCCGACAATGGCCGGAGCCAGTTTGAATTCTACTACCGGAGATGGAGTGCGATGGGTTCCGTGGCGCTTAGCATATTCGGAACGGTTGCTTTTTGTTCCACCATGCTCACGCTCTATCACAATTATAAGGGGGATATACAGCCCCTGCCCCATAAGACCGTACATACGGTAAAAAGCGTTCTGCGGCGTGTTATCGTCATAGCGGCTACGCTGGTAATGCTGGCTTTCTACAGCGAGACGGAGCTTGGGGGAAATATCAATTATCCCACGGATGTGAAGACTGAGATCGTCGCCCACCGGGCAGGCGCCGTCTTCGCGCCGGAGAATACGCTGGCGGCGCTGCGCACGGCTATTTCCTCGGGCGCCGATATGGCGGAGATCGATGTGCAGCAGACCAGGGACGGCGCGCTGGTGATCCTGCACGACTCGAATCTGAAGCGGACGACCGGTCTGGATGCCGATATATGGGATGTGGATGAGAAGACCGTGAAAAGCCTGGATGCGGGATCATCCTTTTCCAGTGATTTCCGGGGCGAACCGGTTCCGACTCTGAAGGAAATGCTGGATGCTGCAAAAGACCGCATACAGCTCATGATCGAACTGAAATCCACCGGACATGAGCACGGGCTTGTGGAGAAGACGGTGGAGCAGATCCGGGCCGCCCATATGGAGCAGGAATGTATCATCGCGTCTATGGATCTGGAACTGCTGGAGAAAAGCAAAGAGCTGGCGCCTGAGATCCGAACGGTATATATCACGGCGCTGCTGTATTCTGATCTCTATGACCTGAGTTATGTGGACGGATACAGCGTGGAGACGACTTCTCTGACTTCCATAATGCTGCTTCAGGCGCATATAGAAGGAAAAAAAGTCTACGCATGGACGGCGAACAGGGAAAACAACATTGAGAAAATCCTCCGTATGGGGGCCGACGGGCTGGTAACGGATAATCCGGAACTTGCCAGGTATTACCAGAACACGGAGGGGGAAAATCTGCTGTTACAGTCCCTGACAGATATTTTATACTAAGAGAGGACGCAACCAAAGTTAACAGAACCTGGTACTTTTTGTTGGTGGTATTTCCGGGAAAAGGTGCTACACTGAATGCAGGAGGTGTGAAAAGTATGATTTCAGAAAATCTCACTTTCCTGCGAAAAGCCCATGGCTATTCCCAGGAACAGGTGGCGGAAGAAGTCGGGGTATCCCGGCAGGCGGTGGCAAAATGGGAGAGCGGCGAGACGGCGCCGGATCTGCCCAACAGTGTGCTGCTGGCAAAATTGTATCAGGTAACTTTGGATAACCTGGTGAACTACGATTCCAAGAAGGAGTCCATGCCGATTCCTCCAAAGGGCAAGCACATCTTCGGCACGGTCACAGTTGGAGAGAGGGGACAGATCGTGATACCTAAAAAAGCCCGAGAAATCTTCGACATCCACTCAGGAGACAGCCTTATGGTAGTCGGAGATGAGGATCAGGGAATCGCGATTGTGAAGGCAGAGGTATTTTTAAACCTGGCCCATGAGATCCTGGAGAAAGGCGGGGACGGCAAATGAGAGAAAAAATATTGATTATCGGCGCCGGCATCAGCGGCCTGACGGCCGGGATCTACGCGGCGAAAGCGGGATATGAGGCCGTCCTTTTTGAAAAACATACGGCGGCCGGCGGAGAGTGTACCGGCTGGGACCGGGAGGGGTATCATATTGATAACTGCATTCACTGGCTCATGGGGACCACGCCCGGAACGCAACTGTATGAAATATGGAAGACTGTGGGGGCCGTGGGAGAACATATAAAAATACACAGAAGCGATAGGATGTATACGTCCTGGCTGAATGGCCGGTCGCTGACCCTGTGGCGGGATATCGACCGAACGGAGCGGGAGATGAAAGCCCTGTCGCCGGAAGACGCGCCCGCGGTCGGCAGGCTCATGGATTCCTGCCGGATAGCAAAGAAGGTACAAATACCGGCGGAGAAGCCTCCGGAACTGTTTGGAGCGCTGGACGGGATTAAAATGATGAAGTCCATGTCTCCGGCCCTGAAGCTGTTCCGCCGTTATAAGGGGATGGATACCCGAGATCTGGCCGCTCAGTTCCGGCACCCGCTGATCCGCTGCGTGCTGTCGGATTTTTGCACGGAGGAATCCCTGGCCCATTCCTTTCCTATGGCCTACGGCAATTTCGTATCTGGGGACGGCGGCATTCCGGAAGGCGGTTCCAGAGCTATGGCCATGCGCATGAAGGCGCGGTTCCTGGAACTGGGAGGGATTCTGCGGGAAGGGATGGAGGCAGAACAGATTCTTCTGGATACAAAGAAGGGCTGCGAAACTTCCAGAAAACAGGGAGACTCCAAAAGAGCGGCCGGCATCCGGTTCACGAATGGCGCCGTAGAATACGGAGATTATGTGATACCGGCCTGTGACACCAGTGTTACCTTTGGTAAACTGCTGCCGGAGTCTTATATGGGAGAGCTGATGCGAAACATGTACGCGGACAGAGAGGCGTATCCGGTATACAGTACATTCCAGACCGCGTTTGCCCTGGAGGGGGAACAGGACCCGATAGGAAGCGATGTGATACTGGACTGTGACAGCCTGCGTTTTGCGCCGGGAGTGAAAGCACGGCTGACGGTAAAGACATATGCCTATGAGCCGTCGTTCGCGCCGCCGGGAAACCAGATCGTGCAGACGCTGATGGGCGGATCGGAAGAGCTGTATGATTACTGGAAAGAGCTGGCCCGTGACCCCGGGGCCTATCGGGAAAAGAAGGCGGAGCTTGCGGAGGCGGTCCGGCTAGAACTTCTAAAGCGGTTCCAGGCCTGCCAGGGCAGATTACGGCTGCTGGATGCCTGGACGCCTCTTACCTACGAGAGGTACTGCAATGCTTATAAGGGATTCTACCAGTCCTTCACCATAACGAAGAAAAGCGCGAAACAACCCTATCCCTCCGCCAGAATCAACGGGCTGGAAAATGTAATATTGGCAGGGCAATGGATCAATCCTCCGGGTGGCCTGCCGGGCGCCGCCATTTCCGGTAAGTTTGCGGTAAGCAGAATTTGCAGAAAATAAAATGAAAAATACGAAGTTGGAGGACATTATGACAACCGCTAAAGTGTCAACGCAGATGTCGGAGTCCATGACGCTGGCCGTATTTCTGACGCTGGCCGGCGGTTTTCAGGACGCCTATTCCTATAATTGCCGTGGAAAAGTATTTGCCAACGCCCAGACCGGGAATATCGTGCTGCTGGGTCAGAACCTGGCCCAGGGAAACTGGGACTTAGTCCTGCGCTACCTGCTTCCCTTAGCAGCCTTCCTGGCCGGCGTCTATATTACCGAGTGGGTACATCACCTTTATAAGGACTACACCCGGATACACTGGCGCCAGATCGTGCTGGTGATCGAGATCCTTCTTCTGATGGTCGTCGGCTTCCTTCCCCAGTCTTTGAACGGCCTGGCGAATATGATGATGTCGTTTGCCTGCGCGATGCAGGTGAACAGCTTCCGAAAATTCCGGGGTATCCCCTGCGCTACCACCATGTGCATTGGAAATATGCGAAGCGCCACGGAAATGCTCTGTAAATACCATATCACCCGGGATAAAAATCTGCTAAGAAAAAGCCGGCATTACTATCTTGTAATCCTGATTTTTGCCGCCGGGGCGGCAGCGGGCGCGCTTTTGAGCATACAGCTGGGAGAACGTTCGATCTGGCTGGCGGCATTGCTGCTGATGGCCGGATTTGTTCTGATGTTCATAAAAGAAGACATCCGAAAGGAGTCTAATTCTGAAACATCCCGCACAGAACCGTAGCCATTTCCTCAGGCTCTTCCACGGTGTTCCGCTCAATCCAGGCCCGGTATATATTATACAGAGCGCCGGAGAAGGACTGGAGGGAATAATAGAATTTCTGCCCCAGTTCTTCCCGGTAATAAGTCTCATTGATATAATCCGTCAACGCCTTCAGAACCATATCTCCCATGCCGCTGTCGATCAGGCCCCGGATAAAATCCTTATATTTCTTAAAATACCGGAAACAATGCACCAGATTCCGGTAATCATTATAATTCCCCCTGGACGGCCAGGAGGCCACATCGCTCCGGTAGGAATCCACGATGTCATCCAGATAATCCTGGAAAATCTCCTCTTTAGACTGATAATTCCGGTAATAGGTCATGCGGGACACGCCGGCCTTCTCCGTCAGCTCTGTTACGGAAATGGCCGACAGCGGTTTGTCTTCTAATAATTGCATGAGTGCGGATACCATACATTCCTTTGCCAGGACATTTGCCTGGTTTTTTTTCGATTTCATAAACAGAATCCCCTTATATGTAACAGTTCAAGCGAAACGCCTTGATTTTGATTATACATAATGTTACAATTTGTAACAGTATACGATAAGAGTATTATATACCGAATGTCGATTTTGGGCAACAGAAAGTGATTACGATACAAAAGGCAGGTACATAGCGTGAGAAAAATTGCAATTACTGCGGACAGTAATAGTGGAATTACAAGAGAAGTGGCTGAGCGGGAGGGAGTGTTTATCGTCCCCATGCTTTTTACCATTGACGGAAAGGAATATCTGGAAGGGATTTCCCTTAATAGCCAGGAGTTTTTCCTGTACCAGGAACAGGGAAGGGATATCAAATCCGCGCAGCCTACGGTGGGAAGCGTCCTGGAGCTGTGGGACTCCCTTCTGAAAGAGTACGATGAAGTGGTTCATATCCCCATGACAAAGGCGCTGAGCGGTTCCTATGATACGGCGTTGGCTTTGAGCCGTGAGTATGAGGGCAGGGTGTTTGTGGTGGATAACCAGAGGATCTCCGTCACCCAGAAACAATCCGTGTGGGATGCCAGGCAGCTGGCGGAAGAGGGAAAGAGCGGCAGAGAGATCCGGTCGATTCTGGAGGCTTCCGCTTTGGAATCCAGTATTTATCTCACCGTAGACACCTTAAGCTATCTGAAAAAAGGCGGAAGGATTACGCCGGCGGCCGCTGCCATCGGAGATATCCTGAACATCCGGCCGGTCCTCCAGATCCAGGGAGGCAAGATAGACGCTTACTCCAAAGTAAGGGGCAGGAAAAAATCCAAGCAGGTTCTGGTGGAAGCGATTCAAAAAGATATGAGGGAACGCTTCGGGGAGGCAAAAAAGGGTAAGGGAATCAAACTGCACGCGGCCTATGCCGGAATCCCGGAGGAGGCCGCAGAGTGGAAGCGGCAGCTGGAAGAAATCTTCCCCGGTTATATCGTGGATATGGATGAATTATCTTTAAACATATGTACCCATGTGGGAAAAGGGGCTCTGGGCATCGCGGTAACCTGCAATCTGTAACCCTTATATCCGCTTGTGAGCAAACGAATAAACATCCGGCAGATATGCCATAATAAAATAACAACTTATGTTAAAACGAAAACTTCTGTCTTTTGTTATACTGTCCTGGAAAGGAGAAGGACAGACATGTATGAATGGAACGAAGCGGTACAGCAGATGATCGACTGGCTGGACGCGCATATTACGGAGACCCCGACTCTTCTGGAAATGTCAAAGCAGATCGGGTACTCTCCATATTATTGCTCCAGCCGGTTCCATGCCATTACAGGTGTTACGCTGAAAAATTACATGGCGGCCCGGCGTTTGAGCCTGGCGGCCGAAGCCCTGCGGGACACCGATGCGCGTATCCTGGATATCGCCCTGAACTACGGATTCTCCTCCCAGCAAGCTCTGACGAGAGCCTTTGTATATGCGTACGGATGTACACCTGCCGCATATAGGAGAAACCCTGGCCCCATTCCTGTTTCCATGAAAAAAGAAGTCCTTTTTCCGGAATATTATGAACAAGGAGACAGAAATATGGAAAAAACAATTTTAACAGAAGCTAAAGTCCGGGTCGAGTACATTCCCGCCCACAAATACATCGCGGTCCGGGACGCGCAGGTTCAGGCCTATTTTCCTTTCTTCGAGCGCCACAACTGCGATGAGATCTGCGGGGTCATCGAAAGCAT
Source organism: Diplocloster agilis (assembly GCF_019042275.1). Lineage (GTDB taxonomy): Bacteria > Bacillota > Clostridia > Lachnospirales > Lachnospiraceae > Diplocloster > Diplocloster agilis. Next base: position 9,540 of record NZ_JAHQCW010000017.1, read on the forward strand.
GACCCACGTGATGCATCCGGTCGTCACCTGCCACACCGGCGGCTGGTTCTTCGATCAGGGCAGGAGGGGATATACCTACGGTCTGGGGGTACCCGACGATTATACCGGTCCCGTCCCGGAAGGGTTCGAGGTGCGGGAATATCCCGGAAGCTATTATCTGGTATTTTATCATCCCGCATTTGACTTTTTGCAGGATTGTGAAAAAGTGCTGACCCGCGTGGAAGACCTGGCCTGGAACTTTGATCCGTCCGCGATGGGCTTTGCCTGGAACGAGACGGAGTGCCAGGATTACCAGAGGATGCTTCCTGAGACGATCGGGTATGAAGTATTAAGGCCTGTAAGAAAAGGATAAAGATGCACAGCCCGCCCGGACGCTGCATAAGAAAAAGGAGTTTTCATGACACCCGATGAAAAGTTTAAGCACTACGCTATGATTTATTATCAGGAACATGGGGACCTGTACGTGAAGCTGGACACAGTCATCGACGGCTACCGGCTGGGCAGGAAGATCAGCGGCTACCGGGTAGCCAAAAAGGGCCGTGAGGGCCGCGCGCTGTCAAAAGAAATGGAGCAGTGGCTTGATGAGCACGGGATGGTGTGGGATGCCGCCGGACGTACGGGACATGTGCGTGCGGTTGTGTGCATGGAGGAACCCGGCCGGATCTTCCCGTCTATGGCGGAGGCGTCGGGATGGGCCGGAATTAAGTCCGGGAATATCTGCTGCTGTATCCATGGGCTGCAGCACAGCGCCGGTATCCATCCGATTACCGGGGAAGTGCTGCACTGGATGGCGGCGGATCAGTGGGAAGCGATGTCGAAAAAGGAACAGGAAGAGCGGTTGAACCAGCTGGAGGATGGCGTGAGTTATCCGAATAAGTTTGGAGCCGCTTTTTTTGCCCAGCTGGCGGCCCAGGGCCAGATAGCGGACTTTAGAAGGGAAGTGGCGGCGTCGGACCTTTTTCCGGTGAAGATTAACAGGAGTTATGATTTTGGGCTTTCTCTTACGGAGCCGGACAGAGTGGATCTCTTAGTGGAATTCCACGGCGGACAGCATTTGGCGGAAGATAAGCGGGATTTTTCCGGTAAGTTCGGAAGATCCAAACAGGAAGAGATCGATAATGACCGTCTGAAACAAAAGCTTGCTTACCGGTACGGTTTCTCTCCCCGGACATATCTGGTTGTCAACTGCAGGGAATCCAGAATGGAGCATATGGTGGAAATGATCGGCAAAAGCCCGCTGGCCGCCCTGTTTGATTTAAGAGGGATCGACTGGGAAAAATGCGAACGGCAGGCGCTGGATTCTTATGTAAAACAGGTGTGCGCCCTGTACGCTCAGGGATACCCCCTGGTCCGGATCGCGGAACAGATGAAACTTGGAAAATGTACGGTGCCCCGCTACCTGAAGCGGGGGGCTGCGGCCGGACTCTGCGGCTATCAGCCGGTCAGGCATGAGCAGGTGCGGATCATCTGCGTGGAGACGGGGCAAATTTTCCCGTCTATGGCGGAGGCAGCCAGATTCTGTAACATCAGCTCAGGGAATCTGGGCCAGATCTTAAATACCCCGAAGGCGGCGGGAAAAGACCCCCAGACCGGCAGGCTGCTGCACTGGCAGGACTATGAGAGCTGGCGGCGGAAGTCGCCCGCAGAAAGAGAAGAGATCTGCAAAGAGATCGCCTCATACTGCCAGCAAAGGCCCATCGTCTGTCAGGAGGAACCGGGCCTGATCTTTGAGAGCACAGTGAAAGCGGCTGCCTGGTGCGATGGAGATCCGTCTTCTATCAGCAAGTGTCTGCACAAGATTTATGGGCATACGGGAAAACATCCGGTTACGAAGGAACCTCTCCATTGGAGCTATTACGGTGCCTGAAAAAACCGGAATCAAGAGAGAGATTGAATTGGAATGGGGAAGAGCTGTGGAAGTGATCCATGGCTTTTTCGGATTTACGAAGGAGATTATTTTAATAACCTGCGGGAACCTTTTAAATGACAGAGGTGTCTATATAGTATAAGCATTGTACAAGGCTTAGAACAAGGAGGAAAGGATAGGGCCAATGGATATAGGAAAAGAAGCATTCTGCGATTATATCGAACAATACCAGCGGCGCATGTTCCGGGTAGCCAGAGGAATCTTATACCATGATGAAGACGCCGAGGATGCGGTAGGGGAAAGTATACTGAAGGCTTATGAAAAGAGAAATCAGTTAAAGAATCCGGATAAATTCCGGCCGTGGATCATGAAAATCGTGGTTCATGAGTCTTACAGGATTGCCAGGAAACGGGGAAGGACCGATTATCTGGAGGATTCGCCCGGTACCGAAATCCCTACGGAGGATTCCCACTATGAGCTGTGGGACCTGGTAAATACTCTGGATGAAGAATTCCGGGTGGTTACCATCCTCTTTTATTATGAAGACCTGAGCTTAAAGGAGATCGGTATGATCCTGGACATTCCCGTTGGAACTGTGAAATCACGTCTGACCAGGGCCAGGGCGAAGTTAAAACACCTTATTTAAGAAAGGAGAGGTTCTCATGCAGGATAATATAGATAAAAAAATTAAAGAGTTCGCGTCCAGGGAAACAATACGGGTCCCCAAGGGATTTGATGAGCGCATGGAGAGGATCAAAATGAGCCTCCCGCAAGAACGGCAGGTTCATAAGGCGAGGAGGTTCCCGATGCGGGCCGCTGTAATTCTGGCCGCGGTATTGGTGCTCTGTCTGACCATACCTGTGGTGGCCGAACAGATGAATCTCAACCAAATATTTAAAAATATATTCATGAAACCGTCGGAGGAACCGAAGATGGCTCCGGACACGGCCGCAGAAGGGAAAGCTCCGGTGATGGAGCCTGTGGAGGCGGATCACCCGTTCTTGACCCAGGCGGGGAGCATTCTGTTCCAGAAAGTGGAAAACGCGGGCTTATCCTTTACGGCCAGAGGAATCGTCGGCGACGGGAATTCCCTGTATCTGGCTTTTGATGTGGAGACGCTGGACGGACAGCCGTTTGAAGGAGAGACCGAGGAAAAGGTAAAACAGTTCCTGTTCGGGGAGATCTATATGCAGTTGGACGGCGCTTCTATGGGACAATATTGCGGAGCCGCCAGGATCGATGACGGCAGCGTACCCGGGAAAGCGACATTCCTGATAAAGGAAACCCTGAGATTTGAAGGGGTTGATTCCGTGGCGGGGCATCAGTTGAAGATCAGTATTAAAGACCTGAGGGTTTCCGATGACTCCCTGAAAGTATTCGATATGGAGGATCTGGCTTCCCTGAGCAAGAATTTTAGCGAGGTTACGCCGGATGATTACCTGGAATGGGGCGCTACGGAATCGGAAGGCCCTGACGGCGTAAAAGACCGCCACACTATATATCTGCTGAACCGGGCCGGAAAGAAATTGAAGTTCTGTGACACCTATCCGGAGATGGAAATCGATAATATGGCGTTTATCGACGGAGATCTGTATCTGAACCTGAATCTGAACGGGGCTGTCAATCCCAACGATTTGTCGGATATGAATGTGGTAAACAGGAAGAATGGAGAGATCCTCAGTGTGCATGGCAGCGGTTTTAACGCCGTCAATTTGGATACTTTTGAGGGATTAGACCCTTCCGTGGGATCTGATTATGAGAATGGAGAACAGATCGGGACCCGTGTGCAGTTCATCGGTCTGGGCAGCCCGGAGAAATTAAAAGACGCGGTCCTGGCGTTAGGCGGAACCGGTTCTTACCGCACAGTTTATCAGGGAAGCTGGGAATTCGAGTTCCCGCTTGACTATGAAGATACCAGTGTCGTCTACGAGGATATGAATCAGGTGCTGCCGAACGGAATAGAGGTAGAACAGATGACCCTGTCTCCGATCTCTATGAAGCTTACCATGAAGACAGATGTGGATTCCTTCGGAGATATGGCGCTGGAGCTGGATGACGGCAGCAGGATTGCGCTGGATGACCTGCAGTGGGACCGGAAAGATGGCGTGGTTCTGTTTCAGACCATGTATCCGGCAGTGGTGGAGACCGGCCGGATCAAGGCAGTCGTTATCAACGGTGAAAGATTAGCTCTTTCTGGAGATCAAACAAAATGATAAATCAAACAAAATGATTCAGCCGGAGCCGCCGCCCTGCAGATCAGCCTGCAGGGCGGCGGCTCCGGTTATAAACGGGAATGTGAGCGCTTCCTTCCCGATGCGTGAATCAGGATAAACTGTCCGCCGGAATATCTTGCTCTAACCGGCAGTCCTGATTTAGTTTTTTCATCTCATAGACGATAAAGACCAGGACGATCACAGCGGAGGTAAAGTCGGCCACCGGTCCCGCGTACAGCACCCCGTCCAGTCCAAAGAACATGGGCAGCAGCAGAATCAGGGGGATTAGCAGCAGAAGCTGCCGAAGCATGGACAAAACCGAAGCCTTCATGGGCTGGCCGGTGGACTGGAAATAACTGGTTGAGACGACCTGGAACCCGGCGGTGAAGATACCCAGCATATAGATACGCATACACTTAACGGCAAAGTTGGTAAAGTCGGCATTGCCGGTACCAAACAGTCTCAGGATCACGTCCGGGATCAGCTGGCAGGCGGCCCAGCCGATCAAGGATGCCGCCGTAGCGGCCGCGATGGCGTACAGGTAAGTTTTACGGATCCGGCTGGGATGGTTGGCTCCTCTGTTAAAGCCAAGGATCGGCTGGGATCCGATACCGACCCCGATACAGACCGATAACAGGATCATACTGATTTTGGATACGATTCCCATGGCGCTTAGGGCTACGTCCCCTCCGATGGCGGTCCGGTTTCCGTAGAACACAAGAGAATTATTCAGTACCACCTGAAGGATGGTGGCGGCGCTCTGGGTGATTCCGCTTGACACTCCAAGGGCGATCATTCTGCCGCAGATCGGGGAACTCAGCCGGAAGTTGGCGGTCTTCAGCCGCATATTGCTGTAGCGCATAAAATATACGGTCAGGACCACTGCGGAAATAATCTGAGAGGTGATGGTCGCGATAGCTGCTCCCACGACGCCCCAGTGGAACACGAAGATATAGATCGGGTCCAGAATCGTATTCAGGACAGCGCCGATCACCATACTGTATGTTGCCAGGGTAGGGTTCCCGTCCGTTCTTGCCATATTGCTCAGAATCACACCCAGCATATTAAAGGGCGCTCCGATTAACAGGATCGATGTGTACTGCCTTGCGTAATCCATGGTATTTTCGGTTGCGCCGAACAGCTTTAACATAGGATCTAAGAATATCAGCCCCAGGGCCAGAACGATGATCCCCATGACGATTCCCAGAAGAAATACATTTCCCAGGCACTTTTCAGCGGTCTCCTCCTGCTTTTCCCCCAGTTTAATGGCCGCGAAGGCGCTGGCGCCGGCTCCCAAAAGGGTGGATGCAGCCAGGATAATCGTCACGATAGGAAAGGCAATGGTAGTTGCGGCATTTCCCAGGTAGCCGATGCCCTGTCCGATAAAGATCTGGTCAACGATGTTATACAGCGCATTTACCAGCATGGAGATAATCGCGGGCAGCGCAAATCTCATGAGCAGCCGTCCGATTGGCTGATAGCCCAACGGATTTTCCTTTTTCGACATAGTTTGAACTTGTTCTTCCATAATAAGGTCTTCCTTTCTTTTGTATCTTTCGAAGTATTAATATCTTTTCATCGAGTTTATGCGCAGATAATATAGCTGCCGGCAGCTATTCCGGGTGCGTTCCCAGAAGTATGGACTAATGAAATGAACTTCTAAATAAACTAGACTGATCCCAGATACTTTTCAAAACTAGTCTCTATTATAGCAATTTTTGGTTGCCTATGCAACTGTGAATTTAAAATGTAAGTGCTATAGCAGTTCTTGCCGGGGGCGGCTATGCTTGCTGCTTCCATTCGGGCGCTGCGGCGGTATCCGGGGACGCTCCGGGCGGCCGGGTTCTTTTGTATCTCCCTGGGGGCGCGGAGGGCTTGCGCTGGAATACGCTAAGTGAAATCGAAAAGCCGGATTCAGGAACCGAGCCTATTCACCAGGAACACCTGACGTGTTCCCGGTTCAGAGGCTCTTGCCCGTCGGACGTGAAGTCCGCCGTGCATCCTGAATCCGGCTTTCCGATTTCACCAAGCGTATTCACAGCCGCCCTATGCGTCCCCAGGGAGATACAAAAGAACCGGGCCGCCCGGAGCGTCCCCGGATACCATCGCAGTGCCCGAATGGAAGCAGCAAGCATAGCCACCCCCGGCAAGAACCGCCATGCCGTTTGACAGGGTGAGGGAGAGAGGTTAGAATCGTAGGAGAAATAGTTGATTTGTGAGGAAAGCTCATTCGGACAATATTGTTCTTGAAATGACAGGAATAATTATCTTTAACATACTATCATAAGGACAGGAGGTGAGAGGAGTGGAATGGACAGAAAGTTTTCAGGTCGCGATCCGGTATATGGAAGAACATCTGCTCGACGATATCCGGATGGACGATATCGCAAAAAAAGTCTATATGTCCCCTTTGTATTTTCAGAGGGGGTTCAAGATTATGACCGGGTATTCGCCGTCGGAGTATATCAGATACAGGAGGCTTTATCTGGCGGCGCTGGATGCGATTTCCGGAAATGAGAAGGTGATTGAGCTGGCATATAAGTACGGTTATGATACGCCTGAGAGTTTTACGAAAGCATTTACGCGGTTTCATGGAATGTCTCCGATGCAGATACGCAGTCATTTTGAAAAAATCAAAACTTTCTTGCCTCTGAAAATCAGAATATCCATACAAGGAGGAGACGAGATGAATTTTACAGTTGAAAAGATGCAGGGTTTACAGGTGATCGGTTTTGAGAGGGTGTTTTCTTTTGAGACGTCTTATCAGGAAATACCCGGGTTCTGGAATGAGTTTTGCGGACGGTATATGAAGTATCTTACAGGTCAGGAAAAACCTGTGGATGAGATGCAGAAAGCGGTATGGGATTATAAGATCGGTGAGTTTGGAGTCTGTATCGATGATCTTGGAGAAGAAGGGAAGTTCCGGTATCTGCTGGCCGGAGCGTATACGGGCGGCGATGTGCCGGAGGAGCTGACAGTGTATAGCTTTCCGGATATGGAGTGGGCGAAGTTCCCTTGTGATGGGCCCATGCCTGCGGCGCTTCAGACGGTGAATACGAAGATCTTTAGAGAGTGGCTTCCCAACAATCCTGAGTTTGAGATCGCCATGGGGGCTAATATCGAGTGGTATTCCAAGGGGGATATTAGCAGCCAGGATTATGAGGCGGCGATCTGGATTCCTGTTAATAGGAAATAGCAGAGTATTGAGGGATTGGCGGAGTTGGGTTAATGGGTAGAGGATAATTATAGGAGAAAGGGGGCTGTCTGCGGGAGCCGGCTTTTGGGTGGAGGAACTTGTCGTTTGGCGGGGGAATCTGCTTTGGCCGGCTTCCGGGGACAGTCCCCTTTCTTTTTTGCACGCTTGCGGACGGAAGAAGCTTACGAAAGGGGACAGTCCCCTCTTATCCGGCCCTTGCTATGGCGGGGATAATCTGCTGAAGGGGGGGAGCCTTGGGCTGGAAGGCCGTGTTTGGGCGAAAAATGTCAAAAAGAAGCGAGAAAGTTTTTTACTTATGGAATGTTTTATATTATAATGTCTTTGTGAGCCTAAAATTGAATACTCAAAATTTTAAAATAAGCGAGGGAATACAAATGGAAAGAAAAGTAGGGACTGTGTCCAGAGGAATTCGTTGTCCGATTATCCGTGAAGGGGATGAATTGGCTGGTATTGTAGTGGATAGCGTTTTGGACGCTGCGAAATCAGAAGGGTTTGAGATCCGGGACCGCGATGTGATCGCTGTTACGGAGTCTGTAGTTGCTAGAGCGCAGGGGAATTACGCGCCCATCGAGGCTATTGCAAAAGATGTAAAGGCCAAACTGGGAGGCGGGACGATCGGCGTGATCTTTCCGATCCTGTCCAGAAACCGTTTCGCGATCTGCCTGAGAGGGATCGCTATGGGAGCTGAGAAGGTGGTTCTGATGCTGAGCTATCCAAGCGATGAAGTGGGAAATGAACTGGTGACCCAGGATCAGCTGGATGAAGCCGGCGTGAATCCTTACAGCGACGTTCTGACGCTGGAAAAATACAGGGAGCTGTTCGGCGAGAACAAGCATCAGTTTACGGGAGTGGACTATGTGGATTATTACAGCGGCCTGATCAAAGAGATGGGAGCCGATGTGGAAGTGATCTTCGCCAATAATCCCCGGGTGATCCTGGATTATACAAAGTGCGTATTGAACTGTGATATACATACCCGGGCTAGAACCAAAAGGATTCTGATGGAAAACGGCGCTGAGGTCGTATGCGGCATGGACGATATTCTGAACGCGCCGGTGGACGGCAGCGGCTGTAATGAAAAATACGGTCTGCTGGGTTCTAATAAGTCCACGGAGAACACCATTAAGCTGTTCCCCAGAGACTGCACGGACCTGGTGATGAATATTCAAAAACAGATGCTGGATAAGACCGGAAAACATGTGGAAGTAATGGTATACGGTGACGGAGCCTTCAAAGATCCCGTCGGAAAGATCTGGGAGCTTGCGGATCCCTGCGTATCGGTTGCGAATACCCCGGGCCTGGAAGGGACTCCCAACGAAGTAAAGCTTAAATATCTGGCGGACAATGATTTCAAGGATTTGAGCGGCGAGGCGTTGACGAAAGCCATTTCCCAGAGAATCAAGGAAAAAGATGATAATCTGGTGGGTAATATGGCATCCCAGGGAACCACACCCAGAAGGCTGACAGATCTGATCGGTTCTTTATGCGACCTGACCAGCGGTTCGGGAGACAAGGGAACGCCGATCATACTGGTACAGGGATATTTCGATAACTTTACCAATTAAATAAGGAGCTGAATAAGATGAAACAGGATATGATTGTAATATTGGACCTGGGCAGCACCAGGAATCCGGAGCTGGCCCGTGAGATCAGGGATCTGGGCGTATATAGTGAGATTTATCCCCATGATATCACGGTGGATGAGCTGAAAGCCTTAGAAAATGTAAAAGGCGTGGTCTTAAACGGCGGAGAGAACAGAGTCGTAGACGGTGCGCCGGTGGATATAGACGCGGATCTCTATGGATGCGGCCTGCCCATGATGGCGGTGGATCATCCGGGCGCGAAGTGTGAGCTGGTTTATGATGCCCTTCCGGAAAAGGAAGCATTGAAGAGCTTTGTATTTGACACCTGTAAGGCAGAGGCCAACTGGAACATGAAGAACTTTATCGAGGATCAGGTAGAGCTGATCCGCCGTCAGGTGGGAGAGAAGAAGGTACTGCTGGCTCTGTCCGGCGGCGTGGATTCCTCCGTGGTGGCGGCGCTGCTGTTAAAAGCCATCGGTTCCCAGCTGGTATGCGTGCATGTGAATCACGGCCTGATGAGAAAAGGCGAGTCGGAAAGCGTCATTGAGGTGTTCAAAAACCAGTTAAACGCCAACCTGGTCTATGTGGATGCCACGGACCGTTTCCTTGGAAAACTGGAAGGTGTGGCTGATCCGGAACAGAAACGGAAAATTATCGGCGCGGAATTCATCCGCGTCTTCGAAGAAGAGGCCAGAAAACTGGACGGCATCGAATTCCTGGGCCAGGGCACCATTTATCCGGATATCATCGAGAGCGGAACGAAAACGGCCAAGATGGTGAAGTCTCATCACAACGTGGGCGGCCTGCCGGAAGACCTGCAGTTTGAACTGGTAGAACCGTTAAAACAGCTGTTCAAAGACGAAGTCCGTGCCTGTGGTATCGAACTTGGCCTGCCCGGCGGTATGGTTTACAGACAGCCGTTCCCGGGCCCCGGGCTTGGCGTGCGCTGCCTGGGAGCGATTACCAGGGACCGTCTGGAAGCGGTACGGGAAGCGGATGCGATTCTGCGGGAAGAGTTCGAACGCGCGGGATTGGATAAGAAGGTATGGCAGTATTTTACGGTCGTACCGGACTTTAAGTCTGTGGGTGTGAAAAATAATGCCAGATGCTTTGAGTATCCGGTGATCATCCGGGCGGTGAATACGGTAGACGCGATGACTGCTACGATCGAGCAGTTAGACTGGCCGGTCCTGTTAAAAATTACGGACCGGATCATGAATGAGGTGGCGAATGTGAACCGGGTGTGTTATGATCTGTCTCCGAAGCCTACTGCTACCATTGAGTGGGAGTGATTTTTTGAAACTCCGAACCCGTTGTGGCACAACGATTTTACGGTTTTATATCTCTCTTTTGATAACGATTTGATAACGCTCCCCATATACCGTATCATTCTATATTCCCACTGGATTGCGGGTAAAGAATGCTTTTTTACGGCTTATAAGTGAGGACAACCATATTAGAAAGCCCTTACCGATGGCAACGTCGGTAAGGGCTTTTGCTGTCTATTCGTCTATGTCAAGCCTGTCCCGGAACGCTTCTACCAGAAAATCGCTCAACTCTTTGGAGGGGACTTTGGCCCAGCGGTGAGTGGTGTCGTACTTGGGGTAGTTGTACCGCCAGCGGTCATAGTCTTCCCTGGTGATCTCCCCGGCCTCCAGCTTCTTGGCCTGCTCCGCCCAGGCGGACAGCATATCAAGCATATTGGTATAGGTCTTGCCTTTGGATTTGTCCAGACGCAGACAAACCTCGCCGTCAATCTCCCCAATAGTCAGCCCCCGAATATCCTCCAAAGCAAAGAGGGTGTGCATCAGGCCGATGTCGGTATCTATGTCAGGGACGGTCAGGGCATCAGGGGAAATATCAAAGAAGTCAGCCAGTGTCTTTGTCAGGTCGGCCTTGGGGGTGCGGCTCCCGGTTTCATACTGTGCCATACGCACATCGGCGGAGCGTTCCGGGAAACCCACCACCATGCCAAGATACTTCTGTGTGATGCCCTTCATGTTGCGGAAGAAACGAATACGTTCACCAATCGCCATAACTGCCAACTCCAATCTATGTAATGGGGACACTTGAAGTATAACAGATATGTTTAGACCAGTCAAGAGAAAAATAAATAAATTTGTTTATATTTTCTCGTTGGAAGGTCTTGACATAACGGAATAGAGTTAGTATAATAGGACTACGTTAAGCAAATAGCGTTAAATCAAAAGAAAGGAGGAATCCATATGGAGAACAGATTCATCCGGGCGGAAGAAGTTGCGGACGAGCTGGGTGTATCGAAGCCCTACGCCTATAAACTCATCCGGCAGCTCAACGAAGAATTGAAGGACAAGGGCTTCATCACCATCGCAGGGCGGGTCAACCGCCAGTATTTCAACGAACGGCTCTACGGGGCCAGAAAGGAAGGGAACTAAATGCCAGTCTTTAAGGACGAAGCAAGAGGAACATGGTACGTCATGGTGCGGTATCAGGACTGGACGGGGGAGCGCAAACAGAAGTGCAAGCGTGGCTTTGCCACCAAACGGGAGGCCCAGGAGTGGGAGCGCAGTTTCCAGATGCAGACCTCCGGCGACCTGGATATGACCTTTGAAGCCTTTACCGAGCTTTACACCAAGGATGTGAAACCCCGGCTCAAGGAGAACACCTGGCTGACCAAGGAGAACATCATCCAGAAGAAAATTCTGCCCTACTTTGGCAAGCGGAAGATTAGCGAGATCACCACCAAGGACGTGATCGCATGGCAGAACGAGTTGCTGGCCTACCGGGACGAGAAGCGCAAGCCCTATTCGGCTACCTATCTCAAAACCCTGCACAACCAGCTTAGCGCCATCTTCAATCACGCCGTCCGCTTCTATGAGCTGCGCTCCAATCCCGCCGCCAAGGCTGGAAACATGGGGTCAGAGGAACGGAAGGAAATGCTGTTCTGGACGAAAGCGGAGTACCAGAAGTTTGCGGACGCCATGATGGACAAGCCCGTTTCCTACTACGCCTTTGAAATGCTCTACTGGTGTGGTATTCGGGAGGGGGAACTGCTGGCCCTGACCCCGGCAGACTTTGACTTTGAGGCCGGGACGGTGAAAATCAGCAAGTCCTATCAGCGGCTCCACGGCAAGGACGTCATTACCACGCCAAAGACGAAGAAAAGCAACCGCACCATTAAAATGCCCAACTTCCTCTGTGACGAGATGAAGGACTACCTGGGGATGCTCTACGGCATCAAGAAGAAGGAGCGCATTTTCACCATCACGAAAAGCTATCTCCACCATGAGATGGACAGAGGGGCGAAGTCGGCAGGGGTCAAGCGTATCAGAATCCACGACCTCCGGCATTCGCACATCTCACTTCTGATTGACATGGGCTTCTCCGCTGTGGCGATTGCTGACCGCGTGGGGCATGAGAGTATCGAGATCACCTACCGCTACGCCCACCTGTTTCCGTCCAAGCAGACGGAGATGGCGGACAAACTGGACTTTGAAAGGATGGGAGCGTAATGTCAGCTAAGAATTTGGACACTCACAACCGCTGGAGGAACAAGACCGTGGCCTTCCGGGTGTCCCCGGAGGAAGATGAACAGATCGAGGCCGCTGTGCGGCTCTCCGGCCTGACAAAGCAGGACTACATCACAAGACGCCTCCTGTGCCGGGACGTAGTGGTACAGGGTAATCCCAAGGTCTACAAAGCCCTGCGTGACCAGCTTGCCGCCGTTCTGGACGAACTGCGGCGGGCCGAGGACGGGGCTGGCGTGGACGATGAACTGCTGGACACCATTCAGATGATCGCCGCTATCATGGGCGGCATGAAGGAGGATTGATAGATTGATGGATTCCAGAGAAACGAAAAGGACTGTCCCGGTTCCGTCTGTTGGCGCAGACGGGGAACAGCCCATTTCACAAACACCTACCGCAAGTATAACAGAGGAAACGACAGAAAACAATCCCCCTGAAAAAAATTATGCGGAACTGCTGCGGAAAATGCAGCGCATGAACGACCCGGCGTATCTCCCCACGATTTCCATGAACGAGTTGTACGAGAACGTCTATCAGAGCAGACCGCCCGTCATTGACGGTCTGCTCTATCCGGGGACGTACCTCTTTGCGGGAGCGCCCAAGGTAGGCAAGTCGTTTCTGATGGCCCAGCTTGCCTACCACGTCAGCATGGGCCTCCCCCTGTGGGACTATCCCGTTCACAAGGGGACTGTCCTCTATCTGGCGCTGGAGGACGATCACCGTCGCTTGCAGGAGCGGCTTTACCGGATGTTCGGCATGGACGGCACCAACGACCTCCTCTTTTCCATCTGCGCAAAGCAGGTCGGCAACGGGCTGGAGGAACAGCTAAAGCGATTCGTGCAGGAACACCCAGACACCAAACTGATTATCATTGACACCCTTCAGAAGATTCGGGAGGCTGGCGGGGATAAGTACAGCTACGCCAACGATTATGAGGTGGTAGGAAAGCTGAAACGCCTTGCTGACGCTTGCGGCGTCTGCCTCCTACTGGTACATCACACTCGGAAGCAGCAGGCCGACGACAAGTTTGATATGATCTCCGGCACCAACGGCCTGTCGGGGGCAGCAGACGGGGCCTTTCTTCTTCAGAAGGAGAAGCGGACGGACGGCACCGCCACCTTGGATGTGGTAGGACGTGACCAGCAAGACCAGCGGCTCTATCTCATTAAGGACAAGGAACACCTGACATGGACACTGGAGCGGATGGAAACGGAGTTGTGGGTAGAACCCCCCGACCCGGTGCTGGAGGCCGTAGCCGCCTTTATCACGGCGGAGAGGCCGTCCTGGGGCGGTACGGCCACGGAGTTGGCGGCAGCCCTGCAAGTGGATATGAAGCCCAATGCCCTGGCGATGCGGCTGAACGTCCGGGCCGGGAAACTGGCAACGGACTATCATATCCGCTATGAGAACACCCGCACCCACGCCGGGAGAAGTATCAGCCTGACCCTGGATCCTCCCCAAGCGTGACGACCGTGACGGCTGTGACGGCTTTTTTGAGAGCGGGGGCGGTGTCCAAAACATCGTCACGGTCGTCACGGCTGTCACGGGGAGCGGGGTCAAATGTCAAGGGGGCATACCTGTGGGTGGAGATTGCCGCAAGGCAATACAACCCGAACCCCTTGATATTTGGCCCACGGAGGACACTTGCCGGGTGGTGGAAAGGCTGTGCCTTTCCACCTGCCCAACGGCGAGTGGAAAAGTTTAGGCGGGGTGCAGGGCGCCCTTTTCAAAGGGCGGCCCTGCTGGGGGAGGCAACCGCAGTTGCCGGGGGCAAAGCCCCCACACCCCCTCGGAGAGCCCACGACACTTTGCAGACCGAAGGGATGAAAGTGTCATAGTGGGTTATTACACTTCCTGCAGGAAGTGCCTCCCCCGAACCCCCGTCCTCTTTCAACAACCCAACATCTGAAACAGGAGGATTTTTGCCTATGGCGAGAGGCGACGGCATTGACCGTACCAACGCAAGAAATATGAGGCTGACCGAAACCAAGATCGGTAACACCCAGCAGCACAACGAGCGTGAGAAGGATTCCTATGTCAATCAGGACATTGTACTGGAGCGGACGCCGCTCAATGTCCATTTCAAAACCCCGTCTGCCGGGTATCGGGAGATGTTTGCTCAAATGGAGGCCGACGGCGTGATCTCCACCCGTGGCATCAAGGAGGATGCCTTTCGATACGGTGAGTTGGTCTTTGATGTAAACTCCGCTTACTTCTACAATCACGGCGGGTATGACTTCGCAAAACAATTTTACACCGAAGCCTATAAAGCCGCAATCAAAATCGTGGGCGGAGAGCAGTATATTTTGTCGGCGGTCATGCACGCTGACGAGCGCAACCGGGCCATGTCCGAGGCGCTGGGGGAGGACGTGTACCACTACCACCTCCATGTGGTTTATATCCCGGTAGTGGAGAAGGAGATACGCTGGACAAAGCGGTGCAAGGACAAGTCCCTGGTGGGCAAGGTCAAGGAAACGATCATGCAGGTGAGCATGAGCAAGAAGTGGGCGTCCAAGCCCATTCTGGACGAAACTACCGGGGAGCCGTTACGCACAGCTAAGGGCAAACCCGTTCTACGAAAGTCGTACAGTGTCCTGCAAGATGATTTCTTTGAGCATATGCGCTCCGCTGGCTATGACGATGTAGAGCGTGGGGAACGTGGTAGTTCCGAAGAACATTTGACTGTTACGCAGTTCAAGACGGAGCGTGAGCAGGAACGGCTTGCACAGCTTCAAGAGGTGTCGGCGCTGGCCCAGGTTGAGGCCGACAAAAAGAATAAGGAGGCAGCATCAGCTGAGAAGAAAGCGGCCCAGGCCAGGGCTAAGCTGGACGATGTAGCGCCCTTGCTCAAGGGCATGGAGAAACTGGCGGCGGACTTCTCCGACGACCCGGAGCGGACGCTGCCGGAGGCGGGGCCGCTGGAATCGGCCAAGTCCTACCGGGAGAAAAAGGCCAAGCCCCTTTGGGAGAAGATCGTCAAGGTGCTGCGCTCCGTCTACCGGGCCTACTTCGACCTCAAGAGCAAGTTTGAGCGGTTGCAGAGCGCCTATGATCGTGAGGTCAGTAAGAACGGCTCCCTGTCAGCCAGGATTTATGAGGTTTGTGCCGAGAGGGACGGCTTGAAAGGGCAAGTCAGGGACTATGAGCGGGTCAGACGGGCCATTGGCCCGGAACAGGCGGACAGGATACTGGAGGCAGCTTACCAGCAGGAACAGGTCGAAAAGGAGCAGAAATGGGGTGCAAGGTCAAAAATAAGGGTAGGCGCACGATAATCACAAAAAATGGAGGTAATTTCATGGAAAAGTACATCTTTGACGAGGGCAACGGTCTGTGGTATGAGTTGCAGAGGGACTAACAATATTCGGGCGTGTGCGGCGGAAATCGTGGACACAGAAATTATTTGCGCATGAGGCCCCAAATCGGAGGGTGTCCCGGTGAATGCCCTCCTGATTTATTTGGGACAGCGGGTAAAAACTTCTTGCATTTTAGAGTGTGCTATGCTATACTGCTGTCATCCTGATTTGAGGAGTCTATTCAACATGCGGCAAGGTATTCTTAAATAAAATTTGATAATGGGCACAAAAATAATTGCCCCTTGCAGGGGCTTGGTTTTTGTACCCAATTTAAGAATGCTTTTGCCTTTTTATCAAATATCGTGACGGATAACGGCTCATGTTAGCTGAATGCGTTTCTATGTATCCGAAGTCATGATCCCCAGCGGTAAAAGTATTTGCCGCTGGGGATTTTTATGCCCTTCGGGGCAGTAAAGGGAGGACAATCACATGAAAATAATCAATATTGGAATTCTTGCCCATGTAGACGCTGGAAAGACGACCTTGACGGAGAGCCTGCTATATGCCAGCGGAGCCATTTCAGAACCGGGGAGCGTCGAAAAAGGGACAACGAGGACGGACACCATGTTTTTGGAGCGGCAGCGTGGGATTACCATTCAAGCGGCAGTCACTTCCTTCCAGTGGCACAGATGTAAAGTCAACATTGTGGATACGCCCGGCCACATGGATTTTTTGGCGGAGGTGTACCGCTCTTTGGCTGTTTTAGATGGGGCCATCTTGGTGATCTCCGCTAAAGATGGCGTGCAGGCCCAGACCCGTATTCTGTTCCATGCCCTGCGGAAAATGAACATTCCCACCGTTATCTTTATCAACAAGATCGACCAGGCTGGCGTTGATTTGCAGAGCGTGGTTCAGTCTGTTCGGGATAAGCTCTCCGCCGATATTATCATCAAGCAGACGGTGTCGCTGTCCCCGGAAATAGTCCTGGAGGAAAATACCGACATAGAAGCATGGGATGCGGTCATCGAAAATAACGATGAATTATTGGAAAAGTATATCGCAGGAGAACCAATCAGCCGGGAAAAACTTGCGCGGGAGGAACAGCAGCGGGTTCAAGACGCCTCCCTGTTCCCAGTCTATCATGGCAGCGCCAAAAATGGCCTTGGCATTCAACCGTTGATGGATGCGGTGACAGGGCTGTTCCAACCGATTGGGGAACAGGGGGGCGCCGCCCTATGCGGCAGCGTTTTCAAGGTTGAGTACACCGATTGCGGCCAGCGGCGTGTCTATCTACGGTTATACAGCGGAACGCTGCGCCTGCGGGATACGGTGGCCCTGGCCGGGAGAGAAAAGCTGAAAATCACAGAGATGCGTATTCCATCCAAAGGGGAAATTGTTCGGACAGACACCGCTTATCAGGGTGAAATTGTTATCCTTCCCAGCGACAGCGTGAGGTTAAACGATGTATTAGGGGACCAAACCCGGCTCCCTCGTAAAAGGTGGCGCGAGGACCCCCTCCCCATGCTGCGGACGACGATTGCGCCGAAAACGGCAGCGCAAAGAGAACGGCTGCTGGACGCTCTTACGCAACTTGCGGATACTGACCCGCTTTTGCGTTGCGAAGTGGATTCCATCACCCATGAGATCATTCTTTCTTTTTTGGGCCGGGTGCAGTTGGAGGTTGTTTCCGCTTTGCTGTCGGAAAAATACAAGCTTGAAACAGTGGTAAAGGAACCCTCCGTCATTTATATGGAGCGGCCGCTCAAAGCAGCCAGCCACACCATCCATATCGAGGTGCCGCCCAACCCGTTTTGGGCATCCATAGGACTGTCTGTTACACCACTCTCGCTTGGCTCCGGTGTACAATACGAGAGCCGGGTTTCGCTGGGATACTTGAACCAGAGTTTTCAAAACGCTGTCAGGGATGGTATCCGTTACGGGCTGGAGCAGGGCTTGTTCGGCTGGAACGTAACGGACTGTAAGATTTGCTTTGAATACGGGCTTTATTACAGTCCGGTCAGCACGCCGGCGGACTTCCGCTCATTGGCCCCGATTGTATTGGAACAGGCATTGAAGGAATCGGGGACGCAGCTGCTGGAACCTTATCTCTCCTTCATCCTCTATGCGCCCCAGGAATACCTTTCCAGGGCTTATCATGATGCACCGAAATACTGTGCCACCATCGAAACGGCCCAGGTAAAAAAGGATGAAGTTGTCTTTACTGGCGAGATTCCCGCCCGCTGTATACAGGCATACCGTACTGATCTGGCCTTTTACACCAACGGGCGGAGCGTATGCCTTACAGAGCTGAAAGGATATCAGGCCGCTGTCGGTCAGCCGGTCATCCAGCCCCGCCGTCCAAACAGCCGCCTGGACAAGGTGCGCCATATGTTTCAGAAGGTAATGTAAAGATACATAATCGTCAAGACGGCAACAATCAGAAGTTATGGAGGGTAACAATGGAATATAGTAAGGAAGATTTAATGGAAGCAAAAAAGCAAATTTGGGGAGTGGGAGAGAACATGGGAACAGAGGAAAGTAAAAAAATCTGGGAGGAGAACGCACAATTTTGGGATAATGCAATGGGTGACGAATCTAATGAATTTCACAGAGAGGTAGTGCGTCCCAAAGTAACGGAACTTCTATCTCCTAATCCTGCGGATTACATTTTGGATATTGCGTGTGGCAATGGAAATTATTCTTCGTATCTTGCACAAAGAGGCGCTTCGGTTGTCGCTTTTGATTACAGCAAAAAAATGATAGAATTGGCTAAAAGACGGCAATCACAATATGCAAAACAAATTGAATTTTGTGTGGCGGATGCGACCGATAGAAAAAGTATATTAGAATTAAAAAGAAATCGAGCCTTTACGAAAGCAGTTTCTAATATGGCAATTATGGATATTACGGATATTGAACCACTTCTTATGGCTGTTTATGAACTGTTGCAGGAAAGCGGAATTTTTGTCTTTGCAACGCAACACCCTTGTTTTGTCACGTTGACTGAAAAATATATGACACCGCACAGTTACTATGATATAGCGATTGAAGGGCAACCGAAAGAGCAGATTTATTATCATCGTTCCATACAAGATATTTTTAACCTTTGTTTTAGAGCTGGATTTGTCATTGATGGATTTTATGAAGAATGTTTTAAAACCAACAAAGAAATTCCTATGGTAATGATAGTAAGGCTTAAGAAGGTAAAACGTGATAGCTTAAAATAAATTCAAGTTTGTCGGGTAAATAGCAAACCCAGCCGAGCCAGTCAACGGTCAAGATGAACGGCGCATATGCGCAGCCGTTGACAGCCCCGCCCGCCTTTGCTGGTAGGCAATCAAGGGGCGACAGCAAGAAGTGCCACCGCCCCGCACTATTATTCAGAAAGGGGAATTTCCATGACCGACCAGATAGCCTATCAAGAATATATCCAGCGCAGGTACAACGCCTTTTGCAAGACTGTTATCCGCTGTGCCGCCTTGGACAAGATTTTGAAGCTTAAACGGCAATGGGAACGGCAAGTTTCCCTTGACTATCTGATGAACGAGAAGTTTGTCCAGTTTGCCGCGTCGGAGCCGGACGAGGAATAAGCATATAAACACACCCATTTTATACCTATCAAAGTCCTTAAATAAAACAGAAAGCAAGCGTTGCTCTTCTAAAGGGCTTAATACTCTCATTTCTTGAGCGTTCTTTTTGAATGATATTCTTTCAAAGCTACAAACAACACTTACTCCATAAGAGTGTGCATACTTAAACGATTCTTTTACTATAACCATAATATCAGACATACTTTTTGGGGAAAGACCGCCGTTTCCGTCTATTCTTCCGTTTTGTAATTTACGAGAAACAAATTGCTCCATTAGAGATGTGCTGATTTTATTGATAGGATATTTGCCGAGGTCGGGTTTGATGTGGTTTTCGATTGTGTTCCTATAACGAATGTAGGTTGACTCTTTTACCCCTAATCGTTTGGCGTGTAACCACGCATCCAGCCAATATTCATATTTTTCCTTATCTTTTGTTTTTTCCAAATCACTTGATAAATCAGCATAGTTCTGAGCTTTGAGAAGTTTCGCTTTTACTTCGGTATAGGTAGGTGCGTATAGGTATTTATATTTTGCCTTTCCGTTTCCGTCATAGGAATCAATATACCTTGCTTCCCATCTACCATCTTTCCTTTTATAAATGTTTTCACCTGTTCTCGACATTGCTTTATATCCTTTCTAATTACTATTGGCTGACGGACAATGTGACTGAAAATAGCTTTTCTATGCAGCCAAGCACTCTGTTTTTTTGCTTTAAGAACTAAAACAAAGTTCTTTTTCGACATTTTTCAGGTATTTTCGTTTGACACCTTGACAAATCCGACAACACTATGTATAATTATATTAGGTTTTTCGAGAAAATTCTGCTTTCGTCAAGGAGAATACTCTACGAAATAAATGGGTGTTTGACAGATGCTTTCGGCATCTGTTTTTTTATTTGTTTCTTTCAAGCGTTTCGGCACTTTCTGCCATTTTAACTATTTCTTCATCCGGGACTGCTTCGGGGCTATACTCTAAAACATAACTTATTTCTGGTGTGTCAGTCCAGCAAAGATATGAATGTTCATCGAACTCATAGAGTGCTGCATCCCAATTTTTAATTTTCATTTCTTTGCAACGGTTCGCACTATCAGGATTTATCAAAACGCCAAGAGCATCCACATTTAATCCTGTGATTTCTGAAGGATCTGCCTCGTAGTATGTAGTTTTCAAAATATGATAGTTGATTTCGTTGCCTTCTTTATCGGCGTATTTTAGAGTACCCGCAACAACTGTTTCTGTCTGCTTTTTAACATCATCACCAAGCACTTCTTTAATCGCTGATTCTATGCGAATTATCATATCTTGGAGTGTGTCCTTATTCTCCTTCACCAAAGCTCCGATAGCAAAAGCAACTCCCAAAACAAGAATTACTGCAATCAATGATATTATCAGCTTCTTTTTCATCGTGTTCCTCCCTTTGCAGATCACAAGCAGTCTGCAATATTGAAAACGGTCAAACCGTGTTTAGCAGCATAATCTACCGTATACGCCGTTCCTCCTTTACTTTCAGTCAAGTATGCTATACAAGCCGAACTATTATCTACAAGATGACGGTTGCGTTTGTGCATACAACCTCTCGTGTATTCTTCCGATGTATAAACAACCTTATCAGCTTGCTCTTTGATATTCTCATATATCTTTACATCTTCACTTGCCCAACCTCTTGTTTGGGATCGGCAAGGTAAAACAAGAATAAGGCGAATATCAGGATAGTGTTCCTTTAATTTCAAAACTGCGAGAGCTGCGATGGTATCAAAACCTAACGCTCCTCCTGCACCAAAGTATAGATAACCCTTCTTTATAAGCCGTTCAACCGTTTCTTCAGTCTTGTCGAAAATAAGTTGATAATCTCCCAAAGGAATATCTCTGTGTCCGGTAAAGCAACAAGTTTTCTGTTTCACACTCTCACTCCAAAAATATCGCTATTAGCGTATAACTAACGATAATGGCATTAGTATATCACAATATCGTCAAAAATGATAGGTTTTTCGGCAAAAAAATAAGCCTGCGAAAAATCGCAGGCTCAAACACGCAAAATTTACTTTATGGTCTGTTGAATAAAGGCATCAAGAATAGCAAACGCCTTTTCTTGTTCCTCCGGCGGTAATGCTTCAAGACGCTCTGATAAGCGTGAACTCTTGACCTTGTAGCCAAAGTCAATAACATCAGAGAACACATCATCTGCTGAACATTCCAAAGCATTTATAATGGCAACTAATTTATCCAAGCGAGCAGAGCTTTTTCCTCTTTCAATATCCGATAAATAGTTAGTAGATAACCCGATTACTTCAGCGAACTGCTGCTGAGTATAGCCTTTAGCTTGTCTTATTTTTTGAATACGTTTGCCGATTATCTGTTCAACGCTCTTTTCGTTTTGCACACATTCCACCTCCAATCACACTAAAGTCGTAACAGCTAATGCTGATAGTATTAGTATACTTGGTAGATATGACATAATACACAAGACGATAGCGAATTACTAACGATGATATACTGAATTTCATAAAATATTTACGATACATTCGTTGTTTATTCGCTATAAGCGTTATTTTTGAGCAAAAAAAGTAGTTACCCCCAACCAAAGTTGGGGGTAGCATTTTAGTATTGTGGGATACCATAGCCGAGTATCTCATAGTGACCGACAGAATACTGATTTACTCTTACACTATCACCGGAGTTGCCTTCAACGGTATAGACAATTCCGTTCTCAACCTTTTGCACGATACCTACATGGTCGGAGAGTCCGTCCTGCGGACCTGATGAGCCTTTATTATCCCAGTCAAAGAAGATAATCATTCCGGCGACAGGCTCGGCAGAGCCGTCCATCCATTGACCTCTGTCCTTGAACCACTGCACACCGTTCACACAGCCTGCAAACTTCGGGATAACGCCGGTGTCAATATATCCGCACTCATTGGCACACCAAGATACGAAGCAGGCGCACCACTCCACACGGGAACCGAAGCCATACCAAGACCAGTAAGGCTCGCCACCCACGTTTCCAATCTGCGACAAAGCAACGGTTACGATTTGGTCGTCGCTTGCGGTTATGCCGTAAAGCACAGATGACCACAAAGAATTGTTCTTGTCTTGCAGAAGCTCTGTCAGGTAATCCTTTTGCTCTTGGTTAAATCCGTACTGCACCGTCATTTCGTCCACCGTCTTGTGTGATACCGTTATATATAAATAGGTTCTCGTAACGGTGGTTTCGGTCTGCACGATGTTTCCGTTTCCGTCATCGGTTTCGGTTATGACCGTTTCAGACTTGCTTTCTGTCCGTGACGATATGCTGTTCATCTCCCAAAATATATCTTTGAGAAGCTGCTTTTTGCTATCGTCCATTGTGGCGACCTCCTGCGGATTATCAGGATCGGTGTTGACCTTAACGGAATACACCGAAAGCACCTCTTTCCAAACCGCACGGCTGCCCGACATTTCAAGAACATCATAGGTATTACCGTTTCGGATTTCCAAAAGCTTGTTATCATATTCTGTGTTGATTTCCTGAACGGCGGTCTGCATAGACTGTCCCGTTCCTGAGTCCTCTCCTGAAAAGAAGATACCGAACACCGAGCCGATAATAGCGGCGATCAGGCAAATTACGATAATCACAACTACTGCAACCCAACCTCCGGCAGCTATTGCGGCGACAAGCGCTTTAATTCCGGCAATAATCGCTTTTACTGCGGCAATCGTAGCCTTTACTGCCGCCTTAACACCGGCAACGATCGCCTTTGCCGTAGCTTTTGCGGCTTGGGCGGCTTTTTGCGCCGCTTTCGCACTTGCCTTTGCGGTTTTCTGTGCCGCTTTTGCAGCCTGCTGTGAGGTCTTGATTGCAGTTTTTGCGGTTTTCTCGGCAGTCTTAACGGATTTCGCCGCCGTTTTTGCAGAGCCTTTACCGACTGTCTTTATCGTTTTCTTTCCGGCTGAACGAGCAGACTGCTTTACGGTTTTCTCCGCCGATTTTTCCGCAGTCCTGACCGTTTTGCCGCCGATATTCTGAGATTGCTTCTGCAAAGCCTTTTCAGCCCGTTTTGCCTTGAAATTCTGAATACCGTCCTTTGTCTTGTAGATATTTTCCTTTGTGGTTTTCACGCCTTTCCGTCCGGCTTTGTCAAATTGATGTGCGCCCTCGTGAACAGCGGTGTCAACTCCACGCTCAAACTTATCCGCAGCATATTCATCGGCGGAATTTTCAGCGGCAGATGTGCTGTGTTCGGCTTTATCTTTGGTAGAGATATACGCCTGTTTCATTCGCTGTCCGGCTACGGCAGCTTTGTCAATGGTCTTTATCGTACCTTTGACCGCATCTCTTGTTTTAATATCAGCCATATAATAAACCTCCCTTCGTGGAAAATTAGAACGCAAAATAAGGGGAAAAGGTATAAACACCTTAACCCCTTGACCTTTGCATATAAAAAGGGGCTTGAAATAAGGGTTTTCGGCGGTCTAATTGTCCACGCCCGACCTCATATTTCGTTGATATTTCGCCTTGTTTTTCAGGTACATTATCCTTGCACACTCAGCACAGTATTTCTGCCTGTTACTGTGCTTTTCAATAGGAACACCGCACCTTTCACAAACGGTTTTTGCCCCCGACATCAATATCTCTGCTTCCAGCTTTGGCTCTGCGGGTAATACCGCATTGCGGAAGTATTTGCAAAGCAGAGAGAAGGAAATAGACTGAACGCATACGCAGGGTTCTCCGTCATCAAGGAGCAGACAGTTTCCTCCGTCGTAATTTGCACACAGGCGCTTTATCAGGGCATTAGCTTTGTATCTCTGTCGCCCCGTCATTTGAGGGAGCATTGCTACCACCGCTTTCTGTTACTTTCTTTGCAACTACGACAAGCCTGCTGTTCTGACCGGAATACTCACAGGTGGATAGCGTGATGAGCTTATCACCGTATTCGGCAGAAACGCCCGTATCGTAGAAAGCCTTTTCTTTGGCTCTTTGGATATACCCGTCAAACTGCTCCTGCACTGCGGCATCCACAAACTGATAATACTTGAACTCATTTTCCGAGCCGGTATAAACCGCCGTCTTGAAAACAGCGATAACCTCATAGGTCTGTTTCACATAAAGCGTATCAAAGCGGAAGGTCTTGTGTTCTTCCCAAAATTCCTTCTTCTTAAACCTTTCAAGGTCGGAAAACATTGTGCCGTTCTTCATATGATGACCGTAAACAATCAGGTTGTCAGACGGCTTATTCACATCACAGCTTTCGCTCATATAGGGGCAGCCGTAATCGGTGTATTCCTTGTCAAAGCCGTGCTTCAGATAGAAGTTCGACTCCTGCGGCGACTGCATAACGGGATAGTTGATTTGCGTATCGTCAATTCTTATCCACCCCACAATATCGCTGTTCTGCTCAAAGAGTTTTGTGTACTCAGGAAGCATTACCACTTCTCCCTCCGTAGTGTTGACAGCCTCGCTTGTTTCGTTTTCCTCTACAAACTCTGCAAGACTGTCGTAGATTTCCTCCTGCGTATGCGCTTCCTTGAAATGACTGTATATCATCACTCCGCTGAAAATCATCACAAGCAGTAAAAAGCAGATGATTGAAACATAGATATTCTTTTTCATTGCGTTTCCTTTCTAAAGCCGAGAGAGAGCTATGCGCTCTCTCCGGGTTTCGTGGTCATCAGTTTGTAGAGTTTTGTGTTCTTGGGGAACTTGTTTGCGAATGGAACAAGAGAACTACCGACTTTCAGGAGTCCGTGTCCCGCTTCGACATTGGTGATATAGGACATCTGAAGGTCGGAGATATTCAGAAGCTCCGCCAGTTTCAGCCTATCGGTTGAAGCCTGATTGAGCATAATGATGAACTCGGAGTTAGCAAGCATCGTCCTTGCCGTATGGCTCTGCAATAGGTCATCCACATTCTGTGTGATGCCCGTCGCATAAGCACCGTACTTTCTTACACGCTTCCAAAGGGTAAAGAGGAAGTTTGCACTGTACTCATGCTGGAAAAGCAGGTAAATCTCATCAATAAAGATATAGGTGTTCTTGCCCTTCGCTCTGTTCTGCGTAATGCGATTGAGAATGGAGTCGAGGACAACAAGCATACCGATGGGCATAAGCTGCTTACCGAGGTCGAGAATATCGTAGCAGATCAGGCGGTTGTTGGTATCAACATTCGTCTGCTTTGCAAAGGTATTAAGAGAACCGTGCGTGAACAACTCAATCGCAAGTGCGATTTCCTTTGCTTCAGGCTCGTCTTGCTTCAGGAGTTCAGCACGGAAATCCTGCAAGGTCGGTACAGTACCCGTGTAATCGTTCTGCTGATAGGTACGGTAAACGCTTGCGGTGCAACGGTCGATAATAGATTTCTGCTTTGCTCCGAGATTGTTGCCGCCGATAAGCTGTTCGCAAAGCGACATAATGAACTCGGATTTGAGAATAACGGGGTTTGCACCGTCGCCGTATTCCTTGTTCATATCCATAGCGTTGATATGGCTCGGAGAAGTGGCAGAGATATTGATAATCTCGCCGCCCAGCGCTTTCACAAGTGCGGAATACTCTCGCTCAGGGTCAATTATGATAACATCTGCGTCCGATGAAAGAACAATATTCTCGATTTCTCCCTTTGCGGCAAAGGATTTACCGCCGCCGGATACACCGAGGATAAAGGAATTACCGTTCAAAAGCTGTTTACGGTCGGCAATAATCATATTCTTTGAAATAACATTCTGACCGTAGTAAATGCCGTTTTCGTGGTAAATATCCTGAACACGGAACGGGATAAACACCGCTAAGGACTCGGTAGTGAGGGTTCTGAAGGTGTCAATCTTTCGTGTGCCGAAGGGCATAACCGTATTCAGTCCGTCGAGCTGCTGAAATTTCAGTACCCCGAACTGGCATAGATGCTTTCTTGCGGTAGTCAGGAGCGCCTCGGTGTCCTGATCGAGCTGTTCTTTTGTATCTGCCGTATGCACAAAGGTAATAACGGCAAACATCATTCGCTGATCTCTTGTAGTCAGGTCATCGAGAAACTCTTTCATTTCTTTTTTCTGCTGCTCCATATCGTAAGGAACGGTAGCAGAAAAGTTGTTGTTGGAGTTCTGCCTGCGCTGCCAGTTCGTTATATTCGTCTCAACGCCAAGCAATCTGCTCTCCGCTTCACGCACCGCTTCGTCGGTGGGAATGGGTACAACATCAATCGACATCATCAGATTGCGGTTTAGGTCTGTAAGCTCCGCCACCATACTGTCCTTGATATACGACGCATATTCACGCAGAAAAAGCACTCTGCCGTAGCGGTCTCCGATTTTGAAATAGTCGCTTTCAAACTCCATAGAATCAGGGCAGATATAGTCTTTGAAATCGTGTCCTTTCTTTCGGGTTTCCTTAATGTCAAAATGAAAAGAGCTTTCCTCACCGACTCTGTAAAAGTCGTGGAAAACTCTCAGTCGTTCATCTGTTTCAAGCTCGGTGCATTTGCTTCCAAGTCTGCCGAAGTGGGCGATCAGGTCTGCGCCGACACGGGCAAAGTAGTTTCTTGCTTCCTCAATGTTTTTCTTGTTGATAGAGATGGTAATATACTTGTCCTGCACAATGGCGTTTGCTCCGGTGGCTTTTTCAAGCAGCATTTTGTTGTATTCCTCACGGTACACATCAAGCTCATCGCCTTTCAGCGGCAGAAGAATGGTTTTCTCAAAGTCCAGTCTGTTCAGCCTGCGGTTGTTGATTGTAATTTTGGTAGTAGCTCCGCTGTCAAAGGAATTAAGCAACTCCGAGTATTCAAGGAACATTGCCTCCTTGTCCTCACGGCTGGCTACCGCATAATTTATATCCGTAAACTTAAAGGATTTGGAGAACTTATCCTTGCCGACTTGAAAAATGCCGTCATCATAGATTGCCTTGATAGGAATGACATCCTGGACGCCCTTCGGTACAACAAACTTCTCCTTATCCTGTTTGAAAAGATTTGTTAGTGTCTTAATCATTGGTTTTCAATACCTCCTTGCTTTTTTGTTCCATACTCGGCTTCATCAGCTCAAAGTAGGTGTTGGTGGAATGGAAAACGAGCTTTTTCGGCATAAGAAATTCACTCTTGATCCACGCCCACACAAATTTCTCTGCGGTCATACCGTTGTACTTAATGAAGCCCAGCGCCGCAAAGGGTGCGGCCGCTAAAATGCACATCCACGACACGGTTTCCGTACCAACATACGGTTTCAGCAGAAAATATACGCCCACCGCAACTGTGCACGCCAAGACAGAAAAGATGAACTGTCGAAGCGTTAGTCCGAAAAACATACTTTCCGTGTAGTTGCGGATTTCTCTGTTAATTTTTACTTCCATTTCTGTTCCTTTCCCGGCGGCGAGCTTTTATGATTTCTTCCTTGCAGACACACTCATCGGCAAGACAGATAACTCTCCGCTTGCGTTTGCCGCCGTAATAAATACAATATCTGCAATCGCAATCCTCAAGGGAATATCCTGAGAATTTGTTATATCTTCGTGTTGTTTGTTTCATTGCATAATCTCCTTACAGTCCCATCATTTCTCGGATAATACGGTCGCTCATCTTAACTGAGCCGACAAGGACGAGCATATTAAAGACAAGCTCTCCGATATATGCCCACACCTGCGTTACGGCTGCCGCACTTGTATCTACAACAGGCGGCGATGAAGCGAACACCGAGAAGATAATGCAGGCAAGCACGATGACCGCACCTTCAAGCAAAACTGCACAGTAGCTCTTGATAAAGGACTTGCCCACATTCTGCGAGGGTTCTCCCGCAAAGGTTGAAAGCGGAATCGGGGCAAGCGCCGTATACATATACAGCTTAAAGAAACGCCCGTAAACAGTCATAATAAGCAGGAACGAAAGGACTGTAATAAAAAGCCCGCCGATAAGCGTTACCGCCCATAGCGGAATGCTCTCAAAAAAGCCACAGTCCTCGATTGTCGTTACCATCTCAGCCGGGAGCGTTGTCTGCTGCGGCGAGCCGAAGCCTGCGGCGTTCATAATTGTTGTAATCGTACCTTGTACGATGTTAAACAGGGCAAGCATCAGCTCCATACCGTAGGTAATCGCACCTTTGGCAAGAGCGAACCTGATAAACAGCTTCAGTGCGTGTTCCGGTTTCTTTACATCGGAAAACGAACCGCAGGTTTTCACCATACCGACCACGAAAAACAAAACGAGCAGTGCCAAGCCGATAGCCTGGACAGCGCCGTTTATATTGACAATCACGCTCCATATACCGCCGCCTTTGAAGTTCTGCGGCGTCGTTGTGATAAGCGTCCATATTTCAGATAGCTTCTCATTCCAAGTTTCAAGGGCGTTTTCGAGATTTTGCACAACCCAGTTATCACTCAAATTGACGCACCTCCTTTACTAATTTGGGGCATATCCGATTTACGGATATGCCCCTTTTGAGTGTTTCCTTGCTTAACCTGTAATGAGAGTGAGGATTTCCTTTGCAAAGGTGATGATGACACCGCCTGCAAGGGTAAGGAAGCCGTTGGCTCTCTGCGAAGGATCGTGGGATTTCAGGGAAAGACCGACCTGAACAATACCGAAGCCGAGCAGGATAAGTCCGATTGCACGGATGAGTCCGAAAATGAAATCGGACAGATTGTTGATAACGGTCAGCGGATCTCCGCTTGCCGCAAATGCGGTCATAGACATACAGCCGATAAGTGCCATACAAAGCACAACGGCGCAGTAGACACGAAAGCCCTTTTTAACCTTTCCGGTCATAGGCAGCTTCTTGGTTTCCTTGTTGTTGGTTTTCTTAAAAATATTCATTGTGTTTACCTCCATAAATTTAATCATTTTCAAAGTCCTCGTCTGAGAGGAGTTCGTAATTGGTTTCTGCCACTTCTGTTTCGGGAGCCTTGTATTTATCAAAGCTCAGAAGCTCGATGGTAGCGACATCGGACTTCACTTCGCCGTGTTCGTAAACGCCGGCTTTTCCGTCTGCGGTCAGCGCCACATTGGGGTGCTTTAGAATATCGTATTTGAAATCAAGCACCGGACGCTCACCACGGATAAAAAGAATTGCGTAACGGTTATCAAGCATACGAACCTCGTCCGGGGTTAGCAGCTCTCGACCGCTGATTTGGTAGTTGGTTGAATAACTGCCGCTTCGACCTTCGCTTTTGCCGTAGGTGTTGGTATCAATCGTAGATTTGCCGAGCAGCTCGCTCACATATTTGTGTGTGGACTGTTCGTTGCCGCCTAAATACAAAAACTCGTCATGAGGTAAGGTTCAGCTTGTCCTTTACAGGACTTGCATCCCCTCCCTCCCAAACCGCACGTACACCTCTCGATGTATACGGCTTTCCGCTTATTATATTTGCGGTATTAAGAATGAATCAGTTTATGACATTCGGGGCATACCACAAGAGTTTTCCGTCTCCTTTTGCGCATAAGGAGTACCCACTCCGCATTGCCCTTTAAGTCTTTTAGTTTCTTTACTTGATGGATTTCCAGATTTCTGCAATCCTTTCCACAAAGTTCACAGGTATGGCGTTCCACTCTCTGTTTCAGAGTGTTGGTTTTAGCGTATTTTGAGAACTGCGGAAGTTCGCTCACATTGTCAAACTTCGTAGCTGATTCTTTTCGCTTAAACCCGTCTCTGTAAAAGGTTGTAGTTTTCCTTCCTGCTCTGGTATCGTATGCGATTGTAAACAGTCCTCCAACACAATATCTGCGCTTGATTTCGTGAACATTTGTTTTATACTTACAGGCAAATGTCTTGTACATACTGTACTTCATAAGATTGGCGAATCTGCCTATCTTAAAGGAATCATTTGCTATGGCATAGTAGTTATAAAGTCCACGAACTTCCGCATTATATTTTGCCAGAATCTCTATATCGCTTTGGTTTACCAGTTTTCCCCTGTGTAGGGCTACAAATCTTTCTTTTCCATTTTCGTTAATCTTGATTTTGATTGCATGATATTCCAGTAACTTTCCCACCCATTTTTCTCTGGGTACAAGTAGTTTCACCACTCCTGCATTGCTCCTGATTTTGTATCCTCCTGCGGATTTCTTTAAATCCTGACTTCTGGATACCGTAATGTCGTAGCCTAAAAATCTGGCTCTGTCTCCTGTATGTGTAACCTTCGTTTTGGTTTCGGACATTTCCAAATCCAGTTCTTCCCTGAGGAATCTGCCGACATCAGCTTTCATCTGTTCTGCGTCCGCTTTGCTCCCAATTACTCCAATAATAAAATCATCAGCGTAACGGGTGTACTGAATCCGTTTATACGTCTCATCTAAAGGTTCGGTAGGAGTTAGTTGTCGTGCTTGCTTTTCAAGCGTTTTCAAATGCTTATTGCGTTCCCAGCGTTCTTCTGGAGATAAATCCGCCCACTTCTTTTTGCCCATACATCTGTAATAGGATGCCTTTTTGACAACTTTATTGTAGTCGGAGTTCATTTGTTTCTTCTTTCCTCGGTTATATTTCTGTGCGTATTCTTCCATAAATTTGTCTAATTCATGGAGATACACGTTCGCAAGCACTGGACTGACGCCAGACCCCTGCGGTACACCGCTATATGTCCGATTGTACGTCCATTGCTCCAAATATCCTGCTTTTAGGAATTTCCAGATAAGTTGTAGGAACATTTCATCATCAATGCGTTTTCTCAGCAATCTGATGATTGTGTGGTGATTAAAACTGTCGAAGCAGGCGTGTATATCACCCTCAACAAACCAGTTCGTTCCCGTAAAGGTTTTCTGAATCTGGTATAATGCTGTCTGACAGCTTTTGTTTGGTCTGAACCCATGAGATGTTTTCTTAAACACAGGCTCATAAATGCTTTCTAAAATCATTTTCACTACTTCCTGCACCAGTTTGTCATTGCCCGACTGGATTCCCAACGGGCGCTTTTTATTGCTGTTTTTCTTAGCAATATATTCCCTGCGTGCAGGTTTTGGCAGGTAACTTTTATCTCGCATGGATTCAATAATCCTTTGGATTCTTTCGTCACTCATGCCATCAATGGTAGTTCCATCTGCACCGGCAGTCATACTGCCTGTGTTTGCATATATGTTTTTATATGCAAGCCAGTAGAACTCTGGATTGTACAGATTCCGATATAATCTCTGAAACCTGTAAGATTCATTCTTTGACTTTTCCGTCAAACTACTTAATACTTGGATTGGATTTCTCAATGCCTCTCGCACCGTCCTTTCATATCGTATTAGTAAATAAGCTGCTCCCCTTCGCCATGTGAACGCCATTAACGTCTCGGACTACTATGAGAGCTGTGTGACCATGCCCGTTACCGGGTTTAGGTCATCCCCAGTTAGTATTTATAGAATTAGCGTTTCGTGTTGTCGGCACCGACTTTCGCCATTTACCCGCTGTCTTGCGGTTGTCCTTCCATGAGTATCGCTTGCTTTCATAACTGCGAAATGAAACCAACATGGAATGGCATACGTTTCAATCCTTTTCGTATGCGGAGTGCGGATTCCCCCACTCTGGCTATCGTTCAGGCAGTTTAGCTTTATACCTCATACACGAATTTTTATTCTTGAATTTTCAGATACACAGGATTAGTACCTTATCATTCAGGCTCTCGTCTATTGACAAGAGCGACAACATGCTACACTCCCCTTCGGGTTTCCCCTCTCGGATAAGTTGTAGAATAATAGGTTGTGATTTTTCGTCACTTGATACTTTTACCTACTGCTTGCTAAAGGCAGTATTCCATAAATACCACGCCGCCGAATTTATAATGCGCTGGCGACTTCTGGGCGCACGCAGTTACCCACGATGCTTTCCCACTGCTTTTCAAACAGTGCTTTGAGCTGTGCCAAGTTCTGAAGGATAATACTGACAGATACCGAGCGAGAACGCATAACAGAAAGTATCTTGTCAAAGTCATCAGGCAAGCTAACATTGGCAAACTCGTCCATCAGGAAATGAACAGGGATAGGCAGGCTGCCGCCGTGAATATGGTCGGCGGAATAAAACAACTGCTGAAAAAGCTGTGTGTAAAGGATAGATACCAAGAAGTTAAAGCTCGTATCGTTATCAGGTATCAGGGCAAACAGTGCCGTTTTCTTTTCACCGAGAGTTTCAAGCTCCAGCTCATCGGTTGAGGTGAGTGAAGCAAGGCTTTCAAGGTTGAATTTCTCCAAACGGGCGGCAAGTGTAATCTGAATAGATTTCAGCGTTTTTGCCGAGCCTGAATGGTAGGAATGATAATACTTGAGTGCGATATGGTCGGGGTTCTCATATTCCAGTTCGGAAAAGAGATTATCAAGGGGCGAAGGTCTTGGTTCTTCCTCGTCCTCAATCGCACCGGCTCTGAGCATTTCCATTATCATTGCAAAATTCTGTTCATCTTCAGGAGCTTCGTAATGAAGATAGAATACAAGTGCAAGCAAAAGCATTGACGCTGCCGTGTCCCAAAAGGGATCGTTGCTTTGAGAACCCTTCGGCGTGGTACTCTTGAAAAGGTTAGTTACAAGCCTTTGAATATCGTTGTCACTGCGCAAGTAGACAAAGGGGTTGTAACAATGGCTCTTTTCCATAGAGATAAGGTCAAGAACCTTAATCTCATACCCCTTTGCTTCAAGCAGCTTTCCGACATCCCGGACAATTTCGCCTTTCGGATCGAGTATCACAAACGAGGTGTTAGCCTGCATCAGATTTGGCTTGCAATAAAATCGGGTTTTGCCTGCGCCCGATCCGCCGCACACAAGGGTGTTAAGATTGCGCCTGTGCTTTTTGGCGTTAAGTCCGATGCTAACATTCTGAGTCATCAGCTTATTTTCACTTTTGGGCGTTTGGCAGTATTTCTTATTGACAGCTCGTGCATCGCCCCATTTTGCCGAGCCGTGTTCCTCCCGGCGTCTGTAATTCCTGCGTGTTGAGAAATAAATGCCGATACCGAAGCCGTAGCACAAAAGCAAAACGAGGACAGTTTTTAGGCTGTCCTCGCAAAGCTCTATTTGGAACGGGTTATTAAATACTGTCATCAACTTCGGAAGTATCTCCGGCAAACCGCCTTTAACGGACGGTGCAATCAACAACGCAAGCCAGACTACGGGAAGTATGCCGATTACGGAAAGAATGACAGCAGACTGCTTATCATCTTGCTTCATCTCGGCGTTTTTCCTTTTCTATCACCTTGAACTTCTTTTGCGGGGCGTGACCGACCTTTACGATCAGTTCATCAACGGCGTCGGTAGACTTGCCCTCGCTGCGAAGGTCGTTGCGCTTCTCATTGAGGGAGTCAATCACGATACCGTGTTCATATTCGTCCAAAGCGACAAAGTGCTGGCGTTCTCTCATTTCTCTTTACCTCCGTTATCTGCTGTCACGGTCTTTGGAGCGTTCCTGCTTTTGGCGGTACATCTCCTCGGATACACGGGAATGGATTTCATTCATAGCCGTGCGGGTTTTGGAAAGCTCCGCACGGATTTCCTTCGGCTCTTTGTTCTTCCATTCCTCCGGGATACGGTTGATAGCAAAGTTTTTGGTGTCCACGCCGTACTTTTTGCAGAGCATATAGCCGACGCACATTGCCTGAAAGCCCATATCCTTGCGACTGTAAGAGTCGCTGTCGATAGAAAGCTGTGCGTGGCCGAGTTCCTGCGCTACGCACTGGCAGAGAGCAACGCTGTCGCCAATATCTTTCTTGACAAAAAGCGTCTGCTTC
This sequence comes from Diplocloster agilis, assembly GCF_019042275.1. Classification (GTDB taxonomy): domain Bacteria; phylum Bacillota; class Clostridia; order Lachnospirales; family Lachnospiraceae; genus Diplocloster; species Diplocloster agilis. The sequence goes on from NZ_JAHQCW010000017.1 coordinate 43,447, forward strand.
TCATTATCATAAAAGGCTCCCATCTGCGGATGCGGAAGTTCGGGTGCGACCTCCACGATAACCGGAGATGTGTCAATCATCACGGCAACGAGAGCCTGCGGATCACGGTTGACGGTAGGAGCCGGAGTCTGTCTGCCCTTGGTCTGCGATACATCAAAGACTTTTTTGACATTGTAGGAAACGCCCGGTGTACCGTCTGCCTTTGTGTACTCAACGGGTTCAAGAATGGAGATACTCTTTGCACCCTTATTGATAGATACCTTTTCCTCCGCCCAGTCACCGAAATCTTTAAGCTGGGTGGCTTTGGGGTACTGGTTATAAATCAGCAGAGCGTTTGCGGCGGAATAGCGGTCGAGCCTTGCCTGCGTATCAAGAAAGCCTCTGAACTTTTCGCCGTCCTGAACGATTGCGGTCGCCGTATCGTCAATCATCTGATAAACGGCGTCCTTTTCTGCCTGTTTCTTTGCTTTCCATTCTTCGGGGGAAAGCTGCGGCTGTCTGTAGCCGCCTTTATTCGGTTTGAAATTATTAGTCATTGTAGATTACCTCGCTTTGTTTTTATTTCTGTTTTTCTTTTTCTTGGGTTGCTGATGGGTGGTCTGATTGGTGCGGTTTTGGGACTTGGGTTTTTCTCCCGATTTATCAAGGTCGGTGCGGTCTGCTTCTTTTTCCGTTTTAGCCTGTGCCTTATACCGTTCGAGCTTTTCACGGACGGAAGGCTTTTCTTCGGCTGATTTGGAAATACCCTTATCAGATTTACCATCGACCTCGGCGGAGCTTTGCCTTGACGGAGGGTTTTTGTCCGTCTTGGCGACCGTGGGGTTTTCGTGAGATGCCCCGTCCTTCTGAATGGGCTTTCCCATTGCTTCCTCCACAATCCTTTCGCCCTTTGATTTGGTCGGCACTTCGTTTGCAAGCTCCTCACGCTGGGCAATACTCTTTTCCGCATTGGCAACGATGGAACCCTTGTCAACATTTCCGAGTTCAAAGCGGTCGAAGATACGCTGAATTTTAGAAGCGTCCTCCGCACGGGCGATAATATCCACCGGGGCGTTATCGTCCTTGCTGTATTTGTCCCTCAGCACGCAGTAAAGCACACCGTACTTCTTTGCCTGTTCGGTAAACTTCTTCAGGTCTTTATTCGGAACGGAAAAGACCTTGAGTTCCTTTCCCGATTTGAGCATATTGGTAAGGCGTGCTTTGCCTTTGGTTTTCTGTTCCTGCTTTAATACAGAAACAAGAAGAACGGTCAGCTCCTTCGCCGCCGTTCCCGTTAGTTTTGCAGCTACTTCAAAGCCTTCAAGCGAGAGCCTGACAACCTGTTCCGCTGCGTCACCGCCTGTATTCATAATCACGGTTCTCCTTTCTGTTGTTCTTGATTTTTTCTTCATCTGCAAGCACCGCATTTAAGTTCTCCCGCATAACGCCGGAACGTTCAGCGATACCGTCGCAGAGTCGAACTTCCTTTCGGAGTTCTTTGAGCCTTTCGGATAAGGCTGAAATCTGTTGCTTTTTGCCGGACAGCAAATCATCATCAGTATTTACTTTTCGTATTTCGTTTCGGAGATGTGTTCTGTCGGCAGTAAGGGTTTTGATTTCGTCCTCCACCTTTGACTTATATGAGAAAAGCTGCTCGGAGGTAGAGATGTGTTCTCTGCCGAGCAGCCTTACCTGTGCGGTTATTTGGTCGAGCTTCATCAGATCTTCACGGAGAAGATAATGAAGCCGAGCCGGATTTTGTTTTTGATACTTCGGCAGATAGCCTAACTTATAGCAGTAATGAAGGTACAGTCCGTACAGACCGCCGACCTTTCGTATCTTATGCTCCCGTGTCAAAAGGACATATTGCTTTGGGCGGTAGTAATAGCCTTTTTGAAACGGCTCTAACTTAACCCTGTTCCGGTTTCCATAGATACGCTCCTTTATGCGTTCGAGGGAATAGTCATCACCGAGCCTTGTCAGTCGGATATTCTTTTGGTATCCCTTTACCCTTAGTACCTGATACTTGTGGTTCGGGGAATCGTCAAAGGTCGCTCCCATCTGACGGAGAATATATTTGAAATCGGCATAACTGTTGCTCTTTGAAATGGCTTCATCAATCACAGCTTTCGCAGAGTCCACATAGTTGGGCATCCCTGCTTCGTGGAGCTTCCTGGCATAGTAGTTTTTGCCTGTGCCACGCTTCGGGTTTTCAATCACATCGAGCTGGTGCTGTCTGCAAAGTTCGTCTGCAATGTGCCGGAAATACCGCCAATGCTTCTCGTTGTTCTGCATACGCTTTCCGTCAACAAAGGAAACGGAGTTCACAACAAAGTGGCAATGCAGGTGCTTGGTGTTCAGGTGGGTTGTTACCACAACCTGAAATCTGTCGCCCCACACACGCTTGGCAAATTCCGTCCCGATCTGCTGTGCCAGTTCGGGAGTGATGTTCGGTTCGTCCTTAAAGCTCAGATACCCGTGATAAGCTTGGATACCGTCGCATTTGTCAAACTGCTCCTTAACCGTTACGAACTGGTCACGGGCAGTCGAAGCATTACAGTTAATGCCGCCTACATAAAACTCTCGCTCGGTCTTTTCCTCGTCCTTGGCGTACTGCAAAACATCGGCAAGCGCCTGATACTGCTCCGGCGAATATTCTTTTGCCGCCGTCTTTTCGGGATTGGTCGCATAGTCAATCACTTGGTCGAGGCGGACTGTCACTTTCCATATCTTGCTTACTGCCATTTCATCTCACTCTTTTCGGGACGGAGAAACTGTCGCTCCACATCCGCCTGAAACTTATGCCAGCGCTCGGCTTCCTTCTGAAGTTTCTGTGCATCGACAAAGCTGAGTGAGTTCGCCTGTGCCGCAAGTTGATTGATGTTGTTGCCGATAGAGGATAACTGACGCATCACATCATAGAAACGCTCGTCAGGTCGCTCCTTCGGCTCGTACCCACGCACAAGTAATCTCACAAGTGCGGCTTCGGTCAGGCAGGTTTTCTTGGCTTTCTTTTGCAAGTCCTGTGCTTCGTCACGGGAAAACCAAAACTGCTTCTTAACAGTTCTTCTTTTCATTTGCTTCGACCTCCTTTTTCATAGAATCAGTTTTGTAAAGTCGGTTGATTTGCAGGCAGCACATAAAGACAACGCCTATACAGCCGCCAAGCAAAAGTCCGACGATGAATAAGATAAATTCTGTCATATAGAAAATCCTTTCTTATTGGGGTATTAGGGGCAACCCCTAACAAGCGATTTACTGTTTTTTGCCCGATAGGAGTAAAAACAGTCTGCTTGCTAAGATAATGCAGGCTCTCCGGGTTGCCCCGTTTCTCTTTGAGATCAGCGTTCCGCTTCTTTGGTTTTAGGCTTAAAAGGAACGGCGACAATCTCGCCGTTTACCTTTGCAATGCGTTCGGGATATTTGAATTTCTCCTTGTATTTCTCCGCAAGGTTCTTCGGCAAACTCTGAAAGTTTTCCGATTCGATAGGTGCGTAAGCGATAAAGAACTGCCCGAAAATGATGTCAAGCATTTCACGGGAGTTCTCTTTCATATAGCACTTTTCAATCTTCCAACCGTTCTCGCCGCCGTGTTCGGCAGACATATATCCGTCCAAACGCAGACAGGGATCAGTCCCGTCAAGGCAGGAAGCATAGATGGAATAGCCGCCCATGCCGGACTGAAACGCCTTGTTGTTTGAGCTGATCACATAGGTTCTGGACTCCTCACTGTACGGTTTATCGAAGCTGTCCTCGGTAAAAACGACATACCCGGTGAGGTGTTCCTTACGGTTGTTCTCGGCTTCTCGGAAGCGTTTCGTCATTTCCTGATAGCTCATTTCCACCGTTTCCGGCTCGGCATAAACTGCACGGTTTGGCAGCATACCGTTCATCTTGCTTTCATCATTACAGATGATTGCGACCTCGTCCTCAAAGGGCATATATTCTTCAATATCGCCGCTGACAATTTTCTGCATTGCCTCAAGGCTGTCCTCAATTTCAATCATCTTCGGGTACTTGTTCGGCTCAACAAGCAGTACGGAAATCATATTTTTCTTTTCTGTATCCGTAAAAGTCCTGCCGAGCTGACAGTCCTTCGGCTCAAAATCAATGGGCTTAAAGCCGACACTGTCGCAGAAATAAAAGCAATGCGGGTGCATCGGATCTTCCATCACTTCCACCACATCGGACACCGAAAGGGAACGGTCTTTGTACCCTTCGGGGTGGTTCAGATTAAACATCTGATACACATCTTCGAGGGTTTGGCAGTCAACCTCGCCGTCAAAAACCTTATCGTAGATTTTGGAATCGACCGATTGACTGCCTTGCAGCTTTTCTAAAAGCTCGTATCTCATAAAGGCGACATTGTTGGTGTCACGCTTCATATTGACCTGATAAATTCGTATATTCATCGTTCAAAACTCCTTTGCTTTGATTTGTAAATTCCTAATTTCATACAAAGAAAGTCATTGAAGTCCTTGCCGAATTTCGGTGGACTGTCAATGACTTCATAGCGGTCGGACAGAATGATTTGAAGCGCCTGCGTCGCTTTTCTTCCGACCTCATCATTATCAAAGTGAAGCATGATCCGCTTGATGTCCGGGTGGCTTTTCAAGAACCCTTCCACCGCTGCGGGGACTTTGCTTTCTTCGATTTTTTCTCTCGGTGCATAAACACCGGCAAGGGAAACAAGGTTTTCTTTTCGCCAATCATCTCCGTTCATTTTGATTAAGGTCGCATAGGAAAGAGCGTCAATCGCACATTCAAACAGGTGGACTTCCGAATTGTTTGAGCCTTCAAGACGGAAAGAATAGTGCTTGTCACTTCCCGATGCGTCACCCATAAGTCTTGATTTGTTGGTGGCTCGGTAGGCAGCATAGCGTGGCGTTCCTTTCTCGTCTTTACCTACAAACACAGCATTGTGATATGGCAGGCTCTCAAAAATCAGCCCCTTTTGTATGCAATGCGTGATGATTTCAAAGTCGATGCCCCTGCTAAAAAGGTACTCTGTAATTCTATCTGTGGAAGCACTTTTAGGGGGCAGTTTGAGTTCTTTCGGCGTTTCTTTTTGGGGAGTGCAGTAATCAGTCGGAAGTGCCACCTTGCAGCCCATAATCGTTTCTACGGCTTCAAGAAAGGAAAGACCTTTGACCTTTACGAGATAATCGAGGGCAGAATTGCCCCCGATACCTCTTGACCACCACATCCATTTGCCGTTGGAAATCTTCAAGCTGTCGTGAGTGCGGGTGGTGTAGGTGTTACCGGAAAACCTCACAAGCTCATTCGGCTCATAGGCTCTCAGGTAAGTGAGTAAATCCATCCGCCTTGCTTCCGTAATAACCTCCGGCGCAATATACGGCATTTACTTCACCTGCTTTCACGCTGTTTTTCTCTGCGCTCTTTTACAACATCTTTGGCAGTATCGTCAATCGAGTCACGCAGCATAGCTGTCTCGGATACATCCGATTTGAGCCAGTCCTGATACGCCCTGTCCAACGGGTATTTTTCGAGGTACAGTGCCTTTGCTTCTTTCTGATCACGCTGGCTATCCTCCAAAATGCAAAGAATGTTTTCCTTTATGACTTTCTCATAAGCTCTCTCAATGACCTGTTCACTCGGCAATTCTTTCAGCTCGGCAATCAGATCATCGTATTCTTTCTGCGCCTTTTCATAGAGCAGATCGTTATAATCAACCGCCATTTTCATCAACTCCTTTCATCGTTCACGGTCTTTGCTTTTCGGCGTCGGTTCTTCGTCGCCCTCATCAGGCTCGCCGCCGACAATCTCATTCTCACGCTTATCCACATTGAGAAGTGCGTTGAGTTCGTTCAGTCTTGCAGTTTTAGTTTTGAGTTCTTCTTCCTGATTGAACGGTTTTTCCACATCGACCTTTGCCGTTTCAAACTGTGTTTTAACATTTTCAAGCTCCTGTTCGTTTATCTCCAAACGCTTAGGAAGTCCCTCAAGAGCGTTATCCAAACGGGTAATATTACCGAAGGTGTCCGTGCCGAGCGACACGGAATAACCGAGTTCGCCCTTGAGTTTGACCTTGTATTCCTTCGCAAAGGTATCAAAGGAAAGCTCTGTCTGAAAGCCACGGTACTCTCCGAGAGGAACCGGATTGGGACTCGTCATAGCCTGACACGCATCAAGAATTGCATTGCCGGCGTCCGCTTTCTCAGAATAAAAAACACCCTTGACCGTCATTCCGATAAAGCTATCGTCAAGCGGTTTCGGGTGCTGTTTTGCTCTCTCTATATCGGATTTCAAGCCCGCAATCGTATCAGTTCGTCTTGCGATTTCCTGCGGATAGAACTTGATGATCTTATCTTCAAGAGCATATCTTTCAGAGAGAAAATTGGATTTCAGCAAGCGCAGTTTCTGCACCTGAATATCCAAGTCCATTTTCTCTTTGATATACGGATTGCCTGTCGCAAGCATTTTGATTTCAGCATAGGACAGTGCGGTTTCGTCAATATCCTCGCAGGAACGGACAGGCGATTTGCTCGTCATAATCTGCGAAGCGAACTTCTGCTTTCCCTCCACGAGCTGATAAAGGTAGGCATCAAAGGTTTCTTCAGTAACGAAACGGTAAATATCTACCTCAAGGTTTTCGTTGCCCTGACGGATACTTCTGCCGAGACGCTGTTCCAAATCGGAAGGTCGCCACGGACAGTCGAGGTCGCTGGATGCGGCAAGTTTATTCTGCACATTAGTACCTGCACCCATCTTCTGAGTGCTGCCCATAAGGATACGGACATCACCTTTGCGAACTTTTTTGAACAGCTCCAGTTTCTTCGTTTCGGTGTCTGCTTCGTGAATGAATTTTATTTCCTCGGCGGGTACTCCACGCTCTATGAGTTTCTTACGAATATCATCATACACGGAGAAGTTTCCGTCATTCTTCGGGGTGGAAAGGTCACAGAAGAACAACTGTGTCAGCCGTTTTTCCTTTCCTTTTTCCCAAGTTTCAAACATTGCGTCCACACAAGCGTTCAGCTTACTGCCCTCAAAGTCGGGGAGCATCGGGTTGATAAGCCGTTGGTCAAGAGCCAGCTTTCTGCCGTCGTTGGTGATTTTCAGCATATTATCTACGCTTGCGTCCACCATACCGTTGCGTACTTTTTCTGCTCGCTCTGCAAGCTCGGCTACCATCTGCTTTTGGATTTCAGACGGCTTAACCGAGATATTGTGATAGACTGCTTTCGGCACAGGCAAGTCAAGCATATCTGCGGTTTTTATGTCCGCAACCTCTTTGAACATCGCCATCAGTTCAGGCAGGTTATAGAACCTTGCAAACCTTGTCTTTGCCCGGTAGCCTGTTCCTTCGGGTGTCAGCTCCACCGCCGTAACGGTTTCGCCAAAGGTGGATGCCCACGCATCAAAGTGTTGCAGATTGTTTTCCACGAGCGTGTTGTACTGCAAATATCTCTGAATGGTGTAAAGCTCCACCATAGAATTGGAGATCGGCGTTCCGGTTGCAAATACCGTACCACGACCGCCCGTAATCTCGTCAAGGTAGCGGCACTTCATAAAAAGGTCGCTGGATTTTTGCGCTTCGGTCTGTGCGATACCGCCGACATTCCTCATTTTTGTATAGAGGAAAAGGTTCTTGTAGTAATGGCTTTCATCTATGAAAAGCCTGTCCACGCCAAGTTCCTCAAAGGTCACAACATCGTCCTTTTTAGACTGGTCGTTGAGCTTGTCGAGCTTCTGCTTAACGGACTTTTTCGTGCGTTCCAACTGCTTGACCGAGAAATTATCTCCTCGGTTTCTTTTCAGGTCAGCAATGCCGTTGGTGACTTCTTCAAGCTGCTGTTCAAGGATGGCTCTCTGCCGTTCAATGCTCATCGGGATTTTCTCAAACTGAGAATGCCCGATGATGATAGCATCGTAATCCCCGGTAGCAATTCGACCGCAGAACCTTTTGCGGTTTTTGGTTTCAAAGTCCTTTTTCGTAGCCACCAAAATATTTGCGGACGGATAGAGCTGCAAGAACTCCGACGCCCATTGTTCGGTGAGGTGGTTCGGGACTACGAACAGCGATTTACTGCATAATCCGAGCCGTTTCGATTCCATAGCAGCCGCTGTCATTTCAAAGGTTTTGCCTGCACCGACGGCGTGTGCAAGGAGCGTATTGCCGCCGTAAAGGATATGCGCTACCGCATTTCTTTGGTGTTCCCGCAGTTCTATTTCGGGGTTCATACCGTTAAAGGTAATGTGGCTTCCGTCGTACTCACGGGGACGGATACTGTTGAACTTTTCGTTGTAGAGCTTGCATAGTCTTTCTCTGCGCTCAGGATCAGACCATATCCAGTCCTGAAAGCCCTGCTTGATAAGCTCCTGCTTTGCCTGAGCGATTGCAGTTTCCTTTTTATTCAGGATTGCTTTCTTTTTGCCGTCTGCATCTTCCTCATAATCGAAGATACGCACATCCTTCAGGTTCAGCGTTTCCTCGATAATCTTGTAAGCATTGATACGGCTTGTGCCATAGGTGCTGTACGCTTTGACATTTCCTCGGTCGTAGGATTTGCCCTCGATATTCCATTCTCCAGTGTACTCGGAAAAATGGATTTTGATGTTCCACTGTGCATATCTCGGCGTTCCCAAGAACTCAAACACAAACTGCTCGACAATCTCAGGCGGCAGCCAAGTCGCACCGAGGCGGACGGAAATCTCACTTGCCGTCAGGTCTTTCGGCTGCACCTTTTGGAGCGCTTCCACATTGATACTGTATTCTTCAGGTGAAAGCTGTGCCGATTTTTTTGCCCAGGCGAGCTTCTCGCGGACATTGCCGGAGAGGTATTCGTCAGCCATAAGGTACTTTGCTTCGGTGCTGTTGCCGTACCCGTACATCGGGTTAAGGAAGATAACGCCCTTTAGATCTTCGTAGATTTCTGCTTCGGTCTTTCCTGAAAGCTGACACATATATTCCATATCTACACACGCTTTTTCGCCCATAGATACGGCAAGTGCTTCGCTCGAAGTGTCAACCGAAGTAACGGGAGTGTGCGGCTTAATCGTTCTCTTAAAGAACATATCTGCCTTACGCTCAAGGTTTCCTTCATCGTCCAAGATTTCAAGAGCCGAGAGCAAAGAGTACGAGCTGTCCTGCGAGAAAGCCGAAGTGTTGGCTCTGCTATTAAGCAGCCCATACTTGCTTGTAAAGGTGTCGTAGAGCGTGTTTAATCGCTCCTGCTCGGCTTTTATCTCGTAGTCAGGGTAATCTTCCGTCTGCAATTCAATCAGGTTTCTAACGGCATCACGAATGGTTATCATACCCTTAATTCGGTTTTCGGCAGTAGCAGAAACATCCACCGGAGTCATTCTTGAGTTCTCACGGAAGTAGATTTTATCGTCTACCACCGTATAAGAGAAGTTCCTAACCGTAGGATCGGCGGGGATAGAGTTATCTTCTTCGGTCAGCTCATCTTCAACCTCATAAGCAGTAACTTCACCGTGAATGTTGGCGATTGCTTCGCTCAACTGTTCTTCAAGGTCTGCACCCTCATAAGGCACACAAGATGGTTCAGGGCCGAACCGTCCTGATACCATCTGCATCTCACCGAGTATCATTTCGGGGTGGTCGACAAAGTAACTGTTCATCGGTATGCCGTTCTCGTCTGTGCCAAGATGCACCCAATCAGGCTCTATATCTATCAAGCGGTCACGCTTCTGCAAGATAAGAATATCCGAAACGACTTCCGTTCCGGCATTGCCCTTAAAGGTGTTGTTAGGCAGACGAATTGCACCGAGCAAGTCAGCTCTCTGTGCGATATACTTACGGACTGCGGGGTTTTCCTTATCCATTGTGCCTTTGCTCGTTATGAGTGCCATAACGCCGCCCGGTCGCAATTTGTCGAGGGACTTTGCAAAGAAGTAGTCGTGGATCAGGAACTTGTACTTGTCATATCTCTTATCGGGAACTTTGAAATCCCCGAAAGGCACATTACCTACAACGGCGTCAAAGAAGCTGTCGGGGAGATTTGCCTCCTCAAAGCCTTGTGCGGCAATAGAGGTTTTTTGATAAAGCTGCTGTGCGATACCCGCCGAAACGGTATCAAGCTCAACGCCATAGATTTTACTCTCGCTCATTGAGTCGGGCAGCATACCGATAAAATGACCGATACCGCAGGAAGGCTCCAAGATATTGCCCTCACGAAAACCTAACTGCTCCATAGCCTTATATACGGCTTTAATAACCGTAGGTGGGGTGTAGAAAGCCGTCAGGGTGCTTTCTCTTGCGGAGTCGTATTCTTCCGGTGTCAAGATATTTTTGAGCATCGCATACTCGGTATGCCAAGCTCCCGCACGTTCATCAAACGCTTCGGGGATACCGCCCCAACCGACATATCTCGACAAGATTTTCTGCTCGTCAGGAGTGGCAAAGCGGTTTTCTTGCTGACATCTTTTCAAGACCGTAATCGCCGCATAGTTACGGTGAAAACGCTCTTTTTTGTTTACCTCCGTAATTTCGTTGTTGGCAAGGTCAAAGTTGTGTCGTTCGGACATTGGAATTTCAGGGTGCAGGTCAAAGGATTGCACCTTGCTTTTCTTTGGCTGCTCCCAAGCGGGAACAACGGGGGCAGAAGCCTTTTCCACACGCTCAATTTCTTCTTCGGACAGGTAAACAAGGTCATCAAAGGAAAGGTTCTTCAGACCTCGCTCGGTCATATCCTCAAGACTGTCATACTGTTCGGTGCGGATAACCGTACCGTCAACAAGGGTTTCAATCTTGAAGTCTACAAGGTTGACATTCGCCTGAATTTCGTGCTTGTCATCTTCGGTGGTTGTGTATGCCACATTGACTTCGGAAAGGTTAGAGTAGTCCGCACCTTCGTCACGCTCAAATTCTTCTCGACAGTATTCGTCAATAATTTCCTTTGCAATATCAAGGGAAGATTTCAGATATGGACTGTCGATAATCTCAACGCCCTGCGGCGGCGGATCAAGCTGAGAGATAAAGTCCTGCTGAATAGTCGTTCCGTCCCTGTCCTTATACAGAACAATTTTCATCGGAACGCCGTAGTAATTTTCTTCCTTAATGTCCTTTTCAAACTGATAGGGACTTGTGTATTCGATACTCTCACGAACACGCCCGTCCGTATGAAGGTAATCAATTCTGCCGATAGGCTTTGACTCCACCGGAGCTTCCTTATTCTGAGAAACAATGGAAAGAACCTTGCGCTCGCTGCCGTCAACGGTTGATACAGTAAGGTCAAAACCTCTGTCGGTCAGCATATTCATATAGGTTTCGAGGGTGTGCTGCGGGAAGCCCACCATAGGAACTCTCTCGCTGTCGCTTATCGCACGGGAGGTCATCACAAGGTCAAGAGCTTCAGCAACCTTTTGTGCGTCCTCGCCATAGGCTTCATAAAAATCCCCAACCTGATACAAAACAAGGCTGTCGGGATTTTCGGCTTTCACCGCAAGATAACTTCTATACGGTTCTCGCACTCGGTTGTCCTTAACAGGAACGCCGTTATGCTCGGATAGTTCCGTAAAGTCCTTCAAGAGTTTATCACGGATACCAAGAACGCCACCGTCATCCTCAAAGACAAAGGCTTCTTCCACAAGGAATTTGTAGAACTCCTGACCGTGCCACTCATTGTCCATACTGTCCTTTGCGACAAGACCGGCGCTGTCATATTCAAGTACAACATCATCAATTTTCAGGGCGGAGAGAACATCGTAGAGGATTTCTGTTTCACGGTCATAAACCGGCAATGCGTTCGGCTCATTCTGCCCAGCCATTCTGTTAAGTTCTGCTTGATGTTCCGCTTCAAATTGCTGAATATCCTTGTGGATTTTGAGAATGTTTTCGGGTGTGAACTCGGTATAGTCGCAGTCCATCTCATAGTCGTTTTCCGCTTCCATAAAGAAAGGCGTGTTGATGTCAGCCAAAAACTGATCCGACATTTCTTCAAGGTCGGCAACAAACCTATCCGTGTTTTCGGGATGATTCGCAATATCATACTGCTCGATGAGTTCTTCAAAAACAGTGAAGCTCAAATCACCTGAGACATACTGACCACCGGCATTTGCGTCGGGATTAAAATATATCCAATGAACAAGGTCGTTTCCGCTATCCAAAGATATTCTCACCTTTGTGTTGTCCGTGATTTCTTCGGCTGGTAAAACCTTTACTTTCAGGTGGTCGTTCATCGGGTTTTCCTGAACCTTTTGGTCGAACTCGGCTCTTGTCATTTCCTTATTGAACAATGGGAACTGCGTATCATAGAGCATTACCCGGTCCTTATCAAAGGACAGAATTTCATACTCGTTTGCACCGAGATAAACGGTGTTGCCAAGATGATATTCATATCTTTCGTTGCTCGATTCCGGCTCTTTCTTTTCGGACGGTGCAGTAGAAAGGATTTCTCGCTTTCTGCGTTCCTCTGCGGCTTCGGCTCTGCGAATTTCGTGTTGCTCAAGCCACGCCGGATAGAGTTCCTTTTCTTTCGGGTTCAGGTATCTATCCATTTTGATAAGCTCAGAAATGCGCTTTTCAACCTGATTCCAATTCAGAAGCACTTTGACTTCTTCGCCGTTTGCATTCTTCGAGATTTTGATGCCTTTGCCATCGTGCTGCTCGTCAATGCCCGTTCCGGTGATAACGGGGTAAGAACCGCCCCAACCGTATTCATTTTTCAGGAAATCCACATTTTCTTTCTTTGAAAGGCTCTTTTGGAACTGCTCATAAATGCGGAACTTTCCCTCCGACACGCCGCTTCCACGGGTGAGAACAGCGTCGATAATCTCCTGAGAAAAGGAAAAAGCAGAGGGTTTCGTTACCTCTGCTTCGTAATTGAGCATTAAGCTCATCTGCCCGTCCATAGAGGGCAGGGGTTTCATTGTGTCCTGAAGCTCGCCCAAAAGACGCATTGCTTCAAAATGTTTGGCTATCACGCCCCAGTCGTAAAAGCTCTGCTTTGTACGGCTAAGATAACTACCTTCCCAAAGCTGAAGCACATTCTGATAAGTCTTGTAGCCGACTCGTCTGCCGTCGCCCAGTATCACTTCGGTAAAATCATTATTGAAAATACTCTTGATATACTCGGTGCGCTTGTCCTCGTCGGCTACACTTTCGTAAAATGCACGGATTTCATCTTTGGTGGCTTTCAGGTGGGGTGTGGTTGCAAGGATTTCACGGATAGTATCATCGTGACCGAAGAACGGAAGGGTTCTGTCCTCGTTGCTTCGGTCGTAATACTCTAAGCGAAGATTACTTCCTTCATCACGATTTCCTGAACTCGGCTCTTCAGGTTGTTCATCTTCCGAACCCAACTCATCATATCCGTCGCTTTCAGGCTCTCGGTCAATCCTTCCTTCGCCGCCATCTCTTTCGTCAGGCGTTCCTCCATTTCGGTCGCCGTCTGTTCGATCTGCGTCAGATGCTCGCTCAGCTTGCAGCTCGTCAGGAGATTGTAGTACAGCACCTTGCGGTTCTCTTTCAGGTACTTCGCCCTCATTCGGGAGTACCGTCCCATCGGCGCTTCCGGCTGTTCCGGCAGCTCCAAATTGGGCAGTCTGTAATCGCCCTGCATCGTGTATGTCAGCTCGTTCATTTTGTGGACTCCTTTCTGTGTTTTGATTTCTGCCTATATTGTAATCAGGCTTTCTGTTTTCCGCAATTATGCGATTTTGCCTTTCAAGGGACATCACTGTTTTTGCAATTTCGGTAAGTCCCATTTCGGCAATGTCGCTGGTGGCAAAGCCCAGGGCATTAAGCGTACCGGGCGTATTGAAATTGATAATATCCTCAAAATCTTCACGCTCGAAATATTCCTCTGTATCAATGCCAAGCCGTTCCATCATCATATATGCCACGCTGTTGGTAACAACTTTTCTGTATATGGTGGAAATATTGTCCTCGTCCAGTTCCTCCAAGAAGCTGTCGTTTACAGAGTATAGCAAATCACGGGTATAATCGGGAAGATTATCCTCGGCGGCATTTTGTGCCGCACTCATCACTGCGTCCGCAAGGCTTTGGCTGTTATCCAGCGTTCCGAAGGTGCTTTCAAGGGTTTCGGTGATTTCCTGCTCATATTCCGGCTTCATTTCCCAAATGGGAACGGGACGGGAATACTTGCTCGGATGGGTGTCGGAAATATCGAAGTAATGGATAAGGCGCTGGCGGCTCCTGCTTGCATCGTCAAAGACCGCAATACCCGTCGCACCTCGATTAACCCATCGACCGAAAGTGCCGTTCCAACGCTCAATTTCAAGAACTGCGGTAGCGTCCGGTCGCTGTGCGAACACCAAAAGCTGTTCATCAAAGCGCAGCTTATAGTTTCTGCAAGCAGAAGTCAAAAAGGCTTCCCAATTCTGCGGAGAGGATACCACCGTCTTGCAGGTACGGTCGTACAGTTCGGAAATAAGGTCATACTTACGAGCCATCGGGAAACACCTCCTTATCTTTCATATTCTTTGTTCCGTTTTGGCTTTACGGGTTCTCCGTTTTCGTCATAGTTTTTCGGATCGGCGGCAGGGACTTTCCACCCAAACATAGAGCCTGCCTTCATTGCCTCGGCTTGCCCCTTTGTAACACCGAGCTTACGGTTCATAGAGTCGGCAAGCTCTTTCATTTCACCGGGAACGCCGTCTGTCAGGTCTGTTTTGTAATATCCGGTTTCGCCCTTTTTGATAATGCCGATTTCATTGCTCGTCGGCAAGTACACATAGCATTGCTCCGGCAGAGAGGAACGAAACGGAATAACGGTATTGCCGTTTTGCTCCATTCTCTCGGCAAATTCGCAGATATGATAAAGATTGTCGCCCACCTCAAGGTGGTAATCGTCGATATATCTGCACTCTCTGTCGAAATGCTCGCCGCTGCTTAAAGTTATGCGGATTTTATCTCCGTCAGGGATAGTGAACTGCTCTTTGTAGTGCAGATCAATAAAGCGAATACCTTTTTCGGCTTTTTGCAGATGATTGTCAAGCCACTCACGCTGATAGCAATAGCAGTACAGATTGTACTCTCCACGGTTTGGATTTAACCGCATAAGGTAGGAATACCGCTTGGTATCAACACGGACGCCGTAATGGTTACGGTCATCCTCGTAGCTGCTTTCGGGGTGTTCATAGCAGAATTTTGACATAGCACTTCTGCCGCTTAAAAACTCGCCGTCCCCGAAACGGTAGGAGTTTATCACCAAGTCAAATTCCTTTTTGAAATCGTCGGTCTTTAAGTCCTTTCTGAAATCGTTCCAAGTGGAATAAAACTCTTTGCCCGTACTGCCGAAATCTGCTCTTAAATACCCGATAAGTCCCGTCTGCATAGAAATCTGCTGGCTTTGGCGGAAGGTATATTTTCTTTCGGCAGGGGTCATAATTCGGTAATCCATATTTTCACCTCGCTCTCTCGATATTTTTCTTTTGCCGGGGAATATCGAACCCGTAAACGGCGGCAATTTCATCACCGAGCCGCCTTGTCACTCTCGTTATATCGGCTCGTGTTGCCTTGCCATCGTAAATCTTTGCTTTGAGATTTTCAATCTGACTGTCTGTTGCGGTGTCCTTATACACACGGTAGAGGTAGTGATTTGTTCCGTCGTGGTGAACGGCGTCGGCACGGAGATCTCCGTACTTATCCACATACCACTCGCACATATCCATTTCGGAATACAAACAGTCTTTAATATTGCCTGTCTTGATTTCCGCATATCCGTCATAACGACCGTCCCAACGCCCGATGTCCGCCACAACCAAGATGGGCTGTGAGAGCTGAACATTCAGGTTCATACGCTCGTCACCGAGATAGTCGGAATTGATTTCGTACATTTTCTGTATCAGTTCATCTTCGGACAGGTCGGGGTACTGTTCTTCAAGGTCTGCCCGCCAGTTCTCAAAATCAAGGTGAATATTGCTCCAGATAATATGGCGGTCATTCTGCTTGCTGCTCATCTGTACCACCGCCTAAGTAGGAGAACAGCTTGCCCGCTTTGGTTGCTTTCTGAAGCTCCATAATCACCGTCATATCCTGAATGGTGATGTTCGGGATTTTCAAAATGCTTTCCATAGAAAGTCCCTGCAAGTCCTTTTCGGTTCTGCATTTTGCGTCAAAGAGCTTGTTTAAGACTTTGACCTTCTGCTGAAGGGTAATTGTATCTTTCATAGGTCTATACCTCCTTATCGTTCTCTGTCTTTGTTTTTATGGCTTCGGTTCATAGCATCAATTTTTTCTTTTGCCCAGTCCGGCATACATTCGGGCTTTACCTCGCCCATAACATCCATTCGTTCAAATCGGGTGTTTTTCCCGGTATGAAGATTGGTGCAGAACACAGCGCTTCCACGGCTGTTTGCCGAAGCACCGAAACCGCCTGTTACCAAGTAGAGCTGTCTGTCGGCTCTCTGAAATTCAGGTTTTAATACCTTTGGATCAATGGCAATAACCTTGCCGTTGATGTCTTTGGAATAATGGTCGGGGATACAGTCGGTTTCCGTTATCAGAGTGATTGGAATATCCAGCTTTTTGACCTGTTCTTTGAACAGCTCCGCTTCATTTGCCACACGGCTACCGAAAATGTGGGCAATATCAATATAGTCATCGCTTACCACACATTCCTTGCACAGTTCAAAAAGGTCGTTTCGCTCCACAAAGCCGCACAAAAATTTCGCTCCGTCCGTGCTTTGCTCATTGGAGGCAATGATGATTTCCTTTTCTCCTACATTGACCGAACTGAGTACCGTATAATCTCCGATCATTCGTTTTTCTTTGCCCATTGCCTTACCCTCCGTTAATGTTGATTACGATTACAACAGAGCCGTCCTGATCATTGGCGCTGTTGCGGGAAAGCTCAGGAAACAGGGACTGCACACGCTGCCTTGCTCTGCGAATAGACTCAAAGCACGGAAGTCCGTATGCCTTGTAGTTATATGCCAAATCTTCAAGCGGAAGCTCGCCTGCACGAAGATAGTCGGCGTATCGGTTGTAGTAGCGGTAGAAAAGCAGCATATCCTCATTTCTCGTTTCGGGACAGTCCCGAAGGATTTGCAGAACCCGACTTTCAACTGTTTTCATTGTTTTCATAGGCTCCTCCTTAAAAAAGAATAAGGGGCGGATCGTCGTCGCAAACTACGCTCTGTTCGTTTCCGCCTTGCGACGAAAAGCTCACACGCTCCGTTGCTCCTCCTCTCCCCACGAAGTCTAAATGACTCCGTGGGGACCCCGACAATATCCGCCCCCGTAGGTTATTTCTTCTTTCTGTTTTTTACCTGAAGAAAGATAAAGCCGCCAATGATAAAGGCGACCAAAACGATTGCGATAATTGTTTTAGGTTCCATTATTCAGCATCCTCCTTTTTCTTTTTTCTAACGCCTGCATAGACTGTCACGCCGATACCGGCAGCGGAAACGCCGAGCAGGGCAAGCCACAAACCGAGCTTGCTGTTATCTCCGGTTTTCGGAGTGTCGATGACAACATTGTGCATTTCCACAATCGTGGTGGAGCCGACCATAACATTTGCCTTTTTATCGGCAGGTCGGGAGTAAGGTGCAGATACCTCGTCGGCAACCTCGGACACGGTGTATTCACCGATGCGAAGTCCCTCGATAAAGATTTCGCCGTTCTCATCGGTTTTGAGCGTTACATCATAGCCGTTTGCTCCGGTAATGCGGAAGGAGAAGCCTTCCACCTTGCCGTCAGAAGATGTCTTGACGATTTTCAGGTTTCCTTTCATCGCTTCGTTGATAAAGCCTACGCCTGCCTTGTTTTCGACGGAATAGGTCATACCGTCCGTTTCAATGAATACGGAATAGACGCCCGTATCAAGCAGGAAGCCGTCCGGGGCTTTGCTTTCCTTTACGAGATAGTGACCGTAAAGCAGGTCTTTCATCTCATAAATTCCTGCTTCGCTTTCGGTAAGAGTGCCGATCAGCGTATCACCGTCATCCGGCTTTCCGTCAGCGTTGTTGTCCTGATAAACTTCAAAGGTTGCTCCCGTCAGCTTGTTGTCGGGGAAGTCTGCGTCCACTTTGGTAAGCGTGATATTGCCACGCACGAACTCGTTTACGATTTCGATTTCGACAACCTGTTCATTTTCGGCAATGTTCACTTCATATACGGTTTCGTTCAGGACAAAGCCTGTCGGCTGTTCGATTTCTCTTACATACCAAATACCGAAGGGAATCTGCTCAAAAGAAAAACTGCCATCTTCTCTTGAAGTGACAGTGATCAAAGCGTTTTCCTTTGTAAACTCGGTATCATTGGACTTAAAGAGTCCGATCAGCGCACCGCCGAGAGGTTCGCCGTTTTCATCGACCTTTTTGCCGGAAACAGAGCCGTAGATAAGGTCGTTTTCGATTGCTTCGCCGTCATTGACCGCAAGCTGAACCTTTGCGGTTTCCTGTCCCGCATACTCAAAGGTTACGGGGTACTTGGTATCCGGGAGGATATAATGCTCATCGGTGGCAAGCTCTTTTACATAGTAACTGCCCATAGGCAAGTCGGTTTTAACCGTACCGTTTCCGCTTTCATCAAGGGTAACGATTTCAATTAACCCGTCAGCAGGGATAGAAGTACCGCTTGCAGATACAAGCTCCTCTGCGGCAAACAGACCGAAGCTGATGTTTTTCAATTCGCCGTTCTGTCCGATACCGAAAAGGTCGCTTGTTTCAAGCGTTTTCTTCAAGCTGATTTCAGCCTTCTGTCTTTCATTCACGAAAGAGGTAGCTGTTTCCGTCACGGAAACATTCTGTCCGGCGTACACAAGCTCTGCGGTATGGATTTCATCATTCAACACCATACCGTAAGGCGCTTTGATTTCCTGAACTTCATATTTGCCGAGATAGAGTTCACGGCTCTTGGCAAACCCGTCCTCGCCCGTAGTAACGGTATCCACAACCTCGCCTTTTGTAAAGCGTACTGTTCCGTCAGGCGTGATAATATCCTCGGCTGCACGGATTTCATAAACCGCATCCGAAAGTCCGGCGATTTCATAAATCGGCTGATAAATAACCTCGGCATCCTCCGAGCCGCTTACGCTCACTCCGTAGAACACTTCGCCGGTTTTCTCTACGGTGATTGTGCCTTTCTGCGCCATATTCGGCTTATCCACTTTTATCACTGTAACCCCGCTTTCTTCGGTGGCGTTATCCTGCGTTACATCGAAGTACACAGGAGTGCTGTCGAGAACATATCCATAGGGAGCCTGAACCTCCACAAGAGAATATCCCTTGCCGTATTCGAGCTTCTCCGGTGTCACAAGACAGCCGTTTGCATCGGTGTAAAAGGTGTCGATTGTTGTCGGAGTAGGATAGGTAAAGGACATCGTGACAAGATTTCCTGTCGGATCGTAAATCTGAAAGCCTGCTCCGGCATAAGGAATGGTCTTGCCGCTTTCTGCGTCCACCTTGACTACCTTGATATAGCTTTCAAAATTGGCGTTGTTGATAAGGTAACGGTAGGTCTGTCCGTTCTGAGCAATGAACACATCAAAGTCCTTCATCAGCTCACGACCTTCTAAGCCTACGGTCTGATGAACGGTATATACGCCGTAAGGCATATCCTTTGTCTGCCCGAAGCCATTTTCGTCGCAGACGATAATATCTCTCTCATCTTCCTCAGAAGCAGTATAGCTTCCTGCGGATTTGAGATAGATTTCAAAGGTTGCACCGCTTTCAGGCGTTTCAATTTTTGTTTCTCCATCGTCGGTGTGCTTGATGATGGCGATATTGCCCTTGATGACCTGCTCGTTTACATCGTTTGCAGTCTGATTGTGTTCTACCGTATATAGCTGCGGTTCAGCACCGACCTTATGGATTGTGGTGTCAAGCAGATAACCCTCGGACGGGGTGATTTCACGCACCGTCCAGTCATTATCGCAGACATATTCCTTTGTGGTAAACTGCCCGTTCTGATCCGTAACATATTTGTCCACAAGGGTTTCTCCTTTATAAATGCCGTAAACAGCTCCGGCAAGAGAAGCGTTGCCCTGTGCGGTACCTTCCTCACGGTCGCTCTTTGTCACGGTAACGGCAAACTTTTTGAGAATGTTTGTGAAGTTGCGGGTAGTAATCTCTTTCCATTTAATAGGTGCGGTCTGATTAGCAGGGACTACATAACGGATAGCTGCGTCCACTTCCTCGATGGTGTAGGGAGTTGTGCCTGAAATCAGGACATCCTTAAAGGTTGCAACACCGTTCTTATCTGTCACGGCATACTCATCAACGGCAATACCGGAAAGAGATGTGCCGTAAAGGTGGAAGGTAACGCCCTCCACAAGATTGTCCTCGGAGGATTTGATTACCTGAAGGTCGCCACGCTTGAGTGTATTGCTGAATGTGACCGTTGAGGTGTTTCCCGATACAATCGTAACCCTCTGCACATTCTGCGGCTCATACTTGTCCTCGGTCAGCTCCGTTACGGTATATACGCCGGGCATAAGTTCAATATCTACTGTGCCGTCCGTCTTTGTGGTGACGGTCTGATTCATGCCGTTTCCGGCAATATTGAACTTAATATTTGCCACCTTTCCGTCCTCGGAGTGCTTCACAATATGACCGACTCCGGTGGTTTCCGTCTTGATTTTGAGATAGAATACGACCGGATCTTCCGCACCCGACATCATTGTCTGTTTTCCGGGGTATCCCCAAACGAGGAAGTTGCCGTCAATACCGGGTACATTCTTTTGCGCCGTAACACTCACAGCGGTTTCAATCATCTTATTTGAAGTGAAGGTGTATTTATTGCCGCTTCTTGAAACGGTAATACCGCTTGCGCTGAACTTAATATCCGACAGCGTATTATTCGTATCGGTCAGCGTAAGACTGTAATTATCTGCCGCCTGATTGTATTTCAGCGTATAGGTGGTTGCAGAGCTGCTCTTATTGGAAGCAAAGCTCGGTATGGTTGCGTGGCTCTGCATTTGCGTAAGAAGCCAGTTATAGCACTTCTCGGCAGGTCTGCCTTTGAGGCACTGATAGTAGGTGTCGGCAGGGATACCGTAGCTGTTTGCTTTCAGCGTGGTAGGAGAGGTGCGAAGCTGCTGCTGATACTCCCACAGAATTGTCTGTGTAGCGTATGAAAAATCATCCTCGTTTGTACCGCTGATCGGAGCAGTTTTGCCCGGTCGCCAGCCGTACACGGAGGTCAGCATAATTCCGTACTGTGCCGTTGTCGGCAGGTTCTGAAAATATGAGCTGTTCTTGCCGTTTACGCTGTTATAGGTTCCTCCTGCGTTATAGTCAATACCGGACTCAATACACATAATCTGTCGGGAACCGCTGCTGTCCTTAATCATCAGCTTGGTTCTCGAATTGCCTGCACTTTGAGTGTGCAGACTTTCATTGCCGTTTGAATCATAGGCGATATACTGATAGGTGGAGGGAGAATAATACATTTCTCCGTCTGCACTCACATACTTATCACCGTAATATGCGTTTACTGTCTTTCCTTCCTCTGCTGTAAAGGCAAAGGCGGAAAGCGGAAGGGACATAATGCACATAACGGCACACAGGAGTGCGGCAGTGATGCGCTTTCCTTTGGATTTTGCAAAATTTTTCATTTCGGTTTAACCGTCCTTTCTTAATATGGGTATAAAAAAGCCCTCTGTCTTTTCGGGCAGAGGGTAGGTTCTCACGAACTCAGTACAGGAAATATATCCGGTAGCTGCCGCTTCCAAGCGGTTCAATATATATCGTGAAATATTCGATTGGTGCGCCGCCGTAAGCGGTGATAATATCCGGCATCGACTGCACATAGTCCGTGAGTTTTCTTTTCAGGCGTTCACCCTGAAACGACTCGGAAGCCGTAACAGGCGTTGCCCACGAAGCATTGTCCGGTGTAATCTTCATTCCATCATCGGTTGTAATATGAGTAAGTCCCATAGAGCAGCCGAGAGAAATGAGGTCGCTCCGAATTGCTTCAATGTCAAACTCGTAGTCGTAAGCTGTTTTTGGCTTTACTTCTTCCGTAGGCTGTTCTGTCGGAGGTTCTTTTTCCGGCTGGACAGGCTTTTCCGGCTCTTTTGTTTCTTCGCTTACGGTCGGTTTGGGCGCTTTGGGCTTTGGTGTTTCTGTTTCTGCCGTTGGTGCGGCTGGAATATCCGTTTTGTCGGCTTCAACTGGTTTCTTGCCCTCTGTCGGAGCAGTTTCAGGCTCGTTACTTTCCGATGTCGGCTCAAAAGATGTTTTCTCCGTTTCTGTTGCTTTTTCAGGCTCAATTTCTACGGCCGTATCCGTTTCATCGGAAGTTTCCGTATTACTCACCGAAGAAGAACAGTCGGCTATATCCGAGCTTTCCAAAATATCGGCTTTTTCAGCATTACATCCGCACATTGAGGCAAGGATAATGAGAACCAAGCCAAAGCATAAGATTTTGTTTTTCATTGCGATTCGCTCCTTTCGCCTTCATTGTAGAAAGTTCTCTGCAATTTGACAAAGGTGCGAATAGGCTAATCTTTCATTTTAGCAACCACCTCCTTTAAGTGGGAATGATGCGAATCGTTTGAGATAGCTTTAAGTTATGGAGATAGATATATATTGAGAGATAGTTATATATCTTTCTTCGGTAGGTTAGCTTGTACTTAGGGGTTAGAGTGTGAGGAAGGGGAAACGTAAAATGTTACTCCTGCTACCTTGCGTCACGCTCTGCCCGTTTTCTCAAATAACCCGCATAATGCTCCAAAGCCTTGCAGACATAATCCTCCGTTTGGTTAAGGGGAATATTCTTCGGAATATACTGTCGTACCTTATCCCCACTCAGCACAATTCTCTCACGCTGATTGGGTTTCTGCTCCGACATAATGGCTTGTATGGCTTCGGGTGTGAGCTTCTTTTCTTCAAACATCTTTCGCATACGGATTGTTTGGTCGTGGGACGGGGTGCAGTCGTTCAGGTCGATTTCATCTACCAAATCACGCTGGCAATCCTCGTCAAGAAAAGAAATCTCAACGGCAGGTCGCATTTTCATTCTGCCCTCGTCCACAAGGTCAAGCAGTTCGGGGACAAGATTGGTCAAGCGAATATATCTGCGAATTTGCTCACGACTTTCGCCAACTTCGTTTGCTAAAACCTCGTTTGTTCGTTGCCGTTCAAAATCTGACACCACTGGTGTCGAATTTTCTTTTTTCGGTCTGCCTGCTTGCCTGTTCATAGCTTCCAAACGCATTTTGTATGCGAACGCTTTTTCCGAGGGAAGTATCTGCGACCTTTGAAAATTGCTTTCCACCATTAAGATGGTTGCTTCATCTCTCGTTAGGTCTACAACTTCACATCGGAGTGTTTCAAAGCCTGCAAGCTCACACGCTCGTTTTCTCCTGTGACCGGAAATGAGTTCGTATCTGCCGTCCTCTTTTTGACGGACGGTTGCCGGGGTGATAACCCCACGCTCTTTGACGCTCTCAACAAGCTGCACCATATCTTCATCGTCACGCACCTTAAAAGGGTGGTCGGGAAAATCATCTATCAGCTCTAATGGAATATCCCGGATTTTTGCGAGTTTCGCATCGTCTCTCATTTCCTGTGTTGAGAACAGGTCATCGAGCGTCGGCAGAGTGAAGTCGCTCTTTCTTCCTGCCATCGGCTAACACCTCCTTTGTCAATTCAGCGTAAGCCTTCGCCGCAGGACTGTTCGGTTCATACTTATATATGCTGACACCTTTCGACGCTACCTCTGCGGCTTTTACTGCCATAGGAATGGCTGAGTGATATATCTTTATCACGCTTCCGTAGTTTTTCCTCAGTGCGTCCGCCGTGCTTTTAGCAAGGTTTGTTCGGTTATCTACAATATTCAGTAAGATACCGTCAATCTTCAGGTTCGGATTGATATGCTGTTTGACCTTCCCGATGGTCTGCATAAGCTGTGTCATTCCTTTTGCGGGAAGGTACTGAGCCTGAACGGGGATGATTACGCTGTCTGCCGCCGCTAAAGCGTTCAAAGTTACCATACCGAGGGAAGGCATACAGTCGATCAGGATATATTCGTAATCATTCTTTACCTTATTCAGATAGGTTCTCAAAACGGTTTCACGGCTCATAGTCGTTACAAGCATCATTTCCATAGCGGACAGTTCAAGGTTTGCGGGAAGCAAATCAACATTTTCCTCGTGATGCAGAATACCGAAATGCGGGTTTCCGTTTTCTTCACGCATTATCTCGGATAACTTAGTGGTAATGGTAGTCGGCAGACTGTCATTATCTTTCCATCCGAGGCAAGTCGTAAGGTCGCCCTGGGGATCGGCATCTACAAGGAGTACCTTTTTACCTTGCTTCGCAAGCCCTATCCCTAAATTGACCGTTGTGGTCGTTTTTCCTGTGCCGCCCTTCTGATTGCAGATAGCAATGGTTTTACAGTTAGGCATTGGCTTTCCTCCTTTCGATAGATTTATAGCCGGCTGTGTTCAGACGGCTATGTATCAACGCAGTATTTGTTTTCAACACCCCCTGCGTAAAGCTGTTGCTTTGTGTGGGAAGCACATCGGTCACAGTTTGCGAAACCGTGTCATAGGAATTTCACCTCTGCCGGGTTCTCCGCCAGCTCCGTAGAGAAGTATCATTATCATTCTGACTGTCATCGCCGTATCAGGTGCAGCCTGACACTTTTACCGGGGATTCTCGCTCGCTCTATTATCAGAGGTCTTGGCGTACCCGATAAGGTGGCTCATCATCAGAACTAAAGTCCGATGTGCCTATATATTCAGTTGTCAAGGAACAGCGAAAGAGTTGCTCCTAATCGGAGTTAAGAAATAACCCTTTCACTAATTCCCACTGGGAGAAACCAATCGGCAAGGCAAAATAAAAAAATTTTTTGAAAAAATAAAAAAAGCCACCTGATCCTGAATAGGAAAAGGTGGCTGAATGAAAACACCGTATCGTAACTGAACGACACGGTGCAACTTGAATTACTTATTCGATTTGATATTTTCCTTATATATAGAGAATTTGAAAGTTCCTATTTTTCGCTTTCCTTACTTTCATAATGACTTCATCAACACCATCGGTATATTTGCCAAGCCGGATAAGCGAATTGCGTTTGTTTATAAGTGAAGAAATGATTTCTGCATATTCACGGTCATTGAGAGCGATGTAATACTTTTTGTTTTTCATAAGTGTAACCTCCTGCGTTGATTATATAATAATCCGGTCATTTTGAAAAATGTGCGTGGCAGGGAAACCCTAACACAGAATAAAAAGGGGATAAAAAGGTACAGGGTAAAACAAGTTCGAACTGTTATGAGCACTCTTTTCAATTAGCAGGATTTTTAGCACGATTTTTTGAGCGATTAGCAGGAAAGCGATTTTGATTAGCAAAAATCGAAAACTCCTGCTAATTATATTAGCAAGCTAATTGAGGGTAATGGTAATATGAACACGCAAAACGTGAGCAAAAAACAGCCTTAATTCGTCATCTATGCGAAAACACAGGCACACAAAAAATAAAGCCGAAAACCTTGTAAAATCAAGGCTTTCGGCGTTGTTTGTGGCGTCGCTAAGAGGATTCGAACCTCCGGCCTACCGCTTAGGAGGCGGTCGCTCTATCCGGCTGAGCTATAGCGACATTTATTAAATTGTATTTGTATTACCACTTGCCTTTTTTGAAAAGGCAAGTGATAAAGTAACACCTTAGGAGGCGGTCGCTCTATCCAGCTGAGCTACGGAAACAGTTATAAGCCGGTGATTACCGGCAACTTATATTTTACTGTGAATTTGCGATTTAGTCAACCTTCCAAATTTAATTTTTTAAAATTCAAATCATTTAATCTTCATAATTAATTCTTCCCTGGAGCCAGATCGTCCCGCGGAACCTGCGTCCTCTCTCCGGTTCGCCTACCAGATCCTCTTTGTTAATACAGATATCGAACGTCAGTTCATTGCAGTCCAGCGTCAGAATATAGATCTCCTCTTTTGTAATAGAGTTCTCCACCAGCTGATAATTCAATATTTCACCCATAATGGAATACTGGTCGCATTCCACTCCGTATGGCATAAAGTAGGTATCCACGATGGAGAGGACATCTTCGTACATAATCCGTCTGGAAATCATAGAATACATATCCATATCCTCCAGCGTAAGGCTTTCGATGGCGTCCTCGTCTCCATTCCTGGCCGCAGCGATCAGCTTATTCCTGTTTATGCTGGCCTCCCTGTCATTTTTGATCTGGGATTCATTCTTACTTATTGGAAGCAATATCTTCCCGCTGTTCGAGAGGCCCGACAGGGTGACCGTATAATTACTATTCAAGCTGTGTTCACCGATATGATTCAAATACTCCGCTATATTCTGCAGATAAAAAATCAGGGTGACACCGATCTTCACATCATCACATACTCCGGAATAGGCATCCCCGTCCGCATGACGCTCCACCGTTACTTCTTCTGTGGATGTGATCCCTTCTCCTCTAAAATACGGATAATAATATTCCCATTCAAACTCATCTTCACTTGTGTACTCGCCTCTGATGGCGATTCCCATCTGTTCTGCAAACGGTTTGGAAACTTCAGCGAAGTTCATGCTTTCGCCTTCATTTACTATTTCATGATATTCAAAATGGTCCCATGTATCTTTCACCAGGGTTTCCATATCCTGCTTTGTAACATCACTGAATCCGATTGCCCTTAAATATTGATGCATATGCTACCTCCCGCATCATGCTTACTAACTTTCTATTATTATAGGGGCTGCTTAAAAATATTTCGTTAAAAAAATTCTCTCTCCTATCATCAATAGTCGAAAGAACATCTGCCAAATAAAGGTCTATCTATTCTTTATTTCATTCATTATATAATAGGATCTTTTATTTTACAAGTAAAATCTAATCTGCCTTCCATCTGCCTGTAATTCTGATCTGCCTGCTAACCATATCAGACCCGGGGCTGTACCCTTCTTACTGAGTTTGACTTGAATCCTTTTTGATTCTTTTTTGAGTCTGTTTAGATTCTAACTATATCCGTCTGCCCCAGGTCTTGAGATTACAAATCAATATTCTAAGTTGACATAATTACTATTTTTTCATCAAATCCGCTTGTAACGCCATGTCCAACGCCTGTTTTTCCTCTTCTCCCAGCACGATAAAGGACTCTCCGTTAACGACTTCTTTCGCGTAAGTGTAACATCCGTCACTGCTGTGCATCGCGTTCAGGATAAATCCGTCATTTTTCTGATTTAACATGGCTATGGCGAAACTAAGCTTACCGCCCATTTCACTGAACGCATTATATTTAACAACACCTAATTTCTGATATGTCAGTTTCATATTTTCCACAATTTTATGGATTTCTTCCTCATGCTTCAGGTCGGCGGCTTTTAATCCATCGATTTCCTCAAAACGTTTCAGGAAATGGCTCTCCAGGGATTTTCCGTTTTCCCCTTGCATAAACGCCTCATAGTTTCTCTTCAGCTTTTTTAATTTCTTGTTAGTTGCGATTAGTATAATAAATAGTACGATTATTAGTAACAATAAAAATGCCGCAATTCCTGCCGCCAGATAAAACGGATCTATTCCGTACATTTCAAGTATGTCCATTCTGTTCCTCCTTTAGTCTATTGAATAGATTCAAACAATTCCATGATCCGTTCCAGCTCTTCACTGGAATAATACTCGATTTCTATCTTTCCTTTGTTATTATCCTTTCGGTTAATAGATACCTTCGTGCCGATAATCGTCTTCATCTTTTCTTCTATGTTTTTGTAGATAACCTCATCCCGCAATGGCTCAGCCGCGGTTTTTTCTTTTTGATTCTGATATTGTTTGACAAGTTTCTCTGTTTCCCGCACGCTCAATTTTTTGTCAAACACTTCGTTTGCCACTGATAACTGCTGTTCCGGATCTTCAAATGCAAGCAGGGCCCTGGCGTGGCCTGTGGTAATCTTCTCTTCGATAATCATCTGCTGAACTCTCTCATCTAATTTAAGCAGACGCATTGAATTCGTAACGGCTGTTCTGCTCTTGGAGACACGTTCCGCCACTTCATCTTGTTTTAAATGGAATTCTTCTAACAGACGCTTAAACGCCATGGCTTCTTCGATGGGATTTAAGTTTTCACGTTGAATATTCTCGATCAAGGATATTTCTACTACTTCTTTATCATTATATTTGCAGATAATCACCGGCACTTCTTTTAAACCTGCGATTTTTGCTGCTCGCCATCTTCTTTCACCTGCGATTATTTCATAATAATCCGGCTTTTCCTGTACTAATAATGGCTGTAATACCCCAAATTGTTTGATGGATTCCGATAATTCCAGTAAAGCGTCCTCGTCGAAATTCTTTCTGGGCTGACTGCGGTTTGGCTCTACTTTGTTTATTTTCACACGAACTGCGCCATCGCCGTTTCCCTTTTGTTTCGGATCTGTTTTGATGATTGTTTCCGGAATTAAACTATCCAGTCCTTTTCCCAATGCTCCTCTTTTTACTGCCATTCTTCCTCTCCCCTATGTATCACTTCTTCTGCTAAATAACGATAACTTTCTGCACCAGCCGACTTACTGTCATACAAATTAATCGGCAACCCATGGCTTGGCGCTTCTGCTAACCTTATATTTCTGGGTATAATTGTTTTATATATTGTCTGATGTAAATTGCTTTTTACGTTTTCCACTACCTGCAAAGACAGATTAGTCCTGGCGTCATACATGGTAAACACTACACCTTCCATTTCTAACTCGGGATTTAATCTTTCTTTTACAAGATTAATGGTGTGAATCAGCTGGGTCAAACCTTCCAACGCGTAGTATTCACATTGGATCGGAACCAACACCGTATCTGCTGTAGTCATTGCATTGATGGTCAGCATATTGAGTGAAGGTGGGCAATCAATAATTATAAAATCATAATCATCCCTGATCTTTTCGATTGATTCTTTGATAATGAATTCTTTATTTTGGACGCCGATCAATTCGATTTCCGCCGCTGCCAGGTCAATATCTGACGGTAGAAGGGATAGATTTTCCAATACCTCTTTTTTAATACAATCTTCTATATCAGCTTCTCCTAAAAACAAATCATATATCGTGTTTTCAATATTGTTTTTATCAAGGCCTAAGCCACTTGTTGTATTACCTTGGGGGTCGATGTCTATGGTCAAAACTTTCTTTCCCATTTCCGCCAGACAAGCAGAAAGATTAATTGCAGTGGTGGTCTTTCCTACTCCACCTTTTTGGTTAGCGATTGCAATTGCCCTACCCATAATAATCCTCCTTTGTCTGTGATCTAAGACATATAATGCCTGTCGACATTATAACATGTTTTTTTCACTTAGGCTATAAAATGTTTCACGTGAAACATTTCCAATTTTAATTTTGTAGAATGTTTCACGTGAAACATTATGGTTTATCTATTGAATTAGTTTTTTTACAGAATGAACTATCCTTATTTACAAATCTTTAAGCAGTTTTAACAAGTTTTTCATCTCTAGTTTGCATCTTACAGGATCTACATCTACCAACTTGATACAATATTCTAATTTATTAATGATGTCGGATTTATTTTTTACTTTTAAATCATTCGTCTCCACATTCCACTGCTGCTGAACTTCCCGCAGAGACTCTAATTTACTTTTCCAATTCAGAACTTCGATTTCTAATTCTTGTATTTGAATCAATACCTCTGATTCTTCTTCCACCAATTTTTCATAATTTTCCTGATTGAAATGATCCTCTTCATAGGGAGAAAAAATTCTACTTTCATTATCTTCCTGAGTTTTTTCAAACTCCATCATTTTATGAATATCTTCCAATTGGCGCCTGTACTGGTTTAACATTTCCAATTGTCTGTCATATTCTGTTTTACACTCATCATAAGTCCGATCAAAATATTCGTTTACCATTTGCATAATCCCTATCCGCTAAGACATAATTAATAAGATAACTATTTTTTCATCATAAAACAAATCTATCATCTAAAAAGCGACTATTTTTACAAATATCTTCTCTATATCATATACCAATACGAAATTTAAAGAAAGCTTATTTTCTAAATTTCTAAAAACAATCTTAATTTTTGAAAATATATTTGTAAGTAATCTGTATTTAGATTATAATAGACAGAGATAGAAACAGATAAAGGAGGCTTAGTGATGAACAAACAATTAAAAACAATAGCCCTTACGACAGCTGCTACTGCTGGGGCATTGTTCTGTATAAATAAGCTAATTAATACTCTTTCTATATCTGATAATATATTAGGTAAAACCAGGGGATATTATTATGACTGGCGCTTTGGAAAGATCTATTATACCAAACAAGGCTCCGGCAAGCCGTTATTATTAATTCACGATTTGAACTCCTCTTCCTCGGCATATGAATGGAAACATATGATACAGCTATTATCCAAGGACCATACGGTATACGCTGTAGATCTGCTCGGCTGCGGAAGATCCGATAAGCCAAATTTGACATATACCAATTATCTCTACGTGCAGATGGTATCTGATTTTATTAAAAATATTATCTGCAGGAAAACAGACATCATAGCAACCGGAATATCAGGCTCATTTGTTATCATGGCCTGTCATAATGATCCTGAACTGATCGATAAAATGATCATTATAAATCCGGAAAGTCTTCAAAAACTAAATCAGATTCCAACGAAAAAATCCAAGGCCTGGAAATTCTATTTAGAAATACCGATCCTGGGTATGTTTACTTACAATATGCTTCATTCCAAGGACCGGATCGGAGATTGTTTCCGAAATAAGTATTACTGTAACATCTCCTCCCTGAATGAAAAGGATATCGATGCCTATCATGAAGCATGCCATCTGGGAAAATCCACTTCCAGGCATTTATTTGCCAGCATGGAAGGTAAATATACAAATATTAATATTCTTCATGCGTTAAAAGAATTGGATAACAGCATTTATCTGGTAGGCGGAGAAGAAGAGGCGGATATCGACCAAATATTGAAAGAATATACGTACTTCAATCCCGCCATAGAAACAACACAAATCCGAAATACCCGTCACCTGCCTCAACTGGAGAATCCCGTTGCCCTTTATAATCAGATAAAGATATATCTGGATTAATAATTGGGATAGATGTGAGGGGACTGGCTCCTTTCGGCAGTAAAGTTAGGGTGCAAGATACTGCGCAGAGAAAGGTGCCTGTCCCCGGATGTTGACTCGATCAGACCGACATCCAGGGACAGGCACCTTTCTCCACCTAGTATCCCGCACTCTAACTTTACTGCCGAAAGGAGCCAGTCCCCTCCCATCACCAACTTCACATAATCGGATCTTTCTTAGGGATACCGGCCTTTCTTGGATACACCTTAGGCGTATCTTTTATTTTCCTGATTACTACAAATGATCGGGAAATATCCGTATCCGGAAGCAGTAACTTCTCATTCTTATCAATTTTCCCTCCCAACACCCCGACAGCCTTCCCGGCCGCCGCCACTTCCTCTTCAATTTCCCCAGATTTGTAAGCCACGAAACAACCGTTCCTTTTCACATAGGGAATACAATACTCAGACAACAGCGCCAGATTCGCCACAGCCCTGGACACACACAGCTCAAACTGCTGGCGGTACTGAACGTCCCTGGCGTAATCCTCCGCTCTCCCATGTATCAATGTCACATCCTTCAACCCCAGGTTATCCACAACCTGCCCCAAAAAACCAATTCTTTTGTTCAAAGAATCCAATAATACCACCTTTAAATGTGGATAAACAATCTTCAAAGGAATACCGGGAAATCCCGCACCTGTCCCTACATCCATAACCGTCCGAATAGACTTTATGTCAACCACCCGGTTCAGCAACACACTGTCCACAAAGTGTTTCTTCATCACCTCATGGTATTCCGTAATGCCCGTCAGGTTCATCACCTTATTCGTCTCAACCAACATTTCATAATAATCCTGAAACTGTCGGATTTGTCTTCTGGTTAATTGAATCCCGCAGCTTTTCAGATCTTTTTCAAATATACTGCTGTCATATAGAAGTTCTATCTCTCTGTCTTCCATACTCATCTCCCGCTCTGCTCCTGATTTCTCCTGTACTGTTCCAGATGTACCAGCAACACAGAAATATCTGCCGGTGATACTCCGGCTATTCTGGATGCCTGCCCAATAGAGACCGGCCGGTATTCCTTTAATTTCTGTTTTGCTTCTATTCTAAGAGAAGATATCTGATCGTAATCAAGGTCCGGGGGCAGCTTCTTTTTCTCCAGCTTTTTAAACTGCTCTACCTGTTTTAGCTGCCGCCTGATATATCCCTCATATTTCAGGTTAATCTCAACCTGTACCTGTACGTCTTTTGGCAGATCCGGTCTGCCCGGATCGATGGGCGCCAATACCTGATACCCCAGTTCCGGCCGCCGAATCAGTTCCGCCAGCGTAGTACCCGACTTTAACGGCGTACTCTCTAATTCCATCAGCAGATCCTGTACCTGTTTCGTCCCTCCGATATGAACCTGTTCTACCCGGCATACTTCTTCCTCTATCTGCCGTTCCTTTTCGATCAGCCTCTCATAACGATCCCGGGAGATCAATCCAATTTCATATCCTTTTTCCGTAAGCCGCAGGTCCGCGTTATCCTGCCGCAGCAATAGCCGGTATTCCGCCCGGGATGTCATCATACGGTAAGGCTCTTTGTTTTCTTTTGTCACCAGATCGTCGATCAGCACTCCAATATAGGCTTCCGACCGGTCCAGGATGATCATTTCTCTTCCCAGAATCTTTAACGCCGCATTTATACCGGCTATTAAGCCCTGGGCCGCCGCTTCCTCATACCCGGAACTTCCGTTAAACTGCCCTCCGCTGAACAGCCCCTTTATATTCTTAAACTCTAATGTAGGATCTAACTGTCTCGCGTCTATACAGTCATATTCGATGGCATACGCGTTTCTCACGATATTCGCATGCTCCAGGCCGGGCACAGTCCGGTACATTTGCTGCTGCACGTCCTCCGGCAGCGAACTGGACATGCCTCCTACGTACATTTCATTCGTATGGATGCCTTCCGGTTCAATAAACACCTGATGCCGGTTCTTATCCGAAAATTTAACCACCTTATCTTCAATAGAGGGACAGTATCTGGGCCCGGTTCCCTCAATCATACCGGAATACAGCGGGGAACGATCCAGATTCTGCCTTATGATCTCATGGGTATGTTCATTGGTATACGTCAGCCAGCAGGAGACCTGATCGATCTGCACATCCTCCGGGTCCGTCGTAAAAGAAAAGGGAACTACCTCGGGGTCTCCAAACTGCTCTTCCATTTTCTCAAAATCAATCGATCTTTTATCGATCCTTGCAGGGGTACCTGTTTTAAACCGGTACATCTTAACCCCCAGTTTTTTCAGGGAATCCGTCAGATAGTTCGCCGCCTGCAGACCATTCGGCCCGGTGTAGCTGCTGATTTCTCCATAGATACACCTGGCCTTCAGGTAAGTTCCGGTACACAGTATCACCGCTTTTGCATGGTAAATAGCGCCGGAATACGTCTTCACCCCGGTAATCTCACCATTCTCTGCCAACAGCTCCACCACCTCCATCTGCTTGATCTGCAGATGTTCGGTATTTTCCAGCACTTTTCTCATGCTCCGGCTGTACTCTGCTTTATCCGCCTGGGCCCTCAGAGAATGCACCGCCGGCCCCTTTGATACATTTAACATCTTCGACTGGATAAATGTTTTATCTATATTCTTTCCCATCTCGCCGCCCAGCGCGTCGATCTCCCGCACCAGATGCCCTTTAGAGCTGCCTCCTATATTCGGATTACAGGGCATCAGAGCGATACTGTCCACACTGACGGTAAACATCATAGTCTTCATACCAAGCCTGGCAGCCGCCAAAGCTGCTTCGCAGCCGGCATGTCCCGCTCCTACCACTACGATATCACAATATTCTTCTACTACTGGCATATTCTCCACCTTCTATTTACCCATACAGAACTTGCTGAAAATCTCATTGACCAGATCCTCTCCCACCGTATCGCCGGTTATGGCTCCCAGCGCATCGCAGGCATTCCGAAGGTCTATGGAATAAAAGTCCTCCGGCATTTGATCCCGGACGCTTTGTTCCACAAGCTTCAGGCTGTCTAGCGCTTCCTCCACCGCCCGCTGATGTCTTACATTTGTAATATATACTTGGTCATTGAACGAGACTTCTCCATGGAAGAACATATCCTTCAACGCCTTTTCCAGATTTTCCACTCCGGTTTTCTCTTTCGCAGATATCGGAATAATCGGATGGCCGACTCTTTTTTCCAGTTCTTCCTCCGTCGTAACCGCGTCCAAATCTGTCTTATTCAATAAAACCAATGCCTTCCGTTCCCGGATCAGCTCTATAATTTCCTCATCGCTCTCATCCAGCGAAGTGGAGGAATCTACCACATAGATAATCAGATCCGCATCCCTGGCATAGGCCCTGGCCTTGCTGACGCCTATCTTCTCCACCTGATCCTCCGTAGTGCGGATACCGGCCGTATCCACGATATTCAGACTGATACCGGAAAGATTCATATTTTCTTCCAGGATATCCCTGGTCGTCCCCGCAACATCGGTGACAATGGCCCGCTCCTCACCCAGCAGCAGATTCAGCAGGGAGGATTTTCCGGCATTGGGCTTTCCCACGATCACCGTCCTGATCCCTTCCCGGATCATTCTGCCGTTTTGAAAAGAATCCTTTAACTTTATCAGATCTTCTTCCAGCTTCCGTAGCTTTGCACCCAGTTTCTCGGGATAATGATCCAAACTGATATGTTCCGGATCATCCAAAGCCGCCTCTATAAACGCGATTTCATGAAGAATCTCCTGACGTGCGCCGGTTATTTTATCATAAAGGGCCCCCCTCAGCTGACTTACAGAGCTTTTCAGGGCGTATTCATTTTTCGCCTGAATCAGATCCATTACCGCTTCCGCCTTGGACAGATCCATTTTCCCATTTAAAAACGCCCTTTTTGAAAATTCTCCCGGCTGCGCCAGTCTTGCCCCGTTCCTTATTACCGCCCTGAGAATCCGTTCCATAACCAGCATCCCGCCATGGCAGTCGATCTCCACCGTATCCTCGCCGGTGTAGGTAGAAGGCCCTCTCATGACCAGAACCAGAACTTCATCCAGTATCTCATCCTTCTCCATAATATACCCATAATGCACCGTATGGGACTCTACCTCTTTCAGGCATTTTCTCTTTGGTGAGCGATATATCCTGTCCGCAACTGCAACCGCTTCCTCTCCGCTGATCCTTATAATCCCGATCCCCGAATTAGACCCGCCGGTTGCTATTGCTGCTATGGTTTCCTGTGTGTTCATCTTTATCACCTAAATTCCGCTTCTAATATACAGATTCACGTATAGACACAACAAGCGGCCCTCCATATCCTGAAGGCCGCCGTTTCTGTATCCTCTTTTGTAGGATCTTATCTCTTTAATGTTACGACAACCCGGCGGAAAGGTTCCTCGCCCTCACTGTGGGTCGTCACATATTTATCA
Source organism: Diplocloster agilis (assembly GCF_019042275.1). GTDB lineage: Bacteria > Bacillota > Clostridia > Lachnospirales > Lachnospiraceae > Diplocloster > Diplocloster agilis. The sequence continues at coordinate 78,802 of NZ_JAHQCW010000017.1, forward strand.
TTCTGGAGAGCCGAATGGATGATTCTTCTCTCATAAGGATTCATAGGTTCCAAAGATACGGGTTTCTTTGTTCTCTTAACTTTAAACGCGATATTCTTGGCCAGATTCTCCAATGTTTCTTTTCTGCGTCTGCGGTAATCCTCCGTATCCACCTTCACCCGGATATAATCTTCCGTTCCTTTATTAACGACCAGGCTTACCAGATATTGGATGGAATCCAAGGTCTGGCCTCTCTTACCGATCAGAATCCCCATATCCTTTCCAATCAGTTCGATATCCATGTTTTTGTCGGTCTCATCATAGACGATCTTCGTTTCCACTACCATATTCATGGCATCGAACATACCTTTTAAGAAATCAGCCGCCCGATCCTCTAATGTAACGATCTTACGGACTTTAATGACAGCCGGTTTACTGTTAAATCCCAAAAAACCCGCGGATCCTTTTTCCAATACTTCATATTCCAGTTTGTCTCTGGTAGTTTCCAGCTTAATCGCAGCTTCTACGATCGCATCTTCTACCGTTTTCGCACTGACTTCCATATAATCCATAAGAAAACCCCCTATTTCTTTTTATTTTTCTCATTGAACTGCTGAACCATTCTGGCCTTCGAAGCGATACTTCCCGGCTTGGCCTCGTTATTCTTGTAGAATTCCGTAGACTTTTGAATGGCAGCTTCCCGCTCCTCTGAACTCATAGCTTTTTTCTTAGCCGTCGTATCCTCTATATTTCTCAGACTTTGTCTGGCCACCGTATTCACCTTCTGAGGAGGCAGCCCTTTTTTCGCCCTCTTCTTAGCGGCTTTCTCCGCGTTCTTCGCAATGAGCTGTTCAATATCCACACGATCCATATATTTATTGATAGCAATCTGCTGAATAGCTCTGGCCACCGCACTGGCTACCCAGTAAATACCAAGACCGATCGGGAACGTAAAACAGAATACCGCAGACATGATCGGCATCATCAGGTTCATGGACTTCATGGTGCTGTTCATGGTATTGTTCTCATCGGTAGCAGCGGGCTGAGGCATTAGCTTGATACTCAGCATCTGCGTCAGGGCGGATAAAACTGGTATCGCGATGGCGATCACAATTCCGATGCCAATCCCTGTAGCCATCTCTGTCTTAATAATCGTCCACGGCGCGTCCGCTATATTAATTCCAAAGAAATTATTGATATGAGTCAACTGTTGGGAAGTACCCGATACCAGCTGCTCCAGGCCTGCCTGCGCACCGCCGGCAAAATCCGAGATCTTAGCGGACAAGGTACTCCAATCCGCCGACTGTAACTTATACAGCACGTCCACTATGGTATTCTTAGCAGCTTCCGCCGTACCAAAATCCGTTGACATTACCTTGGCGCTCTGGGCCATCTCGGTAACCAGTTCCTGATAGTTGGGTATCGAATAGATATGGTTCACCAAACCCATAAAAATGTCTTTTACACTGTCCACATAGGCGGGTACATTCATGATAACCCGGTACAGCGCGAACAGGATCGGCATCTGAATGACCAGCTGTAAGCAGCCGCCCGTCGGGGATACCCCGTACTTCGCGTACAGCGCCTTTGTCTCTTCATTCATAGCCATCATGGAATTCTGATCTTTTTTATTCTTATATTTTTTCTGAATCGCCATCAGTTCGGGATTCATTTTCGCCGAAAGCTTGGAAAACTTCTGCTGTTTGATCGTCAGCGGAAGCATACACATATAAATTACAAAGGTAAAGATAATGATACAGACACTGATATTCTGTACATGAAATACCGTATCCAGAAAAATATAAATCTTGTCCAAAATCCAGCCGAGCACTTTGGCAATCGGTCCGATGATAAATGTATTACTCTGTGTTAATAATATTCCTGGCAAAAGAATAACCTCCTCGTGTTATGGAACAGGGTCATATCCACCTTTCGCAAATGGATTACACCGCAGAATTCTTCGAATTGTAAGGTATCCGCCCTTCAGCGCCCCATACTTTGTAATTGCTTCGATCCCATACTCCGAGCAGGTCGGAATATAAATACACTGAATCGATCCTCTTAAATAAGGAGAAATATATTTCTTATAACCTCTGATCAAATGAATCAATACCTTCTTCATTTCATCACTCTCCTTTTTCCTCATCCACGGCAGCTATCCCGTGGAGCCTGCCCAAATGCAGCAACGCCTGTTCTAACTCCTGATAACTTTTCTCTTTCGCGGCAACCCTGGCGATTACCACGAGATCCCATCCTCTTTGAAAAGAGTCTTCATGCAGCCGGTAGCACTCTCTTATGACTCTTGTGATCCTATGCCTTACAATACTATTTCCGACTTTTTTGCTTACCGATATTCCAATTCTGTTTAATTCTGAATGGTTTGGCAGTGCATACAAAACCAAACACTTATTGGCGTAGGATCTTCCCTTTTTGTACACCGTTTGAAAATCTCTGCTTTTTTTCAGCGAATCCGAAAATTTCATATGTCTGATTAACCTGATTTTCCGATTATTTCAGCAAAACCCTGTCTGGTCCTTTCCTTTTTCTATATGTAGCATCCCCGATAAAAAGATGTTCTATATAGAAGAAAAGGCCACATTAGCTGCGGCCTAAGCTGACAATTTTTTTCTTCCTTTTGCTCTTCTGGCTTGCAGAACCTTTCTTCCACCAGCTGTACTCATTCTCTTTCTGAATCCATGAACTTTTGCTCTGGATCTCTTCTTCGGCTGAAATGTCATTTTCATGATCGCGGCACCTCCTTACATACACCAAATATATATAATATTATGGCACAAATTTTTCCTTGAGCTGAGAAAACATCATTTCAATTATATTCATATAGCGGCGTAAAGTCAAGTAAATCCTGGATTTTTTCGCTATATTCTTCACACGCAAAAATCATCTTGTCCAGATTTACATAAAGTTATCAACATTTTGTGGATAACTTGTGGATAATTATCTGATAATTTGTGAAAAAGCTTTTCCCATTCGGACAAACCCCTTCATTTTTCAAGGCGTTCGGAATGTGCATAATGTTTTTTGATAATTCACATAAAGCATTTTAACTTAAAGATTATAGGTTAACCCGAGATGGACAAATTTTACGATTCAACCACTTATTCCAACTTATCCACATAAAATTAACAAAATTTTGCAGCCGATTCATATCAAATTACACATTGCTAAATCAAATGTTTTAGTTTAATATATATTTGAGAGATTTTACAATTCGCAGGATTCATATATTTTTGCGTGCATCAAAATGGTTGAAAGAATTGGGAGATTGAATATGGACACAATTTTAGCAAAATGGAATGAGATTTTGGAAACTGTCCGTGTGGAATACGACATTATGGATGTTTCCTTTCGGACATGGCTCCTTCCTTTAAAAGTATACCGGGTTGAAGATGATGAGATAACCCTGCTGGTCAATCAGGAACAGGCCCTGACCATCATACAGAATAAATACATGCTGCCGCTTAAAGTGACCATAGCAGAAATCATCGGTACAGAATATAATATTAAATTTATCACCCCACGAGATGTCCGGGAAATCGAAAAATCTTCCAGTCAAAGTAAACCACAGATGAACGAAACCATCGAACGGGCCAACTTAAATCCAAAGTATACCTTCGATACCTTCGTCGTCGGCGGTAACAACAACTTTGCACATGCCGCTTCGCTGGCCGTGGCGGAATCACCGGGAGAGATGTATAATCCTCTCTTTTTATATGGAGGCGTTGGACTGGGGAAAACGCATCTTATGCATTCCATCGCTCATTTCATTTTGGACAAGGATCAGAATAAGAAAGTACTTTACGTCACCAGTGAATACTTTACCAATGAACTGATCGAGGCCATCCGAAACGGAAATAATACGGCCATGTCCAAATTTCGTGAGAAATACCGGAACATCGATGTGCTGCTGATTGACGACGTGCAGTTTATCATAGGTAAGGAAAGTACCCAGGAAGAATTTTTCCACACCTTTAATCACCTGCATAGCTTGAAAAAACAGATTATCATCTCCAGTGATAAACCGCCAAAGGATATGGAAACACTGGAAGCCAGGCTCCGTTCCAGATTTGAATGGGGTTTAATTGCCGATATCTCCTCCCCGGATTACGAGACCAGGATGGCCATACTCCGGAAAAAAGAAGAGATGGACGGTTATAACATTGACGATGAAATTATCAAATACATTGCAACCAACATTAAGTCCAATATCCGTGAATTAGAGGGAGCCTTAAACCGTCTGAACGCTTTGGCAAAACTGGAGAAAAAAGAGATTACCATTGAATTCGCGGAAGAAGCCCTGAAGGATATCATTTCCCCCGACGCCAAAAAGGAAATAACGCCGGAACTGATTATCGATGTGGTTGCGGAGCATTTCCATATCAGTTCCGCCGATATCAAGGGAAGTAAACGAAACAGCGAAATCGTAGTGCCCCGTCAGATCGTCATGTATCTGTGCCGGGACATGACCGATACCGCGTTAAAAGCCATCGGCAATATTCTGGGCAAGCGGGATCACTCCACCATTATTCACGGAGCGGACAAGATCACGGATGAGATTAAGAAAAACGACACCCTTCGCAACACCATTGATATACTGAAAAAGAAGATAAATCCGACTTAACCACATACTTTTTATAAAACCGGCAGGTTATCCCCCTACTGTTGAAATGGTTACACCATACCTGAACTTAAGCCGCAGTAAAATACATGCGGCACTGTATGAAATCTATCCACATAAAATGTTGATATCCTGTTCGTTGCGGTTGATAAAAATCTGTACGGAAAATCGTCTGTGCATAACTTGATATTTATCCGGAACCTGTCTCCGGGGTATTCACAGAGTTTTAAAATCTTAAGATTAAGGTTTTATCAGGCTCCCGAGGGGTTATCCACTTACGAACACCCCCTAAGATTAAGACTACGAACTTGTTTTATAAATATATCTATGGCAATCCTGAAAGGAGTTATTCACACTATGAAATTTATCTGTTCGAAGGCCAACTTACTTCACGGCGTCAATATCGTTTCCAAAGCGGTTCCTTCTAAAACCACGATGTCTATATTGGAATGTATCCTGATCGACGCCTCTGCAAATGAGATTAAACTGACCGCCAACGATATGGAATTGGGAATCGAGACCAAAATCGAAGGCGAGATTCTGGAAAAAGGTATCATCGCGCTGGACGCAAAGATCTTTTCCGAGATCGTCCGTAAACTTCCGGATAATGATGTGGTAATCGAAACCGACAGTAACTTAAAGACCACGATCACCTGCGAGAAAGCGAAATTTAATATATCCGGTAAATCCGGTGAGGACTTTACTTATCTGCCTTATATAGAGAGAACGGATTTTGTCACCATTTCTCAGTTCACACTGAAAGAGATGATTCGCCAGACGATCTTCTCCATTGCCGATAATGAAAATAATAAACTGATGACCGGCGAGTTATTTGAAATCAAGGGGAATCAGTTAAAGGTCGTGTCTCTTGACGGACATCGTATTTCTATTCGTAGGATCGAATTAAAAGATACATATGAGGATAAAAAAGTGGTCGTTCCCGGAAAAACCCTTCAGGAAGTCAGCAAGATTCTTTCCGGTGAGGCGGAGGATGAGATCCGGCTGTTCTTTACGGAAAATCATGTGGTGTTTGAATTCGATTCCACCCTGGTGGTTTCCCGTCTGATCGAAGGAGAATATTTCCGAATCGAGCAGATGCTGTCCAGCGACTATGAGACGAAGGTTAAAATAAACAAGAGAGAATTCCTGAACTGTATCGACCGCGCTACCCTGCTGGTAAAAGAGGGGGATAAAAAACCCATCATCATCCACATCGAGGATGGCAATATGGAACTGACCATCAATTCCCAGTTAGGTTCCATGGATGAAAATATCGATATCGAAAAAGAGGGTAAGGATATACTGATCGGATTCAACCCGAAGTTCCTGATCGACGCCCTCCGGGTAATCGATGAGGAGGAAGTTAGCGTATATCTGGTGAATCCGAAGGCTCCCTGTTTCATCAAGGATGATAATGAAACTTATATCTATTTGATTCTTCCGGTGAATTTTAACGCGGTTAACCGCTAAGAATGAATAATATTTTATTCTGCTGAAAAATGTGAGGCGCAGTACATGCGCCACTGGAGGAACGGTTGAACGAAAAGCGTTCCCCCATACCTGAATTTATGGCGCAGTAAATGCGCCCACTGGAGGAAAATAGTGGAAATTAAGTTAAGAGAAGAGTATATTAAATTAGGGCAGGCATTAAAAGCGGCCGGCCTGGTAGAATCCGGTGTGGACGCCAAAGAGGTGATTCTAAACGGTGAAGTGAAAGTCAACGGTGAGGTGGAACGCCAGAGAGGAAAGAAACTCTACGGCGGAGATACCGTGACCTTTGACGGAGAACAGATCGAAATAAAAAAGTAGCTGGTGGAACATGATTATACAATCCATGGATCTTGAAAATTTCCGGAATTACAAGACCCTTCATCTGGAATTCGATGAGGGAACCAATATTCTGTACGGAAATAATGCCCAGGGAAAAACGAACATACTGGAAGCCGTCTATCTAAGCGGTACGACTAAGTCCCACAAAGGAAGCAAGGACCGGGATGTAATCGCCTTCCATCAGGAAGAGTCCCATATCCGTACGATCATTCGCAGGAATGACATATCGTACCGGATCGACATGCACTTAAAAAAAAATAAAACCAAGGGAATCGCCATTAATGGCATTCCAATCAAAAGAGCCAGCGAGTTATTTGGCATCGTCAATTATGTATTTTTTTCTCCGGAGGATCTGAATATTATCAAAAACGGACCGGCCGAACGCAGGCGGTTTATGGATCTTGAGCTCTGTCAGCTGGATAAATCATATTTATTCGACCTGACGAATTATAACAGAGCCCTGAATCAGAGAAACAGACTGTTAAAGGATCTGTGGGCCCGTCCGGAGTTAAAAGATACTCTTTTTCTGTGGGATGAGAAGCTGGCGGAGTTCGGATCAAAGATTATAAAACGCCGGATGGAGTTTATGGATCATCTGGGCCCCATCGTGGAGAGAATCCATGGGCAGCTGTCCGGAGAAAAAGAAAAGTGCAGACTGGTATATGAACCGAATATTTCTGTCAATGCTTTTAGGGAACAGTTGAAAAGAAATCTGGAAAAAGATATGAAATTCAAATTGACCTCCATCGGGCCGCACCGGGATGATCTGCTGTTTCAGATCGGTGGGATCGATATCCGAAGGTTCGGGTCCCAGGGTCAGCAGCGGACATGCGCGCTGTCACTGAAGTTAGCGGAGATTGAGCTGGTAAAAGAGATGATTCACGATACACCAATTTTGCTATTGGATGATGTATTGTCTGAATTAGATAGTAACAGGCAAAATTATTTATTGAACAGTATTAACCAAATACAGACACTGATCACCTGTACGGGGCTGGATGATTTTGTAAATCACCGGTTTGAAATCGACCGGGTATTTCAGGTGGTGGACGGAGTTGTATACACTTAAGGAGGAGTAATATGAGTTCTGAATACGGTGCAGATCAAATTCAGATTTTGGAAGGATTGGAAGCGGTCCGGAAAAGGCCGGGTATGTACATTGGAAGTACATCCTTAAGAGGGCTCCATCATCTGGTATATGAGATTGTGGACAACGCGGTAGATGAAGCTTTAGCCGGATTCTGCAATACCATTGTAGTTACAATTAATCCCGATAATTCCGTTACGGTTATCGATAACGGACGCGGAATTCCGGTCGGAATCAATACCAAGGCCGGGATACCCGCCGTAGAGGTGGTATTTACCATCCTGCACGCCGGCGGAAAATTCGGCGGCGGGGGATACAAAGTATCCGGAGGGCTGCACGGGGTAGGCGCTTCCGTAGTAAACGCCCTGTCCGAATGGCTGGAAGTCTCCATCTACAGCGAAGGAAAAATCTATAAACAGCGCTATGAGCGGGGAAAAGTAATCTACAAGCTGAAAGTGGTAGGAGAGTGCGAGCCGGAGAAAACCGGTACGATGGTTTCTTTCCTGCCGGATAAGAAAATATTCGAGGAAACAGTATTTGATTATGATACGTTAAAGACAAGGCTTAGGGAAATGGCCTTCCTGACGAAAAATCTGAAGATCGTTCTCCGGGATGAGAGAGAAGAGGAAGTCATAGAGAAGACTTTTCACTATGAGGGCGGAATCAAGGAGTTCGTAACCTATCTAAATCGCAGCAAGACGGAAATATATCCGGATATTATTTACTGTGAGGGGACAAAAGACAATGTCTATGTGGAAGTTGCTATGCAGCACAACGACAGCTATACGGAGAGTACGTACAGCTTTGTTAACAACATCAATACACCTGAGGGTGGAACGCATCTGGCGGGATTTAAAAACGCGTTGACCAAGACGTTTAATGATTATGCCAGAAAGAATAAATTGTTAAAAGATAACGAGCAGAACTTATCCGGTGAGGATATCCGGGAAGGCCTGACTGCCATTATCAGTATCAAAATCGGGGATCCCCAGTTTGAGGGGCAGACCAAGCAGAAATTAGGAAACAGCGAGGCCAGAGGCGCTGTCGATAATATTGTCACGGAACAGCTGACCATCTATCTGGAGCAGAATCCTACCGTGGCCAAACTGATTCTGGAAAAATCCATATTGGCCCAGAGAGCCAGGGACGCCGCCCGTAAGGCGAGAGATCTGACCAGGCGGAAAACGGCTCTGGAAGGAATGGCGCTGCCCGGAAAACTGGCGGACTGTTCCGATAAAGATCCGAAAAACTGTGAGATTTATATCGTTGAGGGAGACAGTGCCGGCGGTTCTGCGAAGACAGCCCGGTCCAGAAATACCCAGGCGATCCTGCCGCTGCGTGGTAAAATACTGAACGTGGAGAAGGCTAGGCTTGACAGGATCTACGCCAACGCGGAAATCAAAGCCATGATTACGGCTTTTGGTACCGGAATACACGAAGATTTTGATATTACCAAGCTCCGCTACCACAAAATAATCATTATGACGGATGCCGACGTGGATGGCGCCCATATTTCCACTTTGCTGTTAACGTTTCTATACCGTTTTATGCCCGATCTCATCCGGGAAGGACATGTGTATCTGGCGCAGCCGCCGCTTTACAAAGTGGAAAGAAATAAAAGGGTGTGGTACGCCTACAGCGATCCGGAGCTGAATGAAATTCTGACGGAAGTGGGAAGAGACGGCAACAACAAGATCCAGCGTTATAAAGGGCTGGGAGAGATGGATGCCGAGCAGCTCTGGGAAACCACCATGGACCCGGAACGCAGAATATTGTTAAAAGTGACGATGAACGAGGAAGAGTCCTCGGAAATCGATCTGACGTTTACCACCCTGATGGGGGATAAGGTAGAACCCAGAAGAGAATTTATTGAGACAAACGCAAAATATGTAAAGAATCTGGATGTGTAGGAGGATATGACAGATGGAAGACAATATTTTTGATAAAGTGCATGAAGTCGACCTAAAGAAGACCATGGAAACCTCCTACATAGACTATGCCATGAGTGTTATTGCAGCCAGGGCATTGCCGGATGTAAGAGACGGATTAAAACCGGTTCAGCGAAGAGTTCTGTACTCCATGATCGAACTGAACAACGGCCCCGACAAACCGCACCGTAAATGTGCGCGTATCGTCGGTGATACGATGGGTAAATACCATCCCCACGGCGACAGCTCGATCTATGGCGCCTTGGTCAATATGGCCCAGGAGTGGTCGACCAGATACCCCCTGGTGGATGGACATGGAAACTTTGGTTCCGTGGACGGAGACGGCGCGGCCGCCATGCGTTACACGGAGGCCAGACTGAGCAAGATCTCCATGGAGATGCTGGCTGATATCAACAAAGACACAGTTGATTTCGTGCCAAACTTTGATGAAACAGAAAAAGAGCCTGCCGTACTTCCCTCCCGTTACCCGAACCTTTTGGTTAACGGAACTTCCGGGATTGCGGTCGGTATGGCTACCAATATTCCGCCCCATAACCTGCGGGAGGTTATTAAAGCGGTGGTCAAAATAATCGATAACCGGGTCATAGAAGACCGGGACACCGAGATCGAAGAATTGCTGCAGATTATCAAAGGGCCTGATTTCCCCACGGGAGCTATGATCCTTGGCACCAGAGGAATCGAGGAGGCCTACCGCACCGGCCGCGGTAAGATAAGGGTCCGCGCGGTCACGGATATTGAAACCATGGCCAACGGTAAGAGCCGGATCATCGTAACGGAACTTCCTTTTATGGTAAATAAGGCCCGTTTGATTGAAAAGATTGCCGAGCTGGTAAAAGAGAAAAAAGTAGACGGAATCACCGATCTGCGGGATGAATCCGACCGGGAAGGCATGCGCATCTGTATCGAACTGCGTAAGGATGTCAATGCCAATGTCATGCTGAATCAGCTGTACAAGCATACCCAGCTGCAGGACACCTTCGGGGTCATCATGCTGGCTCTTGTCAACAACCAGCCCAAGGTTATGAACTTGTCCCAGATTCTTCAGTTATACATCAAGCATCAGGAAGAAGTCGTAACCAGAAGAACCAAATACGAATTAAACAAAGCAGAAGAACGGGCCCACATCTTGGAGGGTCTGCTGATTGCGCTGGATAATATAGACGAAGTAATCCAGATTATCCGTTCTTCCCAGAATACGGCTATAGCCAAAGAACGCTTGATGGAACGGTTCTCTTTAAGCGACGCCCAGTCCCAGGCCATCGTGGACATGAGACTGCGTACGCTGACCGGTTTGGAACGGGAGAAGCTGGAAGCGGAATACCGGGAACTGATGGAGAAGATCGCTTATTTGAAATCCATCCTGGCGGATGAAAAGAAGCTGTTAGGCGTGATCAAAGAAGAAATCATGATCATTTCTGAAAAATACGGGGATGAGAGAAGAACCTCCATCGGATTCGACGAATTTGATATTTCCATGGAAGACCTGATACCGGTAGAAAATACCGTGATCGCTATGACCAAACTGGGATATATCAAGCGGATGACTATAGATAACTTCCGCAGCCAGAATCGCGGAGGCAAAGGAATCCGTGGAATGCAGACCATCGATGAGGACTATATCGAAGACCTGTTAATGACCACGACCCACCACTATATCATGTTCTTCACAAACAAGGGAAAGGTATACCGGTTAAAGGCCTACGAGATACCCGAAGCCAGCCGGACCGCCAGAGGGACCGCGATTATCAATCTGCTTCAGCTGACCCCCGGTGAAAATATCACGGCGGTTATCCCGATTCGGGAGTACAAGGTGGGAAGATATCTGTTCATGGCCACTAAGAACGGTATCGTTAAGAAAACGCCCATCACCGATTATGAAAATGTCAGAAAGACCGGATTAGCGGCTATCAACCTGAGAGAAGAAGATGAACTGATCGAAGTTAAATCCACCAACAATGAGAAAGACATCATTCTGGTGACCAAATATGGACAGTGTATCCGCTTTGATGAGAAAGATGTACGTCCGACCGGGCGCGCTTCCATGGGTGTAATCGGTATGAATCTCTCGGATGGGGATGAAGTGGTAGGAATGCAGCTGAATACCCAGGGCGAATATCTGCTGATCGTATCCGAATTCGGTATGGGCAAGCTGACCAGAGTGGATGAGTTTAACAGCCAGAACCGCGGCGGTAAAGGTGTGAAATGCTATAAGATCATGGAAAAGACCGGAAACGTGGTCGGAGTGAAGGCGGTAAACGAGGACAATGAGATCATGCTGATTACGACCGAGGGTACGATTATCCGAATGGCCTGCAAAGGAATCTCCAAACTCGGACGCGTTACCTCCGGCGTAAAACTGATCAATATCGACCAGGAAAAGGATGTATCCGTAGCCAGCATCGCGAAAGTACGGGAAACCTCCGATAAGACCGAGGAAGATGTTCTTAAGCAATTGGAAGATGAGCTGAATAAAGAAGTTTGATAGAAAATTTGAAAATTGCCCTGCGCAGTTGGTTGCGCAGGGCATTTTTTTTCCATAGAAAAGTGCGCCTATGGAAAAAAGTCCTCCGGGGAACGCACTGCGGCGGAAAGGAAGATGCCGCATACGCGGCCCTCCGCAGGCGGAGAGTTTCGCTTGCGAAACCCTTTTTTACTGGATTATGAGAGTTCCAGGAATTTCTTCAGATCCTCATAGCAATTGGCGGCGTCCTGGTAGCCCGTTTCATACAGGGACTTTAATTTCTCTTTATCTTTTTCGATTCTGCGGATCTTAACCGGTTCTTTTGGCTGAATAACGAAGGCGTGGCCGGCCTCTTTTTCTTTCTCTATAAAATCCAGCGTGTTGTTATAATGGATATGGCGGCGTGCCATCTGTTTTACCAGGTTCGGGTACTCTTTGTATTTGCGGTCCAGTATGGGCAGCAGTTTATTTGGGCTTTTTCTGTAGGAGGGATCTCTGGTCAGGATGAGCACATTCTTTTTGTGTCCGTCCTGTATGGATTTTCGGATGGGAATGGAATCTGCGATTCCTCCGTCCAGGTATTCGTTGTCTCCGATTTTTACATTTCGGGACAAAAGGGGAAGCGAACTGGAAGCCTGGATGGCTATGATGTCTTTTCTGGAATCTTTGATCGGAATATACTCCGCTTTTCCGGTGGTTATATTGGTGACTACGGCGTAAAAGGTACCGTCATATTTATCTACTGTGTCATAATCATAGGGATTTAGTTCGTCCGGGATCAGATGGTAACACATGTCGGCTCCGAACATATCTCCGGTTTGAATTAAACTTTTCAGGCTGCAGTATCTGGGATCGTCCAGATAGTCTACGCTGATCGCATATGCACGGCCTCTTTGTCTGGATATATAACTGCAGGCATGGCAGGAACCCGCCGATACACCATAACAGTTTTTAAATTCCAGATCCTGATCCAAAAAGAAATCTAAGACTCCGGCAGTATAGATACCCCGCATGCCGCCGCCTTCCAGTATCAAACCAATATCACGCATACTATTCATCTCCATTAAGTTTAGTGTTTGCAAAGTTTAGTGTTTGCAAAATTTCATGTTTGCATTATATATTTCCATGTTGTCTTAAAACAAGTCCGCTGTCTTATATTATAGGTCTGCGGTTTCTGAAAATCAACAAATAAATTGATATTTAATAAATATTTATTGTTTTTCGATAAATACATATTGATTTTCATAACAGGTTATGATATATTCCAGATAAAGGAAGATGCATTTTCTATCAGAGGAGGATTTTTATGATTTCGAAAAAACTGGTGATGTTTGTTAAGTATCTGCTGGATTTTATGTTTTATAGCGGGTATCTTGTCTGTTTTACGCTTCCGGTATCTTTTAAAATAATAGGGCGCTGGTATCCAACTTTCCGGGATTATTATATACAGATGTGTATCTTGTTTTTTTGTTCCGGAATCGTAGCGGTATGGATTATCGGGGAACTCAGAAAGATATTTCGGACGGTTATTCAGGAAAACTGCTTTGTTCATGAGAATGTGAATAGCCTTAAGAAAATGGGGGTACTCAGCCTCATTATCTGCGGCATTACTCTGATCCGGCTGATTTTCGTCATCACTCCGGCAACCCTGATCATTATACTGGTATTTTTTGTTGCCGGTTTGTTCAGTATTGTTCTCTCCCAGGTTTTTGCTCAGGCCGTTTCTTACAAAGAAGAAAATGACCTGACTATTTAGGAGGTGCCTCATGGGAATTGTAGTGAACCTGGATGTGATGATGGCGAAGAGGAAGATGGGATTGACGGAGCTAGCCGATAAAGTGGATATTACAATGGCGAATTTAAGCATTCTGAAAAATAATAAAGCAAAGGCGGTACGGTTTACGACCTTGGAAGCGATTTGCGAAGCGCTGGACTGCCAGCCCGGCGACATATTGGAATATGTGGATGATAAGCCAAAGCCGTAAGCATACGGCGGATAGGAGAGTAGTATGAAAGAAAAATTAGAGTCACGATACGGATACTTTATGATTTCCAGTATAATATATGGTTTCTTTTTTACATTCTGTCTGTACCGGAATCTGCATGGGATCACATTGCCCTTCTGGGTGGCTGGTACGCTTGCATATTTTATACTGGCTTTTCGGCAGCTGGAATTAAAGATCAAAAAAGACACTGTATTTTATGCGGCGGCAGCGCTGCTGCTGGGGATTTCATCGGTGTTGACGGATGACCTGTTTCTTCACTTTTTTAATATGGCCGGTATCCTGCTCCTGCTTGGCGTCAGTCTGCTTTATCAGATGTATGAGGAGAGAAAGTGGGGATTCGGAAGATTTATCATGAATATTTCGACCTTTTTCTGGGATATTATGGAGAGCATCGCGCTTCCCTTTTCCCAGACCGGGAAATTTTTCAAAAAGAAATCGGGGCAGGAGAACAAAAAACTGAAATATGTATTGTTAGGAATTCTGATAGCGCTTCCGCTGTTCCTGATTGTTGTTCTGATGTTAGTCAGCGCGGACAGGATCTTTTATGAAATGGTTTCAAAGGCGCTGAGTTATATTCGGATTGATATGAATATTGTATTCATTATCTGTATGATATTTCTTGGAATCATACTGATTTATGCCGCAGTGGGCGGTTTGGTTAATTACCGGCTGAAAGAAGATCAGCCCGCGTGTAAAAACCAGGAACCTATTATAGCGATTACGTTTACATCCATTTTGTGCGCGGTTTATCTGATTTTTTGCGGAATCCAGGTAGTGTATTTATTTGCGCAGGGAGTGACAGGACTGCCCGGTGATTTCACCTATGCGGAATATGCCAGAAGAGGATTTTTCGAGCTGCTTTTCGTCAGTATTCTAAACTTCGCTATGGTCATTATTTGCAACACGTTCTTCCGTGATCACAAGGCGCTGAAGGTGTTATTGACCATTATATCCGTCTGCAATTATATTCTGATCGCTTCTTCCATCTATCGGATGATTCTGTATGTTGCGGTTTATCATCTGACCTACTTAAGGGTATTGGTACTGTGGTTTTTGATCCTGCTGGCGTTCTTTATGGCGGGCGCCCTGATCTGCGTATACAGGAGTAAATTCCGTCTGTTTTTTTACTGTATGATCGTACTGACCATCGGCTATCTGGGATTCTCCTTTGCGAGACCGGATTATCTGATTGCCAACTATAACCTGGCCCACATGGAAGTGATGCATATAGATGATATCCATTATCTGATGAACAGCCTTTCAGACGATGCCGCGCCGGCTATCGCCAAATTAGACCCTGAAAATATAGAGGGGGCCAGCCGTGTATATTCGGACGCCTTTAGTTTTGACGCCCAACAGACCCGCAAGATGGAATTCTATGATTATTTTTATAAATTGGATGAGAAATACCAAAGCTCCTGGAGAAAATACAACTTCTCTGAACACAAAGCACAAATAGCCGCAGTTCAGTACCTGGAGAAACATGAAGAAGACAAAAAGTTATTGAAAGTAGATTTCAATTAAGAACATAGAAGATGAATGAAGATCCGGAAGAGAAAGCTCTGCCCCGGAAAGGGGAAAAAGGAGGGAATCCGGTTGAAACTTAAAAATAAAAACAAAGTATTTATCATAGCTCTTATGGCGGTAATTCTTATCCTTTTTCTAGTAATCATCCCTATGTTTTGGAAGCGCCAAAACGATTCCAAAAGGGTGATAGCCATAAACTGGGGAATCCGTATTCCGGATACCAGTGAGGAAATATATGAAAAAGAAAGCCCGGCCGGGTTTCACGGTGATAATGACAGATATAACATATTTAAAATAAAAATGGATCAGCAGACCACGGATTTTATAATAAATATGAATACAGGGAATCATACCGGGCTTCAGGAATATGTGCGGACAATACTTAAAACGCTGGAAATACCTGAGGAATATAGCCCTCAGATGGAACAGAAACCGATATGGATACTGTATTCAAAAAACGAGTGGGACAAAATAGCGGTTCTGTATATGGAAAAGGAACAAAGACTGTACGTTATGGAACATTTTCAGTAGATTATGGGCGGGTTCGCAGCATTCGCAGCTCAAATAATGTATACTTAACAGTATCCCATTAATACATGCCCTTCGGGCGGGTTCGCAGCATTCGCTGCTCAATAATGTATAAGTTCAGGTGCAGTTAGAAAAACTATCAAGACAGCAAATATTTTAACGCTTTCAATCTGAAAGGAGGTGGTCCTGTGGACAATCGTACAAAAATACCCAATAGGTTAATCAATGAAAAATCCCCCTATCTGCTGCAGCATGCTTATAATCCGGTGCAGTGGTACCCCTGGGGTGAGGAAGCATTTGAGAAAGCAAGGCATGAAGACAAGCCTGTTTTCCTATCTATTGGGTACAGCTGACCTGTCTGCAAGGATGTACGTGTCATTGGTGTCATGTAATGGAACAGGAATCATTTGAAAATGAAAAAATTGCGGAGCTCTTAAACCGAGAATACGTATGTGTAAAAGTAGACAGAGAGGAGCGGCCGGATGTGGATTCTGTATACATGTCTGTCTGCCAGGCTATGAACGGGCAGGGCGGATGGCCGCTGACGATTCTTATGACCCCTGATTGCAGGCCGTTTTTCTCCGGCACATACTTACCTCCCAGAGCGCGGTACGGCAGAGCCGGACTGACAGAGCTGCTGCGCGCGGCGGCGAAGCAGTGGAAAGAAAACAGACAAACCCTCCTGGAAAATGCAGGACAGATCGAAACATATCTGAAAGAACAGGAACGCAGGATCGTATCGGCACAACCTTCGATGGCAATGGTCCATCAGGCATTTCGAATCTTTGCAGATAATTTTGATCAAAAAAATGGCGGCTTTGGCGGCGCGCCCAAATTTCCAACCCCCCATAACCTGATATTTCTGATGGATTATGCCGTCAGGGAGAAAAATAAGGAAGCCATGTCCATGGCGGAAACGACTCTGATACAGATGTACCGCGGCGGGATCTTCGATCACATCGGGGGAGGATTCTCCAGATACTCCACAGACGAACGATGGCTGGTACCCCATTTTGAGAAGATGCTATATGACAATGCGCTGCTAGTGATGGCCTATGTGCAGGCTTACGGATTAACCGGCCGTAATATATACGCAGAGGTTGCCATTGAGATTCTAAGTTATGTGGAAAATGAACTTACGGACAAGCAGGGAGGATTCTACTGTGGGCAGGATGCGGACAGCGACGGAGTGGAAGGGAAATACTATGTGTTTATCCCAAACGAAATCAAGGACATCCTGGGCACAGACGAGGGCGAGCGCTTTTGCAGAAAATATGGAATTACCGGACGCGGAAATTTTGAAGGAAAGAGTATCCCGAATTTGCTGGAAAATGAAGCGTTTGAAGAAATCCCCGACCAACAATTTGCATGCAGAAAAAACAAAAATACCGCCTGCGAAGACAACAGAAAAGAAAATATCAAAAAACTATATAAATACCGGATCAGCCGGACCCATCTCCACAAGGATGATAAGATCCTGGTTTCCTGGAACGGCTGGATGATTTGCGCATGTGTCAAGGCGGGAGCAGTGCTAAAAGAAAAGAAATATATAGACCTGGCAGTACGGGCGGAAGCATTTATCCATCAGACCCTGATGAAAAATGGACGGCTGCAGGTACGTTACCGGGACGGCGACACCACCGGGGAAGGAAAATTGGATGACTACGCCTGCTACATTCTGGCGCTGCTTGAACTATATAAAGTAACCTTCCGGACCGATTACCTAAGCCGCGCGTCCCTCCTGGCACAGACCATGCTGCAACAATTCTTCGACGGCCAACGGGGAGGCTTCTATCTGTACGCCGACGATGCGGAACAGCTTATTGTGAGGACAAAAGAAAATTATGACGGAGCCATGCCATCAGGAAATTCCACAGCGGCCCGTGTTCTTCAGACCCTTTCGGAAATTACCGGCCTGACCAAATGGCAGGAAGCATTGGAAAAACAGATGAGTTACTTAGCCGGCGCCATGGAAAGCTATCCGTCCGGCCACAGTTACGCGCTTTTGACCATAATGAATATCCTGCATCCCGCTAAAGAACTACTATGCACAATACCCGCAGACGCTAACCCGGACAATTCAAACGAAGTACTGAAACAACTGAGCTATCTGTCTGAAACCGTACCAAACCTGACCGTTATAGTAAAAACAACAGCAAACGCAAATGAACTTAAAAAACTTGCCCCCTACACCGAGAACTATCCGGTCACCAAATCCGGCATACAATTTTACCTCTGTACCGCCAACAACTGTATGCCCCTGGTCTCCAACCTGGACCAGCTGATGAAAGACCTGGAAGTACACATATAAACATTTCTTGACCAACCCCAAATTTGGTTTTATTATAAACTATAATAACAATCATAAAACAGAAATCTCCCTCACCCCAAAGTTTCATCCATCAAAGCTAAAGCCAAAGCAGGGGAAGAAGGGAGGCTGCGTGCTGCGGGTTTCCGGGAGAAGGCGGGTTCGCGCTGTGGTCCTCGGGAAAAAATCCCCGGGTAAAAAAGCATGGCCGAATAGCGTAGGGAGACTCAAGTAAGAATGGCGGCTCACACGCCGGCATTCTTACTGTTTTCAGAGGCTCCCGGAGCTGTATATGAGGTTGCTTTTTAACCCGGGGATTTTTTCCCGAGGGCCACAGCGCGAACCCGCCTTCTCCCGGAAACCCGCAGCACGCAGCCTCCCTTCTTCCCCGGACCTTAGAATAAGAAAAACGGAGGACCCACCCATGATCAAGCCCATTTATGTGGATACATTAACCCAGACAATCAAAGAAATGTGTATAAAAGTAAATCATTACCTGTCCGAGGACATGACCGCGGCCATGAAACAAGCCGCGGAGACAGAAGAATCCCCGCTGGGAAAACAAATCCTTAACCAGCTCCAGGAGAACCTGGCCATTGCGGGAGAGGAGATGATTCCTATCTGCCAGGACACCGGCATGGCCGTCATCTTTTTGGAGGTAGGTCAGGATGTGCATTTTGAAGGCGGTAATGTGGAAGAAGCCGTCAATGAAGGCGTCCGCCAGGGATACGAGGAAGGATTTTTAAGAAAATCAGTGGTAGGTGATCCGATCATTCGGGAAAATACCAGGGACAACACTCCGGCGGTGATCCATTACAGCATAGTCCCCGGTGACTGTGTGAAGATTACAGTTGCTCCGAAAGGGTTCGGCAGCGAAAATATGAGCAGAGTATTCATGTTGAAACCTGCCGACGGGATCGAAGGGGTCAAGCGCGCCATACTCCAGTCGGTGAAAGACGCCGGGCCGAATGCCTGCCCTCCCATCGTTGTCGGCGTGGGGATCGGCGGAACCTTTGAAAAATGCGCGCTGTTATCGAAAAAAGCTTTGACCAGAGAAGTGGGCAGCCATTCCTCCATTCCCTATGTAAGAGAATTGGAAGAAGAAATGTTGTCTGAAATCAATACATTGGGAATAGGGCCGGGAGGCTTGGGCGGATCGACCACTGCGCTGGCCGTTAATATTGAAACCTATGCCACACATATCGCAGGTCTGCCGGTAGCGGTGAATATCTGCTGTCATGTAAACAGGCATATAGTTCGGACACTGTCATAATATACGGAGGAAAGGTAGAGCGAAAAGATGAACAGACAAATACAATCGCCATTAACAGCTGATGAGGCTGCCTCTTTAAAAGCAGGAGATTATGTATACATAACCGGAACGATCTATACGGCCAGAGACGCCGCCCATAAAAGAATGCAGGAAGCGCTGGAAAGAGGAGAAAGTCTCCCGATACCCCTAGAAAACCAGATGATCTATTATATGGGGCCGTCTCCTGCGCGGAAGGGAAGGCCCATCGGTTCCGCGGGACCCACCACCGCCGGAAGAATGGACCGCTATACGCCGGCTCTTCTGGATCTGGGCTTAAAGGGAATGATCGGCAAAGGCAAGCGGACACAGGAAGTCAAAGACGCCATCGTACGGAACAAAGCGGTATATTTTGCGGCGGTTGGCGGCGCGGGCGCTCTGTTGTCAAAATGTATACAGAATTCCGAAGTGGTTGCTTATGAAGATCTGGGAACAGAGGCGGTACGAAAATTAGAAGTAAAAGATTTTCCCGTAATCGTGGTGATCGACAGCGCGGGAAGAGACCTGTACGAAGAAACCGGAAGACAGGAATAGGTTCGTAATCTGTTTACATTGCACGCAAAAATGTATATACTTAAATCAAATTGTGGATAACCTTGAAAATCTGGAAAGGGACTGTGGAAAATCAAAAAATGAGAGCAAGACGCAGTTTGATAAAAAAACGAATATGGATCGGTTGTCTGCTTATCGCATCTGTCATCAGTACCGGCTGCAATCAGCAAAACGCTGCCGCGGCAACGCCAAAAGTTGAGAGCGCGAAGTCCTCAGACGCTGCTGCCTTGAGAGACTCGACCCCAGTGGTCTTACAACCTGAGGCCCCCGGTACCAATACGATCGGTAATGAAAAAGCGTCAATCGATATTTCTAATATAACAAAGGGATATATTGTGGTGTCCTATAAGGGGAATAATGAAAAAGTTCGTTTTCAGGTTCAGTATGAGAGCGAGGACCCCTATACTTACCGGCTCAATTCCTTTGAAGACGCGGTGTTTCCCCTGACCCGGGGAGACGGAAACTATAAGTTTACCGTTTATGAAAATGTGTCGGGAGACGAGTACGCCACCGCATTTGAGGGAAAGAGTGAAGTCACCCTGGAAAATGAATTTCTGCCTTTCCTGTATCCAAACCAGTATGTAAAATACGATCAGGATACCCAGGCGGTTGCGCTGGGGCAGAAATTGGTAAAGGAAGCCACCGACGATCTGGACGCGTTAGCGAAGATTTATGACTATGTGGTAGGCAATATTGACTATGATTATGATAAGGCTGAGAATGTGGCCAGCGGCTACCTGCCGGTGATCGACCAGGTGCTGGACGAAAAAAAAGGAATCTGTTTTGATTACGCGGCGGTTATGACCTGCATGCTCAGGACCCAGCGGATTCCCACCCAGCTGGTAGTTGGCTATTCCGGAACGGTATACCATGCATGGATTAGTGTTTATATAGATGGAGTGGGATGGATACACGATATTATCCGCTTCGATGGTAAAGAATGGGTGCGCATGGACCCCACCTTAGCGTCCACGAATAAAAAGGCGGAGAAAACGGTGGAGAACAGCGGAAATTATCGGGCAATGTATTACTATTGACCGCAGGATTCGAAGATTGATAAGTTCGAAATATAGAGAAAGAGGAGAGCGTCATGGGAAAACAAAAAAAGAAATTGCTTTCCAACCGGGAAACGGCAGCTTTTTGCGCACAGTTGTCCCTTCTTCTGAAAGCGGGAATCTCAATACCGGAAGGGATTGCCATTCTATGTGAGGATGAGAAAGAGGGAAAGCTAAGCCTGCTGTTACAGTTGAGGGAATCCCTGGAAGATGGTAAATCTTTGTCGGCGGCTATAGAGGAAACCGGTCACTTTCCGGAATATCTCATACATATGATGGCCATCGGAGAGACCAGCGGACGGATGGAAGAAGTGCTGGATTCCCTCAGTTCCTATTATGAGAGAAATGAAGAGGTTTCCGATACCATCCGCAGCGCGGTAACCTATCCGCTGATGATGATCGTCATGATGTTAGCTGTCATTCTGGTTGTGGTCATCAAGGTGCTTCCTATTTTCGAAAGTGTATTCCGCGAATTGGGCGGTGAGATGTCCGGCTTCGCCAGGGGCGCCATGCATCTGGGAACCATCATCAGCCGATATTCCGTTTGGATCGTGGCGGTTGTGGTTCTTCTGGCGCTGCTGTTTTTTATCCTGCGGGCATTGCCGGGCGGGCAGAAGATTTTGTCTTTGATATTTGAAAAATGTTTCCCTAAAATTTCCTCCGCTATGTCGGTCTGGCGTTTTTCTTCGGCTATGGCCTTAATGATGGAGAGCGGGATCGAAATGGAAAAGTCGCTGGAATTGACGGAAGACCTTACCGGTTCCGAATCCATGAAGACGAAGATAGGTTTATTGAAAGAAGAGGTATCCCAGGGGAAAATGTTCTCCGAGGCTGTAGTGGAACACCAGGTATTTTCCGGTTTATATGGAAAAATGATTACCGTCGGAGCTTCTACCGGTATGACCGATGACGTCATGCAGAGAATTGCCGCAGAATATGAAGAAGATTTGGAGAGAAGGATAGAACGCCTGATCTCTGTCATAGAACCTACGCTGGTTATTCTGCTGTCGCTGGTGGTAGGCATGATATTATTGTCCGTCATGCTTCCGCTGATTGGAATTATGTCCGCGATCGGATAGGAGTGAAGAGATAGATGAATAAAAGCCTGTATGGTAAAAAAAAGAAACTGCCGTTTTCTATAAACACCATGATTACCGGAATCCTGTTTCTGGCTTTTTTGGGTTGTATCCTGTACGGGTTCAACGATGTCTCCTCTTCCGCAAAAGAACAGCAGCTTCAGATTGCCCAAAAAGCGGTGGAGAGAGCGGCGGTTCAGTGTTATGCCATCGAAGGGCGGTATCCTCCTGATCTGTCTTATCTGGAGAGCCATTACGGTATTATCCTGGATACCGATCATTTTTTATACCATTATGAACGGTTCGGATCGAATCTGATGCCGGAGATCAAAGTTTTTGAACTGGAACAGGGGGAATGATATTTTGAAAAGAAATGCACATATTGTGGATATTATTTTCATCCTGTCCCTGTTCTGCATCTTTACGGCCAGCGCGCTTCTGGTCGTGCTGATGGGCGCCGATGTCTATCAGGGAATAACCAAAGATATGGATCACAACTACAGCAGCAGAAGTTCGATATCCTATGTGACGGAAAAGATCCGCCAGCATGACAGCGAGGGACAGATTTTCGTCGGAGACCTGGAAAATGAGCCGGCGCTGATTCTGACCCAGAATTATAATAATGATACCTATGAAACCTGGATCTACCGGGACGGAAACCATCTCAAAGAAATCATGGTGGCAGCCGGTACACAGGTAAATCCCGGAGATGGACAGGAGTTAATGGAAGTCACGGACTTTCAACTGGAAGCCGCAGATCAGAGTATCCGGATCGCCGCCGCCGACGGGGAAGGAAAATGGTCCGAAAGCATGGTGTATGTCCAGTGCGGCCCGGTTAAGATGCGGGAAGGCTGAACATAAAGCATATAGGTATATCTGAAGGCGTTTGCTATATGCGCGGAATAACGCAAACATGGAGATAAGAATGAGAAGAAAAGCGTCGAAAACAAAGATGTTTTTATTGGAATTTATAATTATAATCCTGTTTTTTTCACTGGCGGCTACGGTGTGCGTGCGTATTTTCGTCAACGCGAAACTAACCAGTGTACAAAGCAGCAGGCTCACAGGCGCGGTATTGAAGGTCCAGGAAGCGGCGGAAAATTTCAAAGCCGTGGATGGGGATGCGGACCGGTTGGCAAAAGAGCTGGATGGAATTCTGGAAGGACAGAACGTGATTGTTTATTATGATACGGATTGGAAACCGGCGGCAGGGCAGACAGATGACAATTACCGAATGGACATCCAATTAGACAGGGATCAGAATCTGATAACCGCCGTCATCGTTATGAGCCATGCGCAGGATGAAATATACCGTTTGAAAATCCAGAAAGTTACCGATGCTTAGAACAGGAGGTCGCCATGCTTCGTAAAAGAGGTGCCGGAGGAATCGGTCTTGGGGCAGTTTCCATACTGGCCGTGTTTGTTGTATTATGTATGACTGTATTTTCGATACTATCCTTTACGTCCGCCAGAGCGGATCAAAAGCTTTCGGAAAAGAATGCGAAGGCGGTACAGGAATACTATCAGGCGGAGTCAAAAGCGGAAGAACAGTTAGGGGCCCTGCTAAGAGAAAAGAATATTGAAGATTTACTGACGCTGGCCGCTCAGGATGGATGTGATATTACAAATGACGGGCAGAATCATTATATAAGTTATGTGATACAGGTGAATGAAATCCAGGACCTGTATGTGGAAATAGCCCTGTCCGGCGCAAATCAGGACATACCCCGGGGACACTGGTCCAAACAAAAGTGGGAAATCCGAGTGACGGAGCCGGAACAGCCTGACGAGAAACTGAATGTTTTAAAGAGGTAATATACCTGTATGCCCAAAAGACAGGACTAATTAAGGAGACACCCTACGGGTATACCTATATGCTCAAAAACCAGAATAGGAAAGGGGAATGAATATGGATGTCCACCAGATATTGGAAGCGGCGGCGCGAAAAAACGCTTCAGATATTTTTATTATAGCCGGTCTTCCTGTGTCTATAAAATTAAACGGTCATATTGAACGTACCGATACGGATAAATTAAAACCTGATGATACCAACCGGATACTGATGGAGATTTACCAGATCAGCGGCCGCAGTCCGAAGCTTATGGAGGAGACCGGGGACGACGATTTCTCCTTCTCCATTCCGGGCGTCGCCCGTTTCCGGGTCAGCGTCTATCAGCAGCGGGGTTCCTTAGCGGCGGTGATCCGCGTGGTAGCCTTTGATCTGCCTGATCCGAAGGTATTGGGCATTCCTGACATGGTAGTGGAACTGGGAATGAAGAAGAAAGGATTAATTCTGGTTACCGGACCCGCTGGAAGCGGAAAATCCACGACGCTGGCCTGCATGATCGACCGGATTAACCATCAGGCCAACAGACATGTGATTACACTGGAAGATCCCATTGAATATCTGCATCGCCATGATAACAGTATCATCAGCCAGCGGGAGATCGCTACGGATACCAAAAGTTATACGGTGGCCTTACGGGCGGCGCTGAGGCAGTCGCCGGATGTTATCTTATTAGGGGAAATGCGGGACTTTGAGACTATGAGTATTGCTATGACCGCGGCGGAGACAGGGCATCTGATCATCTCGACGCTGCATACCATGGGCGCGGTGAATACCATAGACCGGATTATTGATGAGTTTCCGCCAAGCCAGCAGCATCAGATCCGGGTTCAGCTGGCTATGGTGTTAGAAGCGGTCGTGTCCCAGCAGCTGGTTCCTACCGTAGACGGCGCTGTGGTTCCGGCGGTAGAGATCATGGTGTGTAATACGGCGGTTCGGAATCTGATCCGGGAATCCAAGACACATCAGATCGACTCCGTGATCGCCACATCGGCGCAGGAAGGGATGATTACGATGGATGCCAGCCTGCTTTCCCTGTATGGAAAAGGAATCATCGACCGGAAACAGGCCCTGGCCTACAGCATGGCTCCGGAAATGATGGAAAAAAGATTAAATCGCGTCTGAAAATATTGGTTTCATAACGAAAGAAAAATAGTAGCGCTGGAAAAAGCGATAACAAAGGTGATAAGAGAAGATGAAAAGAATAATGCTGATGGTTCTTCGGAATCTGTTGTTTGCTCCTTTTTGGTTTATCCAGGTATGCTGGTATGGGAGCCATATAGACCGGTATTCGGAAGAACAGAGATTTGCGCTGTTAAAAAAGGTAACCATCCACGCGAACAAAGGCGGGAGAGTGAAAATAGAGCCTCACGGATTGGAGAATCTGCCGGAAAAAAACGGATTTATACTCTATCCGAATCATCAGGGTATGTATGATGTACTCTCTTTTTTGGAATGCTGCCCCAGACCATTTTCCGTAGTGATGAAAAAAGAACTGGTAAAAGTACCGTTCCTGAAACAGATCTTCCGGGTAATGGAAGCGATCCCTATGGACAGGGACGATCTTAAGCAATCCATGAGAGTGATCCTGCAGGTGGCTCAGGAAGTGAAAGAAGGGCGCAATTATCTGATCTTTGCCGAGGGAACCCGTTCCAGAGACGGTAATCATCTGCTCCCTTTTAAAGGAGGCAGCTTTAAAAGCGCCGTCAGGGCACAGTGTCCCATCGTCCCGGTTGCCATCATGAATTCATATCTGCCCTTTGACACGAATTCCATAAAAAAAGTGACGGTTCCTGTCTATTTTTTGCCTCCGCTATACTATGAGGATTATAAAAATCTAAAAACAACAGAAATTGCTGAAATTGTAAGAGAAAAAATAGAAAAAGCCATTGACAAAGCCGGTTATAATTAGTATAATAATTTCTGCGTCACCGACGTGATGCATACAATATCATATGAAAAATACCGAATTCAGGAGAAATACTCAAGTGGCTGAAGAGGCGCCCCTGCTAAGGGTGTAGGTCGTTTGCGCGGCGCGAGGGTTCAAATCCCTCTTTCTCCGTTCCGTTTTTTCAGAAGATTATTTTTTTGCGGAAAATTGGTGTTGACAGAGAATAACGTCGATGCTATAATGTAATTCCAGCCGCGAACAAATAATGTACAGAAATAAGTACAAAAAAACGGTTGACAGTGATTAAGAGATGTGATATTCTATCAAAGTTGCGTCTGACAAAATCAGACAAGCAGCGCCCGATGAACATTGATAACTAAACAGTGAAACAACCCTGAAAATTCTAAAAAAGAATTTCAGAAACGAACGCTTTCTTATTATAGAAGCAACCTGATGCAAAAGCAATTTTGCGAAGGAAGCGGAAGAATGAGAAGCAACCTTAAAACAGTATGACGGAAAGATAGCTAGTAGTTATCTTGACGGAATCAAACACTTAAACATGAGAGTTTGATCCTGGCTCAGGATGAACGCTGGCGGCGTGCCTAACACATGCAAGTCGAACGAAGCACTTATGACGATTCCTTCGGGATGAAGCGTTTGTGACTTAGTGGCGGACGGGTGAGTAACGCGTGGGTAACCTGCCTTATACAGGGGGATAACAGTTAGAAATGACTGCTAATACCGCATAAGCGCAC
>NZ_JAHQCW010000018.1 GCF_019042275.1 Diplocloster agilis
TTCAGAGGCTCTTGCCCGTCGGACGTGAAGTCCGCCGTGCATCCTGAATCCGGCTTTCCGATTTCACTAAGCGTATTCACAGCCGCCCTATGCGCCCCCGGGGAGATACAAAAGAACCCGGCCGCCCGGGGAGACACAAAGACGCTCCCGGACGCAGACATCCGGCCGTCCGTTGAGCCGGGACTCCCACAGGCCGCCCTTACGACTGCCCGCTCCTACTTTACTACAACCTGATATTCGAGTTTCAAGCACCATGTCTAGGAAGCCACAGATCATGCCGGAAAACTACGCAAGAAGGCAAAAACCTCGCCCTAATCTAACCCAGTCCAACCTGAACATGGAACCCAGCATGCTGTAACAAAGGGAGGAGAGGAACGGGGCGGGGCCTTGGGGGCAGGGGGCGGATTCCGCGGGGGAAAATCGCTTGAGGCCGGGCCTTAGAACAGGTTACGCAGATGACGGGAGAACCTCGCAGTTACCTGTTCTTAGGCCCGGCCGAAGCGATTTCCCCCCGCGGAATCCGCCCCCTGCCCCCAAGGCCCCGCCCCGTTCCTCTCCTCCCGCCCCCTTCAGCAAATCCGAAAATTGTCGATTGGCTTCCCTAATAGGAGTGTGCTATAATCAGAAATAGAAAGTGAGGTGCCTTATGGAGTTTACGCATTTGCACGTCCATACGGAGTATAGTCTGCTGGACGGTTCGAATAAGATAAAAGAGTATGTGGCCCGGGTGAAGGAACTGGGGATGGACAGCGCGGCGATCACGGACCATGGGGCGATGTATGGAGTGATCGATTTTTACCGGGCGGCACGGGAAGCCGGGATTAAGCCGATTCTGGGATGCGAGGTATATGTGGCTCCGAATTCCAGGTTTGATAAGGAGACTACCGGCGGGGAAGACCGGTATTATCATCTTGTCCTGCTGGCGGAGAATAACCAGGGATACAGTAATCTGATGAAGATTGTTTCCAAGGGGTATGTGGAAGGTTTCTATTACAGGCCCCGGGTGGATATGGAGGTGCTGCGGGAATACCACGAGGGGATTATCGCGCTGAGCGCGTGCCTGGCCGGCGAGGTGCAGCGGTATATTCAGAAAGGCCTGTATGAGGAAGCGAAGAAGACCGCTTTAAAATATGAAGATACCTTTGGCAAAGGGAACTTTTTCCTGGAACTTCAGGATCATGGGATTCCGGCTCAGAAGACGGTGAATCAGCAGCTAGTCCGGATGAGCCAGGAACTGGGAATAGAACTGGTCGCTACCAATGATGTGCATTATACCTACGCGGAGGATGAAAAGCCTCACGATATATTGTTGTGCATCCAGACCGCTAAGAAGCTGGCGGATGAGGACAGAATGCGCTACGAGGGCGGACAGTATTATGTCAAATCTGTGGAGGAGATGGAGGCGCTATTCCCCTATGCCAAACAGGCGCTTCTGAATACCCATAAGATCGCAGAGCGCTGTAATGTGGAGATCGAGTTCGGGGTTACGAAGCTGCCGAAATACGATGTGCCGGAAGGGTATACCTCGTGGGAGTACCTGAATAAGCTGTGTTTCGACGGCTTTGCCAGGAGATACCCCGACGATGACGGGACCCTGAAAAAGAGGCTGGAATATGAGCTGGATACGATTAAAACCATGGGGTATGTAGATTATTTCCTGATCGTGTGGGATTTTATCAATTATGCGAAAAAAAATGACATTATGGTGGGGCCGGGGCGCGGCAGCGCGGCCGGCAGTATCGTCTCCTATTGCCTGGAGATTACGAATATTGATCCGATCCGCTATAATCTTCTGTTCGAGCGGTTTCTGAATCCGGAACGGGTATCCATGCCGGATATAGATATTGACTTCTGTTTTGAACGAAGGCAGGAGGTTATCGATTATGTGACCAGGAAATACGGGAAGGACCGGGTGGTGCAGATCGTTACGTTCGGTACCATGGCGGCCCGGGGCGTGATCCGGGACGTGGGCCGGGTCATGGACCTGCCCTATGCCCTGTGTGATACCATAGCGAAGGCGATCCCCATGGAACTTGGGATTACGATTGATAAGGCGCTGAAGACGAACCCGGAGCTTCGCAAGATGTATCAGGAGGACGACCAGGTGCGAAACCTGATTGACATGTCTAAGAGGCTTGAGGGCCTGCCCCGCCATACCTCCATGCATGCGGCCGGAGTGGTAATCAGCCAGAAATCGGTGGATGAGTATGTACCGCTGTCCCGGGCGGCGGACGGTTCCATTACCACGCAGTTTACGATGACGACGCTGGAGGAGTTAGGGCTTCTGAAGATGGATTTCCTGGGCCTCAGGACCCTGACGGTGATCCAGAACGCAGTGAAGATGGTGGAAAAAGGCCGGCATCTTCAGCTGGATATGGAAAAAATAGATTACAATGATCCCGATGTGCTGGCCTCTCTGGGGACCGGCAAGACGGACGGGGTGTTCCAGTTGGAAAGCGGCGGGATGAAGAGCTTCATGAAAGAGCTTAAGCCCAGGAGCCTGGAGGACATTATCGCCGGTATATCGCTGTACCGGCCCGGGCCTATGGATTTTATCCCTCTCTATATTAAAGGAAAGAATTCGCCTGAGAGCATTACCTATGACTGCCCGGAGCTGGAATCCATTCTGGAGCCCACCTACGGCTGTATCGTCTACCAGGAGCAGGTTATGCAGATCGTGCAGAAGCTGGCCGGTTATACGCTGGGGCGAAGCGACCTGGTGCGCCGGGCCATGTCCAAGAAAAAAGTGGCGGTCATGGAGAAGGAGCGCAAGAACTTTGTCTACGGAAATGAGGAAGAAGGGGTTCCCGGCTGTATCAACCGGGGGATCCAGGAGAAGACGGCGAATAAAATATTTGACGATATGATCGATTTTGCCAAATACGCGTTTAATAAGTCCCACGCGGCTGCTTATGCGGTGGTGGCCTACCAGACCGCGTATCTGAAATATTATTATCCGGTGGAATTCATGGCCGCACTGATGACGTCCGTCATCGATAATCCGGGAAAGGTATCGGAATATATCCTGACCTGCCGCCAGATGAATATCCAGATTCTGCCGCCGGACGTGAATGAGGGCGAGACGCATTTCTCTGTTTCAAACGGAAAGATCCGCTATGCGCTGTCCGCAATCAAAAATGTGGGCCGGCCGATCATTGACGCGCTGGTGGAAGAACGGGAACAGAATGGCACCTTCGCGAACCTGAAAGATTTTCTGACCAGAATGGCCGAAAAGGACATGAACAAAAGAGTAATTGAAAATCTGATCAAGGCAGGCGCGCTGGACAGCTTAGGCGGCACCAGAAAGCAGTTTATGATGATCTACGTGCAGGTGTTGGACAGTGTCAATCAGGAGCGGAAGTATTCCATGACCGGCCAGATGTCCCTGTTTGATCTGGTGGAGGAGGAAGATAAAGAGGCGTTTGAGATTCAACTTCCGGATGTGGGTGAATATTCCAAGGAAATGAAGCTGGGATTTGAGAAGGAAGTGCTGGGCGTGTATATTAGCGGCCATCCTTTGGAAGAATATGAGGAGAAGTGGAGAAAGAACATTACCCAGGTTACGACGGATTTTATGCCCGATGAGGAATCCGGCGCGGCGAAGGTGAGGGATGGGGCGAAAGCGATTATCGGCGGTATGATTACCGGTAAAACCGTAAAGCCTACCAGGACCAATACCATGATGGCTTTTATCCAGATCGAGGATCTGGTGGGCACAGTGGAGGTTATTATCTTTCCCAGGGATTATGAAAAATATAGCTCATTACTCATAGAGGACAGCAAAGTCTTCGTCTTGGGACGTATTTCCGCGGAGGAGGAAAAAGCCAGTAAGCTGATCTGCGAGAAGATTATTCCCTTTGACACCATACCCAGAGAGCTTTGGGTGAAATATCCCGATCTGGACGCCTTCCGCGCGGGGGAACAGGACCTGTATGATACGCTGCGGGATTCCGACGGACAGGACCGGGTGGTGATCTACGTGGAGAACCCCAAAGCGGTAAAACGGCTGCCTCCGGCCAGGAATATCAGGATCAATCCGGATCTCCTGAGCAGTTTAACTACAAAATATGGAGAAAATAACATTAAAGTTGTTGAAATGAGTATTGAAAATAAAAAAGAAATCCTTTAGAATGGAAAGGAAATGTGAACAAATTAACGAAAGATAGTTCGAAATATATGGGAGGAATTCAGCATGGCAAAAGAGTTATCCTCCGGGTCCGCAATGCCCGGTATTGAAGGCAATAAGGAAATCAAAACAATCGGAGTCCTGACCAGCGGCGGCGACGCTCCCGGAATGAACGCGGCGATCCGTGCGGTTGTCAGAAGGGCAATCGACCAGGGAAAGACAGTCAAGGGCATTTTAAAAGGATATAACGGCCTGTTAAACGAAGAAATTATCGATATGGATAAAAGAAAAGTGTCCGACATTATCCAAAAGGGCGGCACCATTCTCTATACCGCGCGCTGTTCTGAGTTCCGGACTCTGGAAGGGCAGCAGAAGGGGGCAGAGGTATGCCGTAAGCACGGCATCGAGGGCCTGATCGTCATCGGCGGGGACGGTTCCTTCCAGGGAGCCCAAAAGCTGTCCGCGCTGGGGATTAATACCATCGGTGTGCCCGGAACCATCGATCTGGACATCGCATGTACGGAATACACCATCGGATTCGACACCGCGGTGAATACCGCCATGGAAGCCATCGATAAGGTGCGCGACACCTCCACGTCCCACGAGCGGTGCAGCATCATCGAGGTAATGGGCCGTAACGCAGGATATATCGCGCTGTGGTGCGGGATCGCCAACGGAGCGGAAGACATCCTGCTTCCTGAAAAATATGACTATGACGAACAGAAACTGATCAATAATATTATCCGCAACCGGAAACGGGGCAAAAAACACCACATCGTAATTAACGCCGAGGGCATCGGACATTCCGAGAGCATGGCGAAGCGGATCGAAGCGGCTACCGGAGTGGAGACCAGAGCCACCATCCTGGGCCATATGCAGCGCGGCGGCAGCCCGACCTGCAAAGACAGAATGTACGCGTCCATCATGGGAGCCTACGCCGTGGATCTTCTGTGCGCAGGCAAGACCAACCGGGTCGTTGGTTACAAAAACGGCGATTATGTGGACTTTGATATAGACGAAGCCCTGGCCATGAAAAAAGATATCCCCGCTTACCAATACGAAATCAGTAAGGCGCTGTCAAGATAATGATAACAAGTACGCATAACCAGCAAGTCAAACATGTCATGCAATTAAATAAAAAACCCCGGCTTCGGAAGGAAGAAGGGGTTTTTGTCGTAGAAGGTTTTAAGATGGTAAAGGAGGCCCCGAAGGACCGTATCGTGAAGGCCTATGTAAGCGCGTCGGCGCTTTCGGACCCGTCTGGCCGGACCCTTCTTGCGGATCTCCCCTTTGAGGAGGTGGAGGACCAGGTGTTTACGCAGATGTCCGATACACAGACGCCTCAGGGCGTCCTGGCCGTCATCAGGCGGCGGGAACCGGATCTCGAGCAGATGTTGAAGCAGCCGGATCCATTTTTATTGCTGATCGAAAACCTTCAGGATCCGGGCAATTTGGGAACCATGATCCGGACGGCGGAGGGGGCTGGCGTCACCGGGATTCTGATCAGCCGCGAAAGTGTGGATCTGTACAATCCCAAGACCATCCGTTCCACGATGGGATCGATTTACCGTGTCCCCGTCCATATCACGGACAGCCTGACCGGTCTCGTTCCCCTGCTGCATCAGCGCGGAATTCGGACCTACGCCGCCCATCTGCGGGGTACGAAGTCCTACACGGAGGCTGACTATCGGACGGGAACGGCTTTCCTGATCGGCAATGAAGGCAACGGACTGACAGAAGAGTTAGCCGATGCGGCGGATCAGTATATCCGAATTCCGATGGAGGGACAGGTAGAGTCCCTGAATGCCGCCATGGCTGCCGGAATATTGATGTATGAAGTTAAGAGGCAGAGAACGGGTAGAAATCTGTAGGAAACGGCAGGAGTGAGATGATATAAATACTTGTTTCTTCCTATATAAGATAGTCTATATAAAAGGTCAGAATCTGATTGGTGGAATAATAATTTGGTAATTTATGTCAACTAAACTTTCGGTTACCCTGATCCGGCACTTACGGGATCGAGAGTAGTAGTTTAACCACTTAAAATTGTAAATTTTTATGGTTTAAGAACCTGACAGGAATTAAAAAATATATTAAAAATAGAACATCATAAAATAGCATGTATATAGTCATGTTCACTATTTAAATATATTACATATAGGCGGTATGCTGTCAGTGCGTAAGGACTTTCCGCCAGACAAAATGATAAGGGGGGATACAAATGGCAACTGGTTTCTTATTTATAGCATTGATTATTTTTGTGATCGTTGCGCTGGGCTGCGCCGGAATAGCGATATATTTTTCAAGAAAAAAATAAAGCGGGATTATTCGCCGGAATGATTTCAGGAAAAGCTACTTTATGCCATATATTTACGGATAAATTTCATATTATGTTAACAATTAACAAAGGCCCATAATTGGGCCTTGTCCTGTCTTTCTGTATAAGTCCGTATAATAAAATTTGCGGAATATTTGTAACACATTTAGAAACCAATCATTTTAGAATCTGGATTTTTCATAATTGTAAGGAATACTGGTGCCTACTACTACGTCCTCTATCTTATCAAGAATCAGCCAATCATCCATATTTCCCTGGTGGTCAAATTCCATAGACGGTATGGCCCGGACGTCTTCAAACGAAACAAGACACAAACATTTTTTATGCCAGCGGGCCTTTTGTTTTTCAGTTAAATTCAGCATAGACTGATACTCATCCAATATTCTGGAAATCTCCTCATCAGACAATTTTACATAATTTTTGACATCCTTCACTACCGCGCAGGCGGTAATCTGTTTTGTCCCCTTCTCCATAAAATAGAGCTTTTCTCCGGGAAATACCCTGCTGTGAGGAATTTTTCTACCCGCCGCCCCACGGACTACCATTGTTTTTGTACCGGCTAAAATCTTATCCAGAACTTTTTCGCCCTTTGGGCCGGCGTTATCACAATAAACCAAGTGAACCATTTTTTGCCCTCCTTTCCACCACGATACATTCGCTGTTGATATTCCAAAATCGAATCAGTATGATTTAGCTGCAGTTCACAATATTTATATCGTACCACCAATTTAGCTGAATTTCCTCTCATTTTCTGCACGATATAGATAGTATCAAATAATTGACTTAAGAATCATATTTCCCAAAATCTTAAGAATCATCCATTTGAAAATAAATAGCGGCGGCCGGTAAGATCGCTTCTATTCGTCTTAATACCCTCAAAATCCGCAAAATTCCCGCCCGCAAAAACGTACAATCCCATCCTAAAACAATCGGCTTTTCTCTTTTCTGTTATTACCCCTCCCCCAGCCAGTGCATTGAAAAAGAACGGGCCAAACCTGCCCGTCCGGTATCCGTTTTGTGATTCAGCCGGAACTTCATTCCGACAGCTTCCCAAAACGAGCGCTCGTTTTTTGTAGATAATCACCCCTTGACAAATAAATTTAACTTTGCTATTATAAGTCCGTAATAAATTTAATAAAATTGTAACAATTGTAATAAAAACGCAATTGTTCAGGAGGACACAATGAAAGCGAAATGGACGAAAACCCTGGCTTGTGTGATGGTTTGCACATCCTGCCTTGTGGTTCCATCTATGGAAGCGCTGGCATCCGGGGGATTGGCCGGAATCCAGAGAGATCTGGTTTCGGTCAGCACATCAGATATTACGCCGAAAACTGTGGTACTACCGACAGCAACACCAGAAATCAAACCAACCGCGTCACCGGAGACAGAGAACGGTGATAAAGTTATGGCCCAGGCAGGGGTGGCCGCCGAACTTGCTCAAAGCACACCGGCTCCCCAGGACGCGCAGGTTCCCGCACCAACAGAAACGGGCGGCCCGGCGGACGGGGCTGTGACAGGAGCAGAGGATGCGCCGGCCATAGAACCGGCGGGAGAGACATCCGAATGGTCCAACCGCCTGATGGCGAAAGTGGACGAGTCGCTGAATATCCGAGCAGAGGCCAGTGAGGAATCGGAACTGGTCGGCAAATTATTCAAAGGCGGAGCAGCGGACATCCTGGAGCGGGGAGATGAATGGACGAAGATCTCGTCCGGGTCGGTGGAAGGCTATGTAAAGAATGATTACGTAGCGTTTGACGCTGAGGCGGAAGCTTTAGCGGAAGAGGAAGCAGTTACAACGGCAACGGTCAATACCGAAACCCTGAAAGTCCGTTCCGAGGCCAGCACGGAAGCATCCGTACTTGGACTTGCGGCAAACGGGCAGCAGTATACAGTTACCGGTCAGGATGATGAGTGGGTAACCGTAGAATTCGGATCAGAGCAGACCGGTTATGTGGCGAAAGAGTATGTTACCGTAGAAGTAAAGCTCGGTGAAGCGAAATCTGTAGAACAGATCGCAGAAGAGCAAAGAGCTGCGGAAGCAGAAAAAGCAAAACAAAACGGGAAAAACGTAACGCAGAAAGAAGCCGTATCCGCAAACGCAGATGAAGCGACCATACTGGCGGCGATCATACAGATGGAAGCCGGGAATGAAAGCTTCGAAGGCAAGCTCGGTGTGGCAAGCGTAGTGATGAACCGTGTGAGAAGCGGCAGATATCCGGGATCTATCAGCGGAGTCGTATACCAGAGCGGACAGTTCCCTCCGGCGCACAGCGACCGGATGCAGAGCATCATCGCCAACGGACCCAGCGGTTCCTGTATGGAAGCAGCGCAGGCAGCCATCGGCGGGGCCGATAACGTAGGAGGAGCCACCCAGTTCCGTCCCGCAAGTTCCGGAGCAGATGGAACGGTTATCGGGAATCACGTTTTTTGGTAACGCTTTGAAATATAAATAATAAAAATTGGAAACCCTATAGAAACCAACACTGGTTTTTATAGGGTTTTTTCAGTCTTAAGAAAAGCGCACGCCCTGTATCCGGGCATCTCTCAATTATGTAAAGTCTTATTTAAAAACATTGTAATTCAAAACAAATTATAGTAAGATAAGGGGAAAGGAGTGATGGACATGGACGCAATTATTTGGCTGGCATTATTTGTGGTACTTTTGGTCATCGAGATCATTACGCTGGGGCTTACTACGATATGGTTTGCGGGCGGTGCGCTGGTAGCTTTTATCGCGGCGGCGCTGGGAGCGAATCTGGGGATCCAGCTGGCCCTGTTTTTTATGGTATCACTATTCTTACTGTTTGTCACAAGGCCGATCGCGGTAAGGTATTTTAACAAGGATCGGGAGAAAACGAATGTGGATAGTCTGATCGGCGAGAAAGGCGTTGTGCTGGAGGCGATCGATAATATACACGGTTTAGGGGCTGTCTCGTTAAATGGCAAAGTATGGACGGCCAGAACCACGGATAACGCGGTCACGATAGAGAAGGATGAAATCGTTACGGTGAACGCTATTGAGGGTGTGAAGCTCATAGTAGAAAAAATAGAAAAGAAAACGGAGGAATCAACATGCCAGGAACAGGAGTAGGAGTAGGAATTTTAATTGTAGCTATTGTTATCATATTGTTGCTTGTTTTAGCATCCTGTGTAAAGATTGTGCCGCAGGCTCAGGCCAGGGTTCTGGAACGTCTGGGGGCTTATCAGGGTACTTGGGGCGTGGGCATTCACTTTAAGGTGCCGTTTATCGACCGCATCGCCAAAAAGGTGACATTGAAAGAGCAGGTTGTGGATTTTGCGCCGCAGCCGGTTATCACGAAGGATAACGTAACAATGAGAATTGACACGGTCGTATTTTTCCAGATTACGGATCCGAAGCTGTTTGCTTATGGTGTGGAGAATCCGATTATGGCGATTGAGAATCTGACCGCTACGACTCTGCGTAATATCATTGGTGATCTGGAACTGGATCAGACCCTGACTTCCAGAGAGATCATTAACGCGAAGATGAGACAGTCCCTGGATGAAGCCACAGACCCGTGGGGCATTAAGGTAAACCGTGTGGAACTCAAGAATATCATTCCGCCGGATGCGATCCGCGACGCCATGGAGAAACAGATGAAGGCGGAGCGTGAACGCCGTGAATCTATCCTTCGTGCGGAAGGTGAGAAGAAGTCCGCGATCCTGGTGGCGGAAGGCCAGAAGGAATCTGTAATCCTGCAGGCGGAGGCGGAGAAGCAGTCCGCGATCCTGCGGGCGGAAGCGAAGAAGGAAGCCACCATCCGCGAAGCGGAAGGCCAGGCGACTGCGATCCAGAAGGTACAGCAGGCCAATGCCGATGGTATCCGCTTTATCAAGGAAGCCGGAGCGGATCAGGCGGTTCTTCAGATCAAGAGCCTGGAAGCATTTGCCAAAGCTGCAGATGGAAAAGCCACAAAGATTATCATTCCGTCCGAGATTCAGGGAATTGCAGGGCTGGTAAAATCGATTACCGAGGTTGCCGGTGACAAAATACCGGAATAAAAACGTAAGCTTAAGGGGTGTTCCGAAATTTGCAGCCGCATATTTTGGGACGCCCCTGTTTTAGATTCTGCAAAGGTCTGTATAGTTGCGCGTAAAGGAGGCGGCATCATGGTACCGGTGATAGATCTGACGAAAGAGTATGGTATCGTACTGGAGGGCGGCGGAGCCAGAGGGGCTTATCAGGTGGGAGCCTGGCGGGCGTTGGCCGAGGCCGGGGTGAAGATCAGCGCGGTGGCGGGAACCTCGGTGGGGGCGTTAAACGGAGCCCTGATCTGTATGGGGGATATCGATAAGGCGGAGCATCTGTGGAGGGAGGTCTCTTATTCCCAGGTTATGGATGTGGACGATGTGTTGATGTCGCAAATATTTATGGGGACCGCGGATCCCATAGAGACCATGAAGGAAATGATGCGTCTGCTGAAGGACGGCGGCGCGGACATCACGCCTCTTCGCAAACTGATCGAAGAAAATGTGGACGAGGAATATATTCGAAAAAGCCCGGTAGCGTTCTATCTGCTTACTTTTTCCATCTCAGAGTTAAAGGAACTGGACCTGGGGATCGATGAGATCCCGCCGGGTATGTTAAACGACCTGCTCATTGCCAGCGCATATCTGCCGGTGTTCAAGACGGAGCGGCTCCACGGGAAGGTGTATATGGACGGAGGCATGTTTAACAATGTACCGCTCCCGTCGCTGGTCAACCGGGATTATAAGGATATTATCATGATCCGGATCTTCGGCCCGGGCAGAGAGAAGAAGGTGAAGATCCCGGAAGACACAACGGTTTACAGCATTGAACCCCGGGTTCATCTGGGGAACATCCTGGATTTCGACCACCGCAAGAGCGTCCGGAATATGAAAATAGGGTATTATGACGCGAAACGGCTGCTCTATGGCCTGAAAGGAATGATTTACTATATTGAACAAACACAGGAAGAGTGTTATTATTTAAAGCAATTGGTGAATTTGAAGCCGGAGACGCTGTACTTTGTATCGGAGGCTTACAAACTGGACAAGGACCCGGCGCTGCTTCACAGGAATTTATTTGAAGTGATACTGCCGGTGGTCGCATCGGAGTTAAAGCTTGCGAAGAACTGGACCTATGACGAGCTCTATCTCACGATGATGGAGGCCACGGCCAAGCTGTTCCGCATTCAAAAATATAAAATATATACCGATACGGAGCTTCTGGAGTTGATTCGCAGCAGAGCCGGGAAATTAGACACACTAGAAGAAATTCCGGTATTCGTCTATCTGATACTGGACATACCGGGGGAAGAATAGGAAGGAGAACACGATCATGGATTTAAAAGGAAGAAATTTTTTAACGCTGAAAGATTTTACGCCGGAGGAGATTCAATACCTGATCGACCTGGCAGCTGATTTAAAAGCGAAGAAAAAGCAGGGAGAGACGGGAGAAAGCCTGAAAGGTAAAAATATAGCGCTGCTGTTTGAAAAACCGTCCACCAGGACCAGATGCGCGTTTACGGTGGCCTGCGTGGATGAAGGAGCCCACCCGGAATATCTGGGAAAGGACGATATCCAGCTGGGACACAAGGAAAGCGTGGAAGATACGGCCCGGGTTCTGGGACGTATGTTTGACGGCATCGAATTCCGTGGATTTAAGCACGAAACCGTAGAGAAACTGGCGCAGTACAGCGGCGTGCCGGTATGGAACGGCCTGACCGATACTTATCACCCGACCCAGATCCTGGCCGACTGCCTGACGATGCAGGAGCATTTCGGTTATCTGAAGGGATTGAATTTTGCCTATCTTGGGGACGGAAGAAATAATATGGCCAACAGCCTGATGATCGGCTGCGGGAAGCTGGGCATCAACTGTAAGATCGTGGCTCCGAAGAGCTTGTGGCCGGAAAAAGAACTGGTGGAGTTATGTCAGGGCTATGCCAAAGCCGCGGGAAGCACATTGGAAGTCACCGACCAGGCGGACGCCGTTCAGGGAGCCGACGTGCTGTACACCGATGTATGGTGCTCTATGGGAGAGGAAGAGAAAGCGGCCGAGCGGGTCGGCCTGCTGAAACCCTATCAGATTAACAAAGCCATGATGGAAAAGACAGGGAAAGAGTCTACCATCTTCATGCACTGCCTGCCGGCGGTAAAAGGCAATGAGGTGACGGAGGAGGTATTCGAATCTCCCGCGTCCGTGGTATTCGATGAGGCGGAGAACCGGATGCATACCATAAAGGCAGTCATGGTGGCGACTCTGGGAGAGCGGTAACGGATGAGCGGTACAACCAGAAGCAGAGTGCTGGCGGCACTGCGGGAAACAGAAGGATATCTATCGGGCCAAGAGCTTTGTGAACGCCTTCAGATCTCACGGACAGCCGTGTGGAAGGCGGTTCAGAAACTGACCGAAGACGGATACCGGATAGAGGCTGTGCAGAATAAGGGTTACCGGCTGTTGTCCCTGCCGGAGACTCTGTCGGCGGAGGAACTGGAAAGCCGCCTGAAAACCCGTTGGCTTGGGAAAAAAGTTTACGCGTATGAAACCGTGGATTCCACCAACAACCGGGCCAAACAGCTGGCCATGGACGG
This sequence comes from Diplocloster agilis, assembly GCF_019042275.1. GTDB lineage: Bacteria > Bacillota > Clostridia > Lachnospirales > Lachnospiraceae > Diplocloster > Diplocloster agilis. The sequence continues at coordinate 13,047 of NZ_JAHQCW010000018.1, forward strand.
GGCGCTGAACGGCTCGGTGGTGCTGGCCGAGATCCAGACGGCAGGCAAGGGAAGACGCGGCAGAAGCTGGTGCTCCCCTCCCGGCAGCGGAATCTGGATGTCTTTGATCCTGAAACCGGAATTCATGCCGGAGTGCGCGCCTATGCTGACGCTGGTCATGGCCCACAGCGTGGCTATGGGAATACGGGAGACCACAGGGTTGGAAGCGTTTATCAAGTGGCCCAACGATGTGGTAGTGAACCGGAAAAAAGTCTGCGGCATTCTGACGGAGATGAGCGCTGAGGTGGACTACATCCATCACATCGTGATTGGCTGCGGCATCAATGTCAATATCGCCGGCTTCCCGGATGAGATCGCACAGACGGCGACTTCCCTGTTGAACGAGGCTGGCAGGACATTTTCCCGGGCTGCGGTGGCGGAGCGTGTTCTGGAATGGTTTGAAAAGGATTATGAAATCTTTATAAAGGACCTGGACCTGACCGGCCTGAGGGACACATATAACGACCTGCTGGCGGGGCGAGACGGTATGGTCCGCGTACTGGATCCCAAAGGGGAATATAACGGCATATCCAGAGGCATCGATGCGCGGGGGGAACTGCTGGTGGAACAAGAGGGCAAGACGCTTCGGAAGGTGTACGCCGGGGAAGTGTCTGTCCGCGGAATCTATGGATATAGTTGAGAGCGGAAGCTGTGGAGATAGAAGGAGAGTAGTCATGGGACAACCGGAAAATGTAGTTCTGTGCGGCGCAAGCGCCTATGAGAGGAAATACTACCTCAATGAGGAATTCGAAGCGCTGCCGGACTCCATCAAAGACGAGTTAAAAATCATGTGCGTCCTGTTTACGGAAGACGTGGGCGGGATTCTGACTCTGCGTTTTACGGAGGAGGGATCTCTGGAATTCGTGGTGGACGCGGACGAAGGAGACCTGCTGTACGACGAGATCGGCAGCGCCCTCAAGATCAAAGATATACGGCGGACCAGGCAGGATCTGCTGGAATCGCTGGAACTGTTCTATAAAGTATTCTTTCTGGGACAGGGAATCGATATGGAAGTGGAGGAGTAAGGCCTATGCTGTTAGTAATCGATGTGGGAAATACAAACATCACCCTCGGCGTATTCGACGATGATGAGCTGATCGGTACGTTCCGAATGACGACCAAGCTGCCCAGGACATCCGACGAATACGGAATCTTTATCTGCAGTCTGATCGAGCACCGGAACCTGAAAGTACCGGATATCACCGACATCATCATCGCGTCCGTAGTGCCGGACATCATGTATTCCCTGACCAGCGCGATCATCAAATACTTCAAAGTAACCCCGATCGTAGTGGGCCCCGGAATCAAAACAGGCATCAAAATCGTAACGGAAAATCCAAAAGAAATCGGCGCCGACCGGATCGTGGATGCGGTGGCGGCCTATGAACTATATGGCGGTCCGGTCCTGGTCCTGGACTTCGGCACGGCCACGACCTACGACCTGATCACCGGGGACGGCGCGTTTATCGCCGGCGTCACCTCCCCCGGAATCCGGATCTCCGCAAAAGCGCTGTGGGAAGACGCGGCTAAGCTTCCGGAGATCGAGATCAAGAAACCCGAATCCATCCTGGCCAAGGAAACCATAACCAGTATGCAGGCCGGGCTGGTATACGGCCACATCGGCCAGACGGAATACATTATCCGGCACATGATCCGGGAATCGGGGCTTAACAATGTAAAAGTGGTAGCCACCGGCGGCCTGGGCAAACTGATCGCCGACAGCACCGAATGCATCGACATATACGAACCAATGCTGACCTTACAGGGATTGAGATTAATCTATGAAAAATGTAAAAACAGATAACACAGCGTTCATAGCAGGCCAAACGGAACAGGGAGGCTCTTGCGTTAACAAAAAGAAAAAACTGCTCATCGGAAATGTAGAGCTTAAAAACAATTTGATTTTGGCACCAATGGCAGGGGTAACAGACCTGCCATTTCGATTGCTTTGCAAGGAGCAGGGCGCCGGTCTTCTGTGCATGGAGATGGTCAGCGCCAAAGCCATCTTCTATAAAAATAAAAACACGGAGAACCTGCTTCGGATCCATCCCGACGAGCCTCCGGTATCCCTACAGCTCTTCGGTTCCGATCCGGTGATCATAAGCGAGATGGCCAAAAAGATCGAACACCTGCCATTTTCCATCCTGGACATCAACATGGGCTGTCCGGTACCCAAAGTAGTCAACAACGGGGAGGGCTCCGCCCTGATGAAAAACCCCGCTCTCGTAGAGCAGATCTTAAGCCGCACGGTGAAAGCGATTCAAAAGCCGGTCACCGTGAAGATAAGAAAAGGTTTTGACGACGCCCATATAAACGCCGTGGAGATCGCCAAGATCGCGGAATCCTGCGGGGCCGCCGCCATCGCCGTCCACGGCCGCACCCGGGAACAATACTACTCCGGCAAAGCCGACTGGGATATCATCCGGCAGGTCAAAGAAGCCGTCCGCATCCCCGTCATCGGCAACGGCGATATTACCACCCCAGAGAGCGCCCTGCAGATGCAGAAGGAAACCAACTGCGACGCCCTTATGCTGGCTCGCGGAGTCCGCGGCAATCCCTGGCTCTTTCGCCAGATCCTCACCTTCCAGGAGACCGGCGTGACACTTCCCAAGCCTACCCAGGAAGAAATCAAAACCATGATCCTGCGACACGCAGCCCTGGCCTGTGAATACAAAGGCGAGAACACCGCCATCCGCGAAATGCGCAAACACGTGGCCTGGTACACTGCCGGAATCCCTCATTCCGCCGAGCTGCGCCGCCACTCTAACGACATGGAGACTCTGGACGACCTGAAACGTCTGTTGGCGTTCTGAACATTCTACACATATAATCCCCTCCGGACAAATATACTAGCAGTAATAAAACGATCCGGAGCATGATAGAATGACGAACGGCTATGCTTATACGTATCTGATAACGGCCGGGCAGAATCAGGATATCCCGGTCCCTGCTTATCTGGAATGGCTTCCGGGAAAGCTTGGGAATTATTTTCGGGAAAAATATCTATACAAAAAACTGCCGGTGCGAAAGGAACAGATGGAAGTTCTGCAAGTGGAAGGGCAGAAGCTGACCCTTCCCTATACATACGAGAGCTTGAAAAAATTTCCAAAGGAAGATATCACCAATATTTTAAACCGTATAATAATGCGGGAAGGCGTGCAAAATATCGTGGTGGAAAAAAAGCTGGAACCCTATCTGGACGATTCCCTGCTGATCGACGGCCGGCTGCTGCCCTATCTCATGATCCGGGAAGGGACGGAGTGGATCTGTAACAGGCACCATATTGACCGGAGAGGATTTCAGCCGGTGGTAGTGGACTCCGGGGACTCGGATACGGAATACGTGCTGGCGCAGATTGGACAGGACCTGAACTTTTTGACGATCTTAACCAGCCGGCCCGAATTCTTCGAAGAATATGTGGAACAGCTATACGCCCAGACCGGCCTGATGGCAAGCGTACTTACGAAACCGCTGTACGGACAGATCCAGGGTAATGTGGTATTGGACCTTAATAAGGCTGCGGACCGGGATTACCGCTACTATCCGCAGAACGCCATTGTGTTAGAACTGACCGGGATGGAGAAAAAGCGGCGGGATATTATGGCGAAACGGCGGGATATCACCTTTTACAACCGTTTTGATATCGCGGACCGGGATAAGATTATCGACAACCGTCTGCTGCAGGCGGCCCTTTGCGGGGAGTGTACCTGGATCAGCAAATGCGAACTGGAAAGCATGCGCCCGGAGGCGGAGGAGTTCCATCTGAAGATACGAAGGTTAAGTTCGGAAATGCGTTAAAACATTGGCTTGACAAGGGTTAGTCTATGGGCTATAATATCATGATTGTTAAAGTAAAATAAATGCAGTTGCGGAGCAAAAATCAACAAGTTAGATAGATACAGGAGGGTGTAGATTACGATGGAAGAAAAGAAGAACCTACTAACCTATGCAGGTCTTAAGAGCCTGGAAGAAGAGCTTCAGGACCTGAAGGTGGTGAAGCGTAAAGAAGTAGCGCAGAAAATCAAAGAGGCCAGAGAGCAGGGGGATTTGTCTGAGAACGCAGAATATGACGCAGCCAAGGACGAGCAGAGGGACATCGAGGCCAGAATTGAAGAGATTGAGAAAATCCTCAAAAACGCGGAAGTAGTCGTGGAAGACGAGGTGGATCTGGATAAGATCAACGTAGGATGTAAGGTGAAGGTCTACGACGTGGAGTACGAAGAAGAGATGGAGTTCAAGATCGTAGGTTCCACGGAGGCTAACAGCCTGGAAGGCAAGATCTCCAATGAGTCCCCGGTAGGAAAAGCGCTGCTCGGCGCTAAGGTTGGCGAGACGGTATCCGTGGAAGCCCAGGCCGGATGTATCCAATATAAAATATTAGAAATCCAGAGATCCAACTAAGGAGTGAAAAATTTTGGCTGAACAAAAGAATATACAGGAACAGGACATCAATCAGCTGCGGAAGATCCGCCGGGAAAAACTGGAAGAATTACAGACGAACGGAAAAGACCCGTTCCAGATCATGAAATATGATGTAACGCATCATAGCCAGGAAGTGAAAGAACATTATGAGACGCTGGAAGGCACGCAGGTATCGGTGGCGGGCCGCATTATGTCCAAGCGGGTAATGGGAAAAGCGTCTTTTTGTAATGTGCAGGATCTGAAAGGTAATATCCAGTCTTACGTAGCCAGGGACAGCATCGGGGAAGAGGCCTATAAAGATTTCAAGAAGTATGATATCGGAGATATTGTAGGGATCAAAGGGGAAGTCTTTACCACGAAGACCGGAGAGATCTCCATCCATGCGGCGGAAGTAACCCTTTTGTCCAAAAGCCTGCAGATTCTGCCGGAGAAGTTCCACGGGTTAAAGGACACGGATATCCGTTACCGCCAAAGATATGTGGATCTGATCATGAACCAGGAGGTCAAGGATACCTTTATCAAGCGGTCGAAGATTATCAGCACGATCCGCAGGTTCCTGGACGCCCAGGGATTCATGGAAGTGGAGACTCCCATGCTGGTATCCAATGCCGGCGGCGCGGCGGCCAGACCTTTCGAGACGCATTTTAACGCGCTGGATGAGGACTTAAAGCTTCGGATTTCCCTGGAACTCTATCTGAAGAGACTGATTGTGGGCGGGCTGGAGAGAGTCTACGAGATCGGAAGAGTATTCCGTAACGAGGGGCTGGACACCAGGCATAACCCGGAATTTACCCTGATGGAGTTATATCAGGCATACACGGACTACAATGGAATGATGGACCTGACGGAGAACCTGTACCGCTATGTGGCGCAGGAAGTGCTGGGCACCACGAAGATCGTTTATAACGGGGTCGAGATGGATCTGGGCAAGCCTTTTGAACGGATCACCATGGTCGACGCGGTTAAGAAATATGCGGGTATCGATTTTGACGAGATTAAGTCCGAGGAAGAGGCGAAGGCGCTGGCGAAAGAGCGGGGGATCGCTTTCGAAGCCCGCCATAAGAAGGGCGATATTTTAAGCTTGTTCTTCGAGGAGTACGTGGAGGAACACCTGATCCAGCCTACCTTTGTGATGGATCATCCGGTGGAGATTTCACCGCTCACCAAGAGAAAACCCGGCAACCCGGATTATGTGGAGCGTTTTGAGTTCTTCATGAACGGCTGGGAGATGGCCAACGCTTATTCCGAGTTAAACGACCCGATCGACCAGAGAGAACGGTTCCGGGCGCAGGAGGAACTGCTGGCCCAGGGCGATGAAGAGGCGAACCATACGGATGAGGATTTCCTGAACGCGCTGGAGATCGGTATGCCCCCTACAGGCGGGATTGGGTATGGGATTGACCGGATGTGTATGCTGATGACGGATTCTTCTGCGATCCGGGATGTATTGCTGTTCCCCACGATGAAGTCCTTAGATGGTGTAAAATCTAAAAATGATGTAAATACACAGGCTGTTAAAGAAGATTCTATATCAAAAGCAGAGCCGGAGAAGATTGATTTTTCAAAGGTAAAAATAGAGCCGTTATTTGAAGAAGATGTCGATTTTGAAACATTTTCAAAGTCAGATTTCAGAGCCGTAAAGGTACTTGAGTGTGAAGCAGTTCCGAAGTCTAAGAAACTGTTAAAGTTCGTTTTAGATGACGGTTCAGGCGAAAACAGAACGATTTTAAGCGGTATTCACGAGTACTATGAGCCGGAAGAACTTGTTGGAAAGACTTGTATCGCAATCACAAACTTACCTCCCCGTAAGATGATGGGCATTGATTCCTGCGGTATGCTGATTTCAGCAGTTCACGAAGAGGATGGCAGAGAAGGGCTTAACCTTTTGATGGTTGACAATAGAATACCGGCAGGTGCAAAACTGTACTAAAACGTGAAGCCCTTCGTTTGCTAACAAATTTATAGCAAATTTATAGCTAATGATGTAGGAATGTGTGCAGAGGTATAAAAATCGCATATTTTATAAAAGTTACAGCGACAATTTCGTAGAGGAGTTGTCGCTGTTTTTAAAACTTTGAACTTTAAGGAGAAGGTACATATATGAATATTTTTCAGATTGGAACGATTGTAGTTCTTGCAATATTTTATATGGTGTACATAGGAAAAATGCTTTCCCAAAGGAAAAAGGGAATCCAAACAGACCAGATAGCAAAAGGGAAAAAACATACATCGGTATTTCTCATCGAAGTAATTATGAAATGTGCAACTTACGGTATCGTACTTGTGCAGCTAATTAGTGTCATGATTGATTGGAACTGGATGCCGGCAGGTGTAAGATATATTGGATTTGTCATTGCATTACTTGGAGATGTGATCTTTTCAATATCCGTCCGGACAATGAAAGACAGTTGGAGAGCAGGAATTCCGGAGAATGATAAGACGGAAATGGTTACAGAGGGAATATATGCAATCAGTAGAAATCCTGCGTTTTTGGGATTTGACCTGATGTATATAGGAGTAATGCTGATATATTTCAATCCGATTATGATTGCTTTTACTGTATTTGCTGTCATAATGCTCCATTTGCAAATATTGAGCGAAGAAAAGTTTTTGCCGACAGTATTTGGGGATGAATATGAGGAATATAAAAAAACGGTATTTAGATATTTAGGCAGGAACTTCTCAAACCATATTAGCCGCCAAAAATGAAAAAACATTGATTTTGGCTAATAGAATCGATATAATATGGCGGGTTCCTATCTTTATAAAGATCAGGAAGATAAGTATGATTATGTGGCTGAAGTATTTGATACGTTGATTGTGAGGGATATACGGAAAAAATATAAGATAAGAAATACAGCTTATGGATAGAATTGTGGATTTTCTTATGGATAATGTATCGAATCTTTCCTCGGCACGTAACATTACAAATATCTTGGGAAGTCTGCATGAAAAGACAAATCATACAACAGTCGGCATGTATATGCAGTATCTTTGTAATGCTTTTGCGTTTTATAAAGTCAGAAGGTATGATATTAAGGGCAAAAAATATTTTTAAAAATAAATAAACGAGCCAGCTGGTTGCAAAGACGCCAGATGTCTCGTTTTTTGTCTTTCATAGATCCCGGCCTGCCCTGGCCTCAAATAAAAAAGCGGGGTTAAATTAAAAAATTCAAAAAGCCATCATATGCTGACCGCGGCATAAGGCTGCCGGAAAGAATCTTAGCTCAGATCGGCCATACATAAGAGGCCGATTTCGCTCTCTTCATTATCTACGGCATAACCCTGTTCACAACTTTTTCGTAAATCAGATATATTCGAAATTTAGAGAGTTAAACTTTGAGTGGGAAAATATTGGAAAGTATGATATATTATGAAGCGATGAGTGGTATTAGTATTCATAGGGTAGACGTAAGACAATGACAATCTCATATAAGGGACTATAAAAAATTTAGATTGACAAAAATTTGCAAAGAAAAGCTTGGATTGTAATATTGGAGATGTGTTAAGTTTAAATAAGGATAATGAATCTTAAATTTTCAAGTAGCTATAAATGTGTAATTGGGTAATTGATGTTTACCCAATTCAAAAAATGTTGGGGGGTATCTTATGCAGAACAATTTTTTGAAAAAGTAGGACGAATATTGGAGCAGGCTCGTTCTAATGCAAAAACTGCTGTATTTGTCGATGGTTTATGCTTATTATGAAATCGGAAAAAATATTATTGAAGAAGAGCAAAAGGGTAATGAAAGAGCCGATTACGGAAAATATATATTAAAGGGCTTGTCTGAGTATTTGACGGAAAATCATGGTAAAGGATTTTCGGTTGAAAATTTAAAGCTGATGCGTAGATTTTACAATGTATATTCAAAAGATATGATCGGAGAAACAGAGTTTACCCAATTCAAAAATCTGCCTGCAACGGATAACGGAAGAAAGTTTTTCCTAAGTTGGTCACATTACATTAAGTTGATGAGAATCGAAAATGTTGATGAAAGACATTTATATGAAATAGAAGCTGCTAGGAATGACTGGAGTCTTACGGAGTTTAAAAGGCAGTTTGATACTTCGTTGTATGAAAGGCTGGCACTTAGCCGGGATAAAGAAGGTGTGAAGAAATTATCTACAGAGGGACAGGTTATAGAAGAACCTCAGATTTGGTAAAAGACCCTTATGTGCTTGAGTTTTTAGGGCTGCCGGAATTAGTACAGTACTCAGAAACAGAGTTGGAGAAGCATATTATTGATAATTTGCAACAGTTTCTTCTTGAATTGGGTAAAGGTTTTACTTTCGCTGGCAGGCAGGTTCGATTAACATTTGAAGAAGAGCATTTTAGATGTGACCTTGTATTTTATAATCGTCTGTTGAAGTGTTTTGTATTGTTTGATTTGAAAATTGGTGAATTGAAGCATCAGGATATCGGGCAAATGCAGATGTATGTGAATTATTATGATAGAAAAGTAAAGTTGCCGGATGAGAATAAAACAATCGGTGTGATTTTGTGTAAAGATAAAAAGAAGTCTATTGTAGAAATGACTTTACCGGAAGATAACACACAGATTTTCGCAAGTAAATACCAGACGGTATTGCCAAGTAAAGAGGAGTTACAGAGACTCTTGAATGCTACCAACTAAATAGTGTCTCAGAGGTGGAAGGATGTATTTAATATGGTAGAAATTTCAAAACATGATTGGAAGTTGTTTCGGGAGAGAGTTCCGCAGTGGCAGGAGCGTTACATGGAGCGGCTGACAAAGGAATATATCGATCTGCTAAGTTCACCGGGAAATGCATCTGATCATTTCTGGGAACTTGAGAAAAGGATAAAACAGGACAAGAAGAATCCAGGTGTATTGATTGAAATGAGAAGATCAACTGCTATCTGGGATATAGCAATCTATGTTGGGAACAAAGTTATTACATTAGATGAGCTGGAGGGCTTCAGTGAGGATCTGATTGATGCGGTGAAGCTGATCTTAAGCAGATAGGTATTATTTATACTTTTAAAAACAGTTTGCATGTTATGAACGACGTATAGCATTCGAAAGGATTTAATTATGAATATACAGATTTTCGGTACAAAGAAGTGCAATGATACAAAAAAAGCGGAGCGTTTCTTCAAGGAGCGTGGCATCAAGTATCAGTTTATTGATATGAAAGAAAAGGGTATGAGCAAAGGAGAGTTTACTTCTGTTGCTCGGGCTAATGGCGGAATAGAAAAAATGATTAACTGGGAAGGCAAGGATCAGGATACGCTCGCATTGCTCAAGTACATTGCCGATGAGGATAAATTGGAGAAGATTCTGGAGAATCCTCAAGTGATCAGGACACCGGTTGTCAGAAACGGAAAGCAATCCACGCTAGGCTATCGGCCGGAAGTGTGGAAGGGATGGAGCTAACCAGGAAGTACTTCTGGCCCCAAGTTAAGCCGGCGGTGAATCTAACGTATCTCGGCAGGACGCAGCTGTATTAAGCGGTCGCGGGAATATATTTTATAAAAAAAATAAACGAGCCAGCTGGTTGCAAAGACGCCAGTTGGCTCGTTTTTTGTCTTTTCATAGATCCCGGCCTGCCCTGGCCTCAAATAAAAAAGCGGGGTTAAAATAAAAAATTCAAAAAGCCATCCCCCTCATAACTTCTCAGACACCTCATGGGCAATACGCTTTAAAGCAGCCAGGTTCCGCTCGTGATTCTTCCACATACGCGGCGCGGGACCGGATATGCTGATCGCGGCATAAGGCTGCCGGAAAGAATCGTAGATCAGATCCGCCATACATACGAGGCCGATTTCGCTCTCTTCATTATCGACGGCATAACCCTGTTCTCTGATTTTCTGGATTTCTGCAAACAGCGCGTTCCCAGAACTTATCGTTGTGTCGGTAAGCCGGGTAAACTCGGTCTCATTGATATACTCCTGAATGCGCTCATCGGAACACACGGACAGCAATACCTTTCCCGAGGCGGTGAGGTGAGCCGGCCTGCTGTAGCCGATATAAGAGCCCATCTGCAAAGAAGTATTGGTACTGACCACCTTGTCAATAAACACAATATTCAAACGGTCTTTCCATATAGAAATGTGGGCGGTTTCTTCCGCTTCGTTTGACAACCGTTCCAGATAAGGGTGCGCCAGCTGAATGATCCCGCAATCTTTCTCCACAATCTTACCCAGGGAAAAGAGCTTGAGGCCCAGCCGGTATCTGCCGGTTTCCATACGTGTAATATAATTTCGGCTTTCTAATGTATATAAAATTCGAAAAACTGTACTTTTCCCGATGCCGGACAAATCTACAATTTCATTAATTCCACTCTCAGGATTCTGCGCAATGATCTCTAATACAGTAAGCGTATTTGCCGCGGATTGAAGTAAATACCGGCTGTCATTTTCAGTCGCGTCCATGAAATCATCTCCTATTTTTTTAAATGTCTGTAATTATAAATATATCTGATTTACGAAAAAGTAGCAAGCTAATTGCGGAAATATATTGAAAAATGTCGCCTGGAGCGGTTCTTCCTCGGGTTTGGGTATGCCCGCTGCTTAAGGCAGGAATGCGTATCGGTGTCCCGGGATGCTCCGGGCAGCCGGATTCATTTGTGTTTCACGGGGAGCGCGGAGGGCTTGCGCTGGCACCCGCTAAGTGGAATCGAAAAGCCGGGTTCAGGAACCGCGCCTATTCACCAGGAACACCTGATGTGTTCCCGGTTCAGAGGCTCTTGCCCGTCGGACGTGAAGTCCGCCGGTCATCCTGAACCCGGCTTTCCGATTCCACTAAGCGGGAGCACAGTCGCCCTATGCGCTCCCGGGGAGACACAAATGAATCCGGCTGCCCGGTACATCCCGGGACACCGATACGCATTCCTGCCTTAAGCAGCGGGCGTACCCAAACCCGGGGAAGAACCCCTGGAGTGGATCTGCCCCTTTTTAGCAAGTTCACTCTCATTTTCCCCGGCAGCCGGAAATAAAATGAAGGGAGGCAATAAATAGAAGAAATAAATAGTTGAAATCTATCTAAGAATATGCTATTCTGAAACAAAAGATTCGAATAAAGAAATATAAATTCGCATAAAGAAATAATAAAAGAAAAAAGAATTTAAGGAGGATAAAACGGATGAAAAAAATTGTAGCCATTAACCTGGGTTCTACGTCGACGAAAATTGCCTATTATGAAGATGAGAACTGTGTCTTCAAAGACAATATTAAGCATAGCCCGGAGGAACTGAATGATTTTGCGACGATCTGGGATCAGCAGGATTACCGGACGGAGAAGATCGTAAACTATCTGAATGAAAAAGGGATTCACATTTCCGGCCTGGATGCGGTCGTGACCCGCGGAGGACATACGGAGCCGATCGTGGGCGGGGTATACCGGGTCAGTGAAAAAATGCTGGAACAGTCCGGCAGCGAAAAATACGGGAATCACGCCACGGATGTGGGCCTTCGCATCGTCAAGGAATTTTCAAAACAAGGCCCCCAGGCCTTTACCGTAGATCCTCCCACGACGGATGAGTTTGAACCGCTGGCCCGTTACAGCGGTATTCCCTTTATAGAGAGACGCAGCAGCTTCCATGTATTGAACCACAGGGCGGCCGGCATGCAGTACGCCAAAGATATCGGGAAAAACTATGAGGATTTGAATCTGGTCGTAGTCCATATGGGCGGCGGGATCAGCATCGCGGCTCATAAAAAGGGAAAATTGGTAGACGCGAACAATGCCATCGACGGCGACGGTCCGTTCTCAACGAACCGGTGCTGCACGGTGCCCATCGGCGATTTGATCAAGCTGTGTTATTCCGGGGATTATACCTATCCAAAGATCCGCAAATTAATCAACGGGCAATCCGGCCTGATGGGCTATGTGGGGGAAAATGACGCCAAAATAGTACAGGACCGGGCATTGGCCGGCGATGCGAAGTGCAAAGAGGTCATGGAAGCCATGTGTTACCAGATCGCAAAAGAAATTGGCGCGGATGCCACCGTCCTGAAGGGGAAAGTAGACGCGATCGTATTTACCGGAGGGATGGCCTATTCGGACTGGATCGTGGGAATGGTTTCCGACTATGTCGGTTATATTGCGCCCATAGCGGTATATCCGGGCGAATATGAGATGCAGTCTCTGGCTTTGAATACATTAGCTGCGTTAAACGGTGAAAAAGAAATTAGAGAATTAAAATAGGGGGCGTCGTTATGTTTCATAATTTTAAAGAAGTTGAAAAGTATATTTTAGACCAGGGGATAAAAAAGCGTCTGGCGTTAGCCAATGCCCATGATGAGGATGCATTGGAGGCAGTCGTCATGGCCGTAAGAAAAGGGGTCGCAGATGCAACTCTCATCGGGGTATCGGAAAAAATACTGGCTATCCTGGATAAACTGGGGGAGGATTCTGCCAGGTATGAGATCATCGACTGCAAAAATGAGAGAGAGGCGGGACAAATGGCCTGCCAGATGGTAAAGGAGCAGAAAGCGGATATGCCCATGAAAGGCTTAATGCAGACCGCCACCTTTATGAGATGCATTCTGGATAAAGAAAGATATGGTTTCGTTCCCGAGGGCTCCCTGTTAAGCCAGGCGACCGTGATGGAGTATGAGGACCGCCTGATGATCGTCACTGACTGCGCGGTGAACGTATCGCCGGATTATAATGATAAAGTGAAGCTTGTTAAGAACGCGGTGAAATTGGCAGGGAAGCTGCGCATCGATTGTCCGAAGGTAGCTGTGGTGGCGCCTGTCGAGACCGTGAATCCCAAGATGCCCGCCACGGTAGACGCGGCGCTTTTGAGCAAAGCTGCCGAACGGGGACAGATCAAAGGCTGTATCATCGACGGGCCTTTGGGAATGGATAACGCCATATCGGAAGAGGCAGCCAGGCACAAGGGAATTCACAGCCCGGTGGCCGGCCATCCGGATATTATCCTCATGCCGGATCTGTGCGCCGGAAATATATTTACAAAAACCATTTATTACTTCGCGCATCTTATATCGGCAGGGACGCTGACAGGTACTTCCTGTCCGGTGGTTATGACCAGCCGGACGGATTCTCCGGAAGATAAATTTAATTCCATATTAATCGCGATTATGCAGTGCTGATAAGACCGATTTCAAGGCCGGGTTTTTACCCGGTCTTTTTTTGTGAAAAAGAGCATAGAGTATCCCAGGCGCAACTGTTATATTTGACTTAAAAACGATATAATTCTCTATACGAATTAAAAAATCAACAAATGAAACGCCTGAATCTTGTAAAAATTATCTAATGACATATTTTACCTATTATATTATAATAACCATAAGTTCAAATAACGAAGTTAAAATTCGTATAAAGAAATAAAGGAGGCAATAAAAATGCACAAGGTGAAATTTTACGGAATAGGGGGGCAAGGCGCGGTTACAGCTGCCAAGATTTTATCCATAGCTGTATCACTGCATCAGAATGAGTACGCAATTACGGTTCCTGCCTATGGTCATGAACGAAGGGGAGCTCCGGTGTTTGCGCACATTATTGTGGATGATAAACCCGTTTTGCTGAATTGCTATGTGTACGAACCGGATATCGTAGTTGTATTTGATGAAAACCTGATCGATATGGGTGTGAATGTGGGCGAAGGCTGTACGGAAGATACGGTATTGGTCATCAATTCAGGCAATGAGGAAATGATTCAGCGCTACAAAGATACATATGGATTTAAAAAAGTATACGCATGTAATGCGACGGAAGCGGCCATGAAAAATATCGGATTAAACATACCGAACAGTGCAATGCTGGGAGCCCTGGCTCATAGCGGCGTGGTTGAGATCGAGGCGGTCATCAGCGCCGTAACGGAAAGTTTTGGAAAGGTTGGTGAAAAGAATGGAAAAGCAGCAAAATATGCCTACGAACACACCCGCGAAGCGTAGAGTACTGGGACCCTGCTCCCACATTTTGGTAGCGGCGAATACCGGAAGCTGGCGAATGGAACGGCCGCAGGTAGACGAAGAAGCCTGCATCCGCTGCGGTATCTGCTCGAAGTACTGTCCTACCGCATGTATCACGGTTAACAAAGAGGGGTGTCCTCTGGAATTCGACTGGCATTACTGTAAGGGCTGCGGTATCTGCGCAAATGAGTGCCCGCGGCAGGCATTGTCCATGATACCGGAAGGGAGTGGTGAATAATGGGAATTAAAATGTTTGACGGCAATGGCGCCGCGGTGGAAGCGATCCGTCTGGCCCGTCCGGGAGTGATAGCGGCTTATCCGATCACCCCCCAGAGTTCCATTGCGGAGCATCTGGCGGACGCGGTGGCGGAAGGGGCGATTAAAGCAGAATATATCCGTGTGGAATCCGAGCATTCCGCCATGTCTATTTCTATCGGAGCGCAGCTGACCGGTGTCCGGGTGGCGACAGCCACCGCTTCCGTAGGTCTGGCGCTGATGCATGAAGTATGCGGCGTAGCGGCCGGATGCCGTGTACCCATCGTGATGCCGGTGGTGAACCGTTCGCTGGTGGCTCCCTGGTCTTTGTGGTGCGATCACTCCGACACGATGGCGGAGAGGGATACGGGCTGGCTTCAATTCTACGCATCCACGGTACAGGAAATTCTGGATCTGCAGCTTTGCGCGTACCGGATCAGCGAACATGAAGATGTGATGATCCCCTCGATGGTCTGTTTCGATGGATTTTATCTGTCCCATTCCATGCAGAGAGTGGATACCCCGTCTGATGAAGAGGCATGGGACTTTGTGAAACCGTATGTGAAGAAAAATATGTACCTGGATACGAAGGATGTGATGTTTATCAATGATTTGTGTCCAACCGTCGAGCATACGGAGATGAAATATCAGCAGATGATGGGCTTTCAGAGTGCGGCTCAGGTATCGGATGAGATATTTGAGGAATATGAGAAACGGTTTGGCAGAAAACTTCAGCAGGTGGAAGCCTACCGCCTGGAGGACGCTGAGGTGGCTGTGGTGACGATCGGTTCCATGTCCGGCACCGGAAAATATGTAGTGGAGCAGCTGAGAGAAAAAGGGATAAAGGCCGGTCTTCTGAGAATCTGCATGTTCCGTCCGTTCCCGGACCGGAAGATCCATGAAGCCCTGAAGAATATTCCGGTAATCGGCGTAATCGACCGATCCTGCGGTCTGGGCGGCGCCCAGGGCCCGGTTTGTTCGGAAGTAAAAGCGGCGATGTACGGTGAGAGTTCGAAGATTTACGGTTATATCGGCGGGATTGCCGGACGTGATATATCAGACGGTTCCTTTAGGAAGATTTTTAATGAGCTTCTAAAGATCAAAGATGGGAAAGCCGATACGGTTTCTACCTGGTTTGACGTAGAAGAGAATGCCATGAATATAAGGGAGGTGGAGACAAATGCTAACGTATAATACGCAGCCAAAGGGCTCGGTTTCACAGGGCATCAATACCTGTCAGGGCTGTATGATTGATGTCATATTCAGAAATGTCCTGGAGATTATGGGTGAAGATACGGTACTGGTGATCCCTCCGGGATGTTCCGCACAGTTTTCCGGCTGCGGTCCCGAGGCCTCCGTTACGGTACCCGGTATTCAGGGAAATCTGGAGAATTCCGCGGCGATCGCCGCCGGAATCGCCGCCGGATTCAAATATCAGGGAAATGACCATACACAGGTCGTGGCCATCGCCGGCGACGGCGCAACCGTAGATATCGGGCTTCAGTCCCTGAGCGGAGCCATGGAACGTAATGATAACATTCTGTATATCTGTTATGATAATGAAGCGTATATGAACACCGGCATTCAGGGGAGCAGTTCGACGCCTCTTGCGGCAAGCACCACAACGACTCCGGCCGGAAAGCCTGTCAACAGCAAGGATCTGATGCAGATCGTGATGGCTCATCATGTACCGTACGCGGCTTCCGCCTCCATCGCCAACCTGCCGGATCTTCGGAAAAAGGTAAAGAAAGCAAAAGAGATCAAAGGGTGCCGGGTTCTGCATATTATGAGCCCTTGTCCTACCGGCTGGGGATATAAAATGTCCAAAACCGTGGAGGTCGCCCGGGAAGCCATACAAAACGGGGCCTGGGTCCTTATGGAATATGAGGACGGTAAAGTAAAGCTGGGTAAAAAGCCTTCTCAATTAGGTGATGTTGAAAAGTACTTCTCCATGCAGAAGAGGTTCAAAGGGGTAACGCCAGAGGAGAAGGATGAAGTCGGCAGGCATCTCATCGAGAGATACGAGTACCTGGAAAAGCTGGCGGCACTTTAAACGATTCGGAGGGTTTTAAGTATAGGAGGAGGCTCATATGAGTAAAGCAAAAAAAATATATCTTCAACTGATTATTGTGGTCGTTTTTTATGTGATCTGTTCTCACATAACGCCGCCAAACGGACTGACAGATACCGGCTGGAAGGCATTGCTTCTTATGATCTGCTGCGTGTATACCTGGGTTACGGAGTTTATCCCAATCGGTATATCCGCGTGTTTCCTATTGATGCTACCGGCATTTTTACATATCGACAGTACCTCAAACGTACTTGTGAACTTTGGAATCACCACCATGTTCTTTGTCATGGGCGCATTGATTATTGCGAAAGTATTTATTGATACGGGCCTTGGGTACCGGATATCTCTGTATATCACCCCATTGCTTGGACCTAAAAGCAAAATGGTTCTCTTAAGCCTGATGCTCTGCGGCGGCCTTATTTCTTCCGTATTGGTTGATATCCCCACCGCCATCATTCTTGCCGGAATTGCCCTGCCGCTGTTAAAAGAAAGCGGCTGCGAGCCCGGAAAGAGTAAATACGGCAAGGCGGTTATGATGGGTATTCCGATCGCAGCTGCTCTTGGCGGTATCGCAACGCCGGCGGGAAGCGGGCTGAATATCCTGACCATTAACCTGTTAAACAATGTGGCGGGCGTAAATATTACCTTCGCCCAGTGGACTCTGATCGGAGCGCCGATCGCGCTTGTGCTGCTGTTTGTGGCATGGTTCGTTATCTGCCTGATCTACAAGCCGGAGATCGAAACGGTGAAGGGTCTGGATGATATTAAGAAGAAAAGAGCCGAGCTTGGCCCTATGTCCAGGAACGAAAAGATTTTCCTGATAATCTTCATATGCGTTATGGTTCTCTGGTTTACGCAGTCCATGACCGGTATTGAGACGGCCTTTGTATCCCTTCTCGCCGTGTGTATTTTCTTCCTTCCCGGAATTAACCTGATTAACTGGGAAACAGCCAGAGACGCGGTCAGCTGGGAATCTGTCCTGCTGATGGGATCGGCAAACGCGCTGGCCATGGTTCTGAGTACCCAGGGTACCGCGGAATGGATCTCCAACAGCATTTTGGGAGCGGTCAGCGGAGCCTCTCTGGCGGTATTGCTGATGGTGGTGACCGCATTTGGCATCTTCAGCCATCTGCTGGTTCCGGTAGCCAACGCGGTACTGGCCGTATGTGTTCCGATTGTAGTGGTACTGGCCGGTTCTATCGGCGTGAACCCCTTATACTTAGTTCTTCCTTTGGGATTTACGGCATCGGCGGTATTTATCATCCCGCTGGATCCGATTCCGCTGACCACTTACGGATACGGATATTGGAAACTGTCGGAGATGGCGAAACCAGGACTTATTATTTCCCTGATCTGGATACCTGTATGTGCCGTCGGCATATTGCTTGGCAGAGCGATCGGAATTATTTAGGCCGTACTAACGGCATTTGAGGAGATTGAGGGGAACCCCAGTCTCCTTACTTTTTCAGATTACAGACACTTGATTAGGAACAGCCGCCACGACATTAGAAAAGAGGTTCCGGCTGAACGATAAAATGGAGGAAACTATGTCAGAAATAAAGATAAGGGATCTGCGCTCAGCGCTGGACAAATTACGGCGCATGGAAAACGAACTGATGGAGACCGGCGTACAGGTGGACCCGGAAGCGGAGCTGTCCGGTGTCTACCGCTATGTAGGCGCGGGCGGAACAGTTATGCGTCCGACGAAAAAAGGCCCGGCGGTGATATTTAACAATGTAAAAGGCCACCCGGACGCGCGGGTGGCGATAGGCGTTCTGGCCAGCCGGGAACGGGTGGCGGCCCTGCTGGACAGCAGACCGGAGGATTTGGGACATTTACTCCGGGACAGCGCGGACCATCCGATTGAACCGGTTTTGACAGAGGAGAAGCCGGCCTGCCAGGAAGTGATACATTATGCGTCGGAAGAGGATTTTGATTTATACAAATTAATTCCCGCGCCGACCAATACACCGGATGACGCGGGGCCTTACATCACGCTGGGCATGTGTTACGCGACCCATCCGGACACGGGCAGATCCGACGTTACGATTCACCGCTTATGCATCCAGGGGAAAGACGAATTAAGCATTTTCTTCACCCCGGGAGCCAGACATATCGGCGCCATGGCCGAGAGAGCGGAAGCATTGGGACAGAGACTGCCGATATCCGTCAGCATAGGCGTCGATCCGGCCATTGAGATCGCGTCCTGCTTCGAGCCGCCTACCACACCGTTAGGATTTGACGAGTTATCCATCGCGGGCGCGTTGCGAGGAGAGGCGGTTAAGCTTACCAACTGCCTGACCGTGAAGGAGCGCGCCATCGCCAATGCGGAGTATGTCATAGAAGGAGAGGTGCTTCCGGGAATCCGCGTGCGGGAGGACCAGAACCGGAACACCGGATACGCCATGCCGGAATTTCCGGGGTATACGGGAGCCGCCAGCGACCAGTGCTGGATCATTAAGGTCAAAGCGGTTACGCACCGCCGGAATCCGATTATGCAGACCTGTATCGGGCCAAGCGAAGAACATGTCTCCATGGCCGGCATTCCGACGGAGGCAAGCATCATTGGAATGATTGATAAGGCAATGCCGGGAAAACTTAAGAATGTCTACTGCGCGTCCGCGGGCGGAGGCAAATACATGGCAGTCCTGCAAATTAAAAAAACAGTGGCGTCAGACGAGGGAAGACAGCGTCAGGCAGCGCTGCTGGCGTTCTCCGCCTTCAGCGAACTGAAGCACATTTTTCTGGTTGATGAGGATGTGGACTGTTTTGATATGAATGATGTGCTCTGGGCTATGAATACCAGGTTCCAGGGAGACGTAGATATCATTACCATTCCGGGAGTGCGATGCCACCCCCTGGACCCGTCTAATTCTCCGCTTTGTACGCCCTCTTGCAGGGATCAGGGCATCGCCTGTAAAGTCATTTTCGACTGTACCGTGCCGTTTGACCAAAAGGAGAGATTTATCCGTTCCCGCTTTATGGAACTGGACCCGGCGGACTGGATACCGGAATAGGTAATAAAGAGAAAGGCAACACCGGAAACGGACAAAATAAAAAGAGAAATAAAAAAACCGGGGGACAGATAACATGAAAGAGATTATCGTGGGCATTACAGGAGCCAGCGGAATAGAACTGGGACTGCATATACTGCGGGCCCTAAAGAGGCAGAACGCGCAAGTCCATCTGATTATATCGGAAGGCGCCCGCTGCACCATGCGGGAAGAAAGCAATCTGACGGAAGAAGAGTTTCTGCGTACCGCGGATTACATATATGAGGAAAAGGAACTGGGAGCCGCGATCGCGAGCGGCAGTTTTGTAACCGATGGCATGATTGTGGCACCGTGCAGTATGAAGACTTTATCCGGCATTGCCAATGCCTACGATGAGAATCTGATCATCCGCGCCGCGGACGTCTGCCTGAAGGAAGGGAGAAAAGTAGTCCTCCTGCCAAGAGAGATGCCCCTTGGAAGAGCCCATCTGAAAAATATGCTGGCCTGCGCGGAATACGGATGCAGTATCATCCCGCCTATGCTGAGTTTTTACATGAAAGATACCTCGATGAGGGCGCAGTTAGATCACATCACAGGAAAAGTGCTGATGCAGTTCGGAATGACCTATGAAAAATTTCATGGCTGGCAAGGCCCTGTCCAGGGATAAACATACAATACAACATAAGCACACAACACAAGCATAAAACACAAGCATAGGAGAAGACGCATGCCGCAAGCAGAATTTCGATATGAAGAAGAACAGCTGAAAATAGAGATACAGTGGATGGGAGAAGATCTCTGCATCCGGTTCTATGGAGGCGACCGGGGGCACATAGGCAGCATAGCCATGGCGGAGCCCAGGCCCAGCCTGACCGGAAGCGGACAGACATCCGCCACCGTTTCCGTCTACACATATTCCGGGCACAAGGATGACATCGTCGCGTCTTCCGTGGCCCGGGAAGTAGCGGCGGAATTAAACAGAAAATGTGTTGTGATAGTCGGCATACATTATGACCATTTTACCCAGGAGCGCCTTGCGGCGGTGAACAGGATAGCCGCCCAGATACCGGTTATGGCAGAAGAAGCCTATGGGGCAATCCATTGACTAAGCCAGTGCGAATGGCTGCAAAAATCAACAGGGTACTTGATAAAATCAAGTACCCTGTGTATAATTTACTTAGAAATAATCAAAAGACATATTCCGGTCTGATGATTGCGCTTCGGATAACTACATAATTTATAGTTATGCGCTATCCTCTATGCAGGTAGAGGATAGCTATTTTTATATAGCTATGAACACTCAGTGCCCGCATTTTAGGCAATTACGTGCGATGCATAAAAAAATGTCAGTTAGATTTTTTCGGGCGCTGCTATTTAATCTGCGTGTTAGCAATATAAGCAAGTGCCGCAAAAACCACCAGTATTAATGGCAAATATGAAGAGAGAAGGCATTACATGAAAAAAGTATGGAACAACAAGCTGATAAAGAACAAGTATGGGCAGGTACGATCCGGGTGGCTTATTCTGGCTGTAATGGCTGCATACAACCTCATCATGTATGCCCTAAGCTACCTATTGATCGAAACCCTAAGAAAAATCCTGACCTCCACAGGAGACATCAACGCGGCCACGGGAGAGCTATCACAGTTCGCGGGCTGGATCGACAGCACAGCATTGCCGATCCTATTACAAATCATAACCGAAGCTGTGCTGATACTGGTCCCCATCATCATGTGGAGAAATATCATGAAACGTCCGACCCGTGAATTAGGCCTGACTACCGCGGGGACTCCCAAAAAAGACTGCCGGGCAGGGATGTTGCTGGGCATAATCTCCTGTACAATCGTATTTCTTATCACGATAACGGTCGGCGGAGGCCATGTAGTTTCATGGGTACCCCGTATCACAGGACCGGCAATCATATGGATCCTGATCTTTATCCTGGTAGCATTTGGAGAAGAGATCCTAACCCGGGGCTTTATCATGAGCACCCTGAGGCGAACCCGGAACATCTATATCATCCTGCTGGTGCCATCCGTCATCTTTGGCCTGATTCATCTATCGAACCCGAATGTAACCCTGCTCTCCGTAACAAATATCATAATTTTCGGAATCCTTTTCTCCTACATGTACATCAAATCCGGCAACATATGGATGTGTATCGGATATCATTTCACCTGGAACACCTTTCAGGGCATCATCTACGGCATGCCGGTCAGCGGCCTCAACGTTCCCGGATTCATCACCACCGAATTCACCCAGAACAACCTCCTGAACGGAGGAGGATTCGGTATAGAAGGCGGAATCCTGACAACCATAGTAAGCATACTGGGCATAATCTTCATCAAATATTACTACAGAAATTCCGAATACGATTTCATTAACAACAACCAGAAACCAAAAGAAAATCGAAAGGGACCAAACTCATAACATACTCAACGAAAAGCCCATAAACTCCACAAACCCCATCCAAACTCATCTAAATACCTCCTTTAACCGCTCAAAAAAACAGGCAGCCTGCTTCCATTAAAAGAATGCAGGCTGCCTATTCCTATCGAAGTATCAGCATGTGTAATTATGTTCCGTCTAACCTTCAAAAGGCGGACGAGGATAAGGGAAACCTAGAGAAGATAAGTATGGCAGAAAAAGGTAGACTATGATATGATAAAAAATAACAGTTCTATTTATTTTAATTAGTAAAAGTATTATAACAGGTACATAAAATTCCAGAAAAGGGGAATAAGAAAATGAAACGCTCAGAGATAAACGAAATCATCCGCTACATGGAAAAATTAGCCAAGGACAACGGGTTCCATCTGCCGCCCTTCTGTAATTGGACGCCGGAAGAGTGGAAGACCAAAGGACACGAATACGACGAGATCCGCGATAATATGCTGGGCTGGGATATTACGGACTACGGCCTGGGCGATTGGGAAAAGGTAGGATTCGCCCTGGTGACCATCCGAAACGGAAATCAGAACAATCCCAAATATAAAAAGGTCTACGCGGAAAAGCTTCTTATGTTAAAAGAGGGACAGCACTCCCCCATGCATTTCCACTGGATCAAATCCGAGGATATCATCAACCGCGGCGGCGGCACACTGATTATCCATATGTACAATGACAAAGACGGCGAACTGGATACCAGTGATGTACTCATCAACGCGGACGGACGTTCCTACACCGCACCGGCGGGAACCGGGGTTGAATTAAAGCCCGGAGAGAGTATTACGATCTGGCCCCACCAGTATCACGACTTTGATATCATGCCCGGAACCGGGGATGTCCTGATCGGTGAAGTATCCATGTGTAACGACGACAACACCGACAACCGGTTTTACGAGGATATGGGAAGATTCCCGGAGATCGAAGAGGACGAGGCTCCGTACCGGCTGCTCTGCTTTGAGTATCCGGCTGCGGAATAAAGGATAGAACAGAAACGTAAAGCGCGCAAGGATAACAAACGTTATATGGCCCTGCACACATACCGGCGTAAGTGTGCGGGGCGGTTGTGTGTCTAAAGGGCCGATGATATGGGAAATAAGAGAAAAGACAAATGGAACCGGGTGGACGTCCAGGTCTGTATATACACTGCCATATTGGTGCTGATCGCCAGTGGGATGATCTTCATGATCGGATACCGCGCCACCTATGATGGCATGATCCGCTCTCTGGAGAAACGTTCGGATTCCATCTATCAATATGTAGAACAAGATCTGGACAAAAGCACATTTTACGAAATAGAAGACTACAATGGCCGTGAAAATCCCAGTTATAAAAGCATGAAAGAAAAACTGGAAAATGTAAAAGCGGCCACAGGCGTCATGTATCTGTACACGGCGAAAAAGACAAATTCCGGGGACCTTATCTACATTGTGGACGGTTTAAGCTATGACAGTCCCGATTTTCGGAATCCGGGGGACCCCATCGAGCATGAGATATGGGCGGAGATGGAAACCGCCCTCCAGGACCGGATCGTCTATCCGGACGACATCAAGCACACCGGCTGGGGCGATATCTTCGTGTGCTACTACCCGGTCCATGACAATAATAAGGTAGTAGGCGTTCTGGGCATCGAATTCGACGCCTACAGCCAGTACCACACATATAGAACGCTGCGCATAACAGCCCCGTTCATCGTCCTTTTGATCTGCCTGATCTCCGCTGCCGTATCCGTCAGGATATTTAAAAGGATTTCCAATCCTTTATATAAAGATTTTGCCAACACAGACTACCTTACGGGGCTGAAAAACAGGAACTCCTTCGAGATAGACATTTCCAATCTGTCGACACGGATGCGCGGGCAGAGCCTGGCATTTATCTGTATGGACCTGAACAGCCTCAAAGAGATTAACGACACATATGGCCACACTGCCGGAGACGATTACATACGCCGCGCCGCAGAAGCGATCAGGTATGCGGTGGGAAAATCCCATTCTGCCTACCGGACGGGCGGGGACGAATTCGTGATTCTCCTTAACGGTCCGGCTGACCAGCTCCCGGCCCAGGTCCGTATGATCCTTAGCAAGATCCATACCTATCTGGACCAGGATAACCAAAAAAATGAAATTCAGCTGTCCATAGCTACAGGTTCCGCGCAATATGACCCTTCCCGGGACCAAACACTGACCGAGGTTTACCGCCGCGCCGACCAACTTATGTACGAAACCAAAAAGGCTATGAAATCAAATCAGGAATAGAGCCATACTACAATTTGTGATAAATTCATTAGGATTGATTAATGATTGATTATTCGGATTGTTCCGTAAGAAAAAGCCTTGACGAATTCCTTCCGTATGTGCTATAGTATACTAGCGAATGGAAGTAGAGGCTTTTTTTTTATGCCTAAAAAACGAAATTAAGTGGAGGTGGAAGTTGTGCGCGTTAAGATCACATTGGCATGTACGGAGTGTAAACAACGTAATTACCACATGACAAAAGAAAAGAAGAACCATCCCGACAGAATGGAAACGAAGAAATACTGTAAATTCTGTAAGGCGCATACGTTACACAAGGAAACCAAATAATCCTGGGTAAAACGAAAAAAGGAAGTGAGATCATGGGAGATACTGCAAATACAGAAAACACCGCTCCGGCGGAAAAGCCTGTAAAAACAGAAAAGTCCGATAAGAAGGACAAAGCTCCGAAGAAGAGCTGGTTCAAAGGATTGAAAGCAGAATTCAAAAAAATCATTTGGCCGGACAAACAATCACTTATGAAACAGACCGCTGCGGTTGTATCCGTATCAGTCGTCCTGGGATTAGTTATCGCGGGCCTGGATTTAATTATCCGGTACGGTGTGGATTTCCTAGTAAAGTAAGGACAAGGGTGATTTTATGTCAGAAGCAAACTGGTACGTTGTGCATACCTATTCCGGGTATGAGAACAAGGTAAAAGCCAACATTGAAAAGACCATTGAAAACCGGCATCTGGAGGACCAGATTCTGGAAGTCCGGGTTCCCATGCAGGATGTAGTTGAAGTCAAAAACGGTGCTAAGAAGTCGGTACAAAAGAAGATGTTTCCGGGCTATGTGCTCATCAACATGATAATGAACGATGATACGTGGTATGTAGTCCGTAATACCAGAGGAGTAACCGGATTTGTCGGCCCTGGCTCGAAGCCTGTACCGCTCACTGACGTAGAGATGCGGCCTTTGGGGATCAAGTCGGAGGATGTGCTTGTGGACTTTACGGAGGGCGATACGATTATCGTCATCGGCGGAGTGTGGAAGGATACGGTTGGTGTCATCCAGTCCATGAACCACAGCAAACAAAGCGTGATCATCAACGTGGAACTTTTTGGCCGGGAAACCCCGGTGGAGATCAGTTTCACAGATGTGAAAAAGATGTAACAGCAGACAGGGTCTGGTTTCGGCCAGATCGTGGGAGGGTAAGGGCATGTGCCGCTGCTCCCGATAATACCACAATTTTAGGAGGTGCCTGACATGGCAAAAAAAGTAACAGGTTATATTAAATTGCAGATTCCTGCCGGAAAAGCTACCCCGGCTCCGCCGGTTGGTCCTGCTCTTGGACAGCACGGTGTTAATATTGTACAGTTCACAAAGGAATTCAATGCGAGAACTGCGGATAAGGGTGATTTGATCATTCCGGTAGTGATTACCGTATATGCCGACAGAAGCTTCAGCTTCATCACGAAGACTCCCCCGGCAGCAGTATTGCTTAAGAAAGCCTGCAATCTGAAATCCGGTTCCGCTGTACCGAATAAGACGAAAGTAGCTACCATCTCCAAAGCAAAGCTTCAGGAAATTGCGGAAATGAAGATGCCTGACTTAAATGCAGCAAGCATAGAAGCAGCTATGAGCATGATCGCAGGAACAGCCCGCAGTATGGGAATCACAGTTGAAGAGTAGGCATACCCGTCAATTGAGAAGTAAACTTATCACGTGGGAGGGTAAGGGCATGGACCCGAACTCCCGATACTACCACTAGGAGGTTATTGGAATGAAACGAGGAAAAAGATATCAGGAAGCTGCGAAATTAGTAGACCGCAGTGTACAATATGATACCGCAGATGCGATTTCTCTGGTAAAGAAATCCGCAGTTGCAAAATTTGACGAGACCATCGAAGTTCACATCAAGACCGGTTGTGACGGACGTCACGCAGACCAGCAGATCCGTGGAGCGGTTGTACTGCCTCATGGAACCGGAAAACAGGTTCGTGTTCTGGTATTTGCCAAGAACGAAAAAGCAGACGAAGCACGCGCAGCAGGCGCAGAATTCGTAGGCGGAGACGAACTGATCCCGAAGATTCAGAATGAAGGCTGGTTCGATTTCGACGTAGTTGTCGCTACTCCGGACATGATGGGTATCGTAGGCCGTCTGGGCCGTGTACTTGGACCGAAAGGTTTAATGCCCAACCCGAAAGCCGGTACGGTTACTATGGACGTTACCAAAGCCGTACAGGATATCAAAGCAGGTAAGATTGAATACCGTTTGGATAAGACCAACATTATCCACGTGCCGATTGGGAAAGCTTCTTTCTCAGAAGATCAGTTAGCAGACAACTTCCAGACGCTGATGGATGCAGTTGTAAAAGCGAAACCGAGCGCATTAAAAGGTCAGTTCTTAAAGAGCGTTACCATGACTTCCACCATGGGACCTGGAATCAAACTGAACACCGCGAAGTTAGCTTAAATCGCAGTTGACATCCTATATAAATAATGCTATACTAGCAAAGCAATCACTGCCGAAGACAGCAGGTGCCGTAAGGCGTAAGGGCAACCACCTGCCGAGGAGAATGATTTCTAATGATTAGAATGAATTTGGGCCTCTTTTGTCTAAGGACAGAGAGGCCTTTTCTTATTCGAGAAGACGGCAGTAAAAATCTATAAGGAGGTGCACACGTTCAATGGCAAAAGTTGAGTTAAAACAACCCGTAATCGAAGAAATTGCAGGGCAGATCAAAGACGCACAGTCGGTTGTACTGGTCGACTACCGTGGTTTGACGGTAGAAGAAGACACCAGACTGCGTAAAGAGTTAAGAGAAGCAGGCGTTACTTATAAAGTATATAAGAACACCATGATGAACTTTGCGTTCAAGGGAACGGATTTCGAAAGCCTGGCCCCCAATCTGGAAGGACCCAGCGCGATCGCGATCTCTACCACAGATGCGACTGCTCCCGCAAGAGTATTGTCAAAATTTGCAAAGACTGCTCCGAAGCTGGAATTAAAAGCAGGCGTAGTAGAAGGTACTTATTATGATGCAGCAGGCATCGAAGAGGTTGCCAAGGTTCCGTCCAGAGACGAACTGCTGGCAAAATTCCTTGGAAGTATCCAGTCTCCTATCGCAAACTTTGCCCGTGTTATTGATCAGATTGCGAAAGCAGGCGGCGCAGAAGCAGCTCCCGCTGACGCGGAAGTAAAAGCGGAAGAACCTGCGGCAGAGGCAGCAGCCGAAGCTCCCGAAGCTCCCGCGGCTGAAGCTCCTGCAGCTGAATAATCGGGAACAAACCGGGCGTATGCAGTATATTGTATAGATACCGGTGAGAAATGGACTTGCATTCACAGAAGTGAAAGAGTAAGAAGAACTGCCGCCATGGCAGGATCAGTAAAAATAAGCTTAATATCATAAAATAATGGAGGGAATAAAAATGGCAAAAATGACTACCGCTGAATTTATCGAAGCGATCAAAGAGTTATCCGTACTGGAATTAAATGAATTAGTAAAAGCTTGTGAAGAAGAATTTGGTGTATCCGCAGCAGCAGGTGTTGTGGTTGCAGCAGCAGGCGGAGACGCAGGCGCAGCAGCAGAGGAGAAAACTGAGTTCGACGTAGAGTTAACCGAAATCGGACCGAACAAAGTTAAGGTTATCAAAGTTGTTCGTGAAGTAACCGGTCTGGGCCTGAAAGAAGCAAAAGACCTGGTTGACAACGCTCCCAAGGTAGTAAAAGAGGCTGCTTCCAAAGAAGAGTCTGAAGAAATCAAAGCGAAACTGGAAGCGGAAGGCGCGAAAGTTACCCTTAAATAATTATTTGCGTATTAGAACCCCGGCGGGATACTGCCGGGGTTTTTCTGTAGAGGGGAATTTGCCCATGACGCGCCGGAAGTATTCATTGCTTTTAACACGCTGCGGATTATAATAAAAATATACCCGGGCTATCCGGGAGAGTTATTTTGCCATTTGAGAGGTAAAAAGTGCCGCATGCAGATAATAGCCATTCTAGCTGTTAAGATAAGAATAATTTAACAGGCCACATAAAGGGATAGCGGGAAAACGGTATTATAAGGCAGTATAATACTAAGGCAATAAGAAGGTTAATGCAGGTAATGAGAAGGTTAATGCAGACAAATATTAAATAAGGTTAGGTGATGTCTAAATGGGCGCAAAGAGGGTTGTTGGAATTGATTTTGGCACCAGTACGTCTGTGGTGCGGGTAAAACGGTATGAACAGAGCGGACTTCCGCTGGGAGACAGGCTGGCGATTTCCAATGTTATCTTTGACGGGTACGAAAGCGTTCCCACCCTGGTGCAGATCCCGGAGGATGTGGTGATTGTACCGGAACTTAAGCTTCCTGACGAGGATTATGAGTTTGGCCGCTTCGCGGCCAGTGAGCAGCCGGGAATGAGAACCTGGAGAAACTTTAAGACAGAGCTGGAAAGCAGTGACAAGGAGACCCGAAACCGGGCACGCTGGCTGACGAGCCGGTTCTTTGAATATCTCTACCGGCAGTACCGCCAGCAGATTCTGCAGTTAGGGGACAGCGGGGACGAGGAGATTGTCTATGTGAGTTACCCGGCGAAATACGGGCCGGCTGAGCGGGAATTCATGATTTCGGTGGCTACAGAAGCCGGCTTCCGCAATGTGCGGGGGATCACGGAACCGGAGGCGGCGGTCAAGGCTTTGATGGTGCAGGGGGAAAAGGACCTGCGGGAACAGAAGCTATTGCGTGAGGAGGGGCCGTCCTATCTGCTGTTCGCGGATATGGGAGCGGGGACGACGGACTTGGCGGTCTGCCGGTATGAGAAAGGGCGCACAGAGATTATCACGACCTGGCCGGATGACAAGACGCCCATCTATTTCGGAGGGAAAGAGATCGACGGGATCCTGTGCGGATATGTGGAGGACTATTTGAAAAAACACGGCGATATCGTCCCCGCCTATTTTGCGGATCATTTCAGAGAGAAGTATATCGAAGCAGTAAAGACCTGGAAGGAGGTGACGGTATCCCGGAGCCTAAAGAGGGGAAGGGAGGTTCCATATTTTGAAGCGGTGAAGAACCCCTACCCGTTATTGCCGGACTTCTCCCCGGCGATCAGCCGCACAGAGCTGGAAAAGACAGCGGGCGGGTATTTAAAAAACTTTGCGGTGCTGATCAATGGATGCCTGCAGGAAGCGTCGAAGGCGGATGCGGATTTTCCAGGCGGAGAGGGGATCGACCTGGTGCTGCTGACAGGCGGGCACAGCCAGTGGTACTTTATACCGGAGATTCTGACGGGAAAAGCGGTGAATTTGGGTGAGGTTTCTCTGCCAAAGATCCAGGCGGAACCGTCCCGGATCAGGATCAGCGGAAAGCCCCAGGATACCGTAGCCGTGGGGATGGTATACGGACTGCTGCGGGAGGCGGTGGAAGCTCCTGGAAAACCGGTCGGGAAGCGGGATGAAAATTGGGATGAGAATCAGGTTGAGAAACGGCCGGACACGGAAATCGGACAGCACTCAGTAAAAGCGGCCGCCACAGTAAAACAGACACAGTCCTTTCATAGGCCGATAGCTGCTGCCCGTCCGTCTAATGGTATATTGACTAAAGACCTGGCAAAACAGATGTTTTCCGGCAAGATGGCCATCATTGTACCGGATGGGTTTACGGAGATTGGGGAGGAAGCCTTTAATTATTTTCTATCCAATACGGTGAAGGGGACATTGGGGAATCTGTTCGCGAAGAACCCACCCAGCCCGACTTCGGTACAGCTGCCGAAAGGATTGCGCCATATTAGAAAGTCCGCCTTTGAACACTGTGTCGATCTGTGGTCGGTCGATCTGCCGGACGGACTGATTTCTATAGGAAATATGGCTTTTGAAGACTGTAAAAGTCTGCGGGACGTTACGATCCCGGACAGCGTTAAAACCATTGGAGCCCGCGCTTTTGCCGGATGCGCCAGACTTGGTAAGATTAACATTCCGGCAGGAGTGACAGAATTAGGCGCACAGGCCTTTTATGCCTGTGAATATCTGGAAAATGTCGCCATTCAAAGGGGAACTCAAATAATTGGAGAGTCCGCCTTTGCGATGTGCAGAATGCTGAAATCTATTTCCCTCCCTGAAGGTATCCGCGTGATCGGAGCCTCCGCATTCTCCGGCTGCACCTGGGGGGTGAGAGATATTAAACTTCCCGACAGTGTGAGGGAGATCGGGCATTCGGCCTTCAGTAATTGTAAAGCGCTGGGAACAATCGAGATCCCCGAGGGTGTTCGGAGTATCTCTTGGGAGACTTTTAAAAACTGCACAGGCTTGAGTAATATTACGATCCCGGACAGCGTGAGGGAGATCGGAAATAATGCGTTTCTGGGTTGCAGATCTTATCTGACTATCTGCTGCCACTCAGGCTCCTTTGCAGAGTCCTATGCCAGAGAGCATGGTTACACAATAAAGTTGGTCTGATGAACAAGGGGGACATGTCCCAAACCGAAAAGGACACGGAATGGACATGTCCCAAACTGAAACGGACATGTCCCAAACCGGAATGGACATGTCCCAAACCGGAATGGACATGTCCCAAACCGGAATGGACATGTCCCAAACCGAAATGGACATGTCCCGAACCGAAATGGACATGTCCCAGAATGATTAAGCGGAGTGGTACTTGCCGGTCATCGTCCGGATGGTAATCCGGATGATGCCGGTGTTTTTAACGGCCGCATCCGGTATGGGAGCCTCCGGCATATGTTCGATATATTTTGCGGCCAGCCGGCAGAGTATCTCGCGTTTCAGGCTGTAGGAATCAACGATCTGCGCATCGCCGGTTATAATGACGCTTTGATAGGCAGTATCTGCTTTGCAGGGCGTGGGGATGCTGCTGGTCAAAAGCGCGTCCAGCCGGTCGATCTCGAAGCAGACTTTAGGATTCCGGTTGATATGATCGAGCTTCTGCCCCTGGGAACGGCCGTGAAGATAGATGGCATTTTCGTAGTAGAGAAAGTGCACAGGAGCCGTGTAAGGATAGCCGTCGTCACAGAGCGTGGTTAAACGCCCTACAAGCTCTTCTGAAAGTAAGGTTTTCATTTCATCCATACTGAGAGGGAATTTTTGCATTCTGGGCTGCATGTTTTGTCTCCTTTCATGAAGCATCACCGAAGATATCCGGGATATCGTACAGCGTCATGGGAAAGTTCTCCTTATTTTATCATAGAACACGATAGATTGTGAACTCCAAAACAATATAGGGAATAGCGCAGATAGAAACATTTCCTTAAACTTCGCCGGTATAGAAATTACCGTTTACAGGTATGTGAATCCGGTTTTTTGTCTATCATCTTTTAAATAGAAGAAATACTATGGCCATATTCCGTCCAGAGATGAAAACGCCATAAAATCAGGCGGAAGACGGAGCCGGCCGACGGGAATTAAGAGCAAAAACAGGTTTGAAAAATTATAAAAATAAAGCTTGACACAAAAAATTCCCTGTGTTATCATGAAAAATGCACTATTGTGGTGACATATGCCTTCTATCTCTATGCCCTTTTGGAGGTGTATTGGTAGTACCAGGAAAACAGGCATTTAAAAATAAGCAAGGGGTGAAACGTCAATGGAGAAAAACAGAATACGTCCGATGCAAAGCGGCAGGAACGTCCGGATGAGCTATTCAAAACAAAAAGAAGTTCTGGAAATGCCCAACCTCATTGAAGTTCAGAAGGACTCTTACCAATGGTTTCTGGACGAAGGTCTGAAAGAAGTTTTTGAAGACATCTCTCCAATCGCTGATTACAGCGGTCAGTTGAGCTTGGAATTCGTAGATTTCGTTTTGTGCGAAGACGATGTGAAATATTCCATCGAAGAGTGCAAAGAGCGGGATGCTACTTATGCGGCGCCCTTAAAGGTCCGCGTGCGACTCTATAATAAAGAGAACGACGAGATCAACGAGCATGAGATTTTCATGGGTGATCTTCCTCTCATGACAGAAAACGGAACCTTCATTATCAATGGAGCGGAACGTGTTATTGTCAGCCAGTTGGTTCGTTCTCCCGGCATTTACTATGCGATCGGTCACGATAAGATCGGAAAAAGACTGTATTCTGCCACTGTGATTCCCAACCGTGGAGCATGGCTGGAATATGAGACAGACTCCAATGATGTTTTCTATGTCCGCGTGGACAGAACCAGAAAGGTGCCCGTAACCGTACTGGTGCGTGCGCTGGGATTCGGCACCAATGCGGAGATTATAGATCTGTTCGGTGAGGAACCGAAAATATTGGCTACATTGACGAAAGATACTGCTGAAAATTATCAGGAGGGTCTCTTAGAGTTATACAAAAAGATCCGTCCCGGCGAACCCCTGGCTGTTGAAAGCGCAGAAAGCCTTATCACCAGTATGTTCTTCGACCCCAGAAGATACGACCTGGCGAAAGTCGGCAGATATAAATTCAATAAAAAGCTGGCGCTCAAAAACCGGATCAGAGGAAAGGTTCTGGCTGAGGATGTAGTGGATGTCAACACCGGAGAGATTCTGGCGGAAGCCGGCATGGAAGTTACCCGCAGCCTGGCGGACGATATCCAGAATGCCGCGGTTCCCTTCGTGTGGATGCAGGGGGAAGAGCGCAATGTAAAAATCCTCTCCAATATGATGGTGGACATCACCAATTTTGTGGATGTAAAACCGAAAGAAGTAGGAATTACAGAATTAGTATACTACCCGGTATTGAAAAAAATACTGGAAGAAAATAGCGATTTGGAAGATATTAAGGAAGCGATCCGCAAGAATGTGCATGAACTGATTCCGAAGCACATTACGAAGGAGGATATCCTGGCTTCCATCAATTACAATATGCATCTGGAGCATGGCTTCGGAAATGACGACGATATCGACCATTTGGGCAACCGTCGTATCCGCGCCGTGGGCGAGCTGCTTCAGAACCAGTACCGGATCGGTCTGTCCAGACTGGAACGTGTGGTGCGGGAGCGTATGACGACCCAGGATCTGGAGGGGATCTCTCCCCAGTCCTTAATCAATATCAAACCGGTGACCGCGTCTGTGAAGGAATTCTTCGGAAGTTCCCAGCTGTCCCAGTTCATGGATCAGAATAACCCGCTGGGTGAGCTGACTCATAAGAGACGTCTGTCTGCATTGGGGCCGGGCGGCCTTTCCAGAGACCGTGCCGGATTTGAGGTCCGTGACGTACACTATTCCCATTACGGAAGAATGTGCCCCATCGAGACGCCTGAAGGTCCGAACATCGGATTGATCAACTCTCTTGCAACCTATGCAAGAATTAATGAATATGGTTTTATCGAAGCTCCTTACCGGAAAATCGATAAGAGCGACAAGCAGAACCCCATCGTCACCGAGGAAGTAGTCTACATGACCGCGGACGAGGAGGACAATTACCATGTGGCGCAGGCCAATGAGCCTCTGGACGCCGACGGACATTTCATCCATAAGTCGGTATCCGGCCGTTACCGCGAGGAGACGCAGGAATACGAGAGAAGCATGTTCGATTACATGGACGTATCCCCGAAGATGGTATTCTCCGTGGCTACCGCGCTGATCCCTTTCCTGGAAAATGATGATGCTAACCGTGCGCTGATGGGTTCCAACATGCAGCGTCAGGCGGTGCCGCTGCTGACTACGGAAGCCCCGATCGTGGGTACCGGTATGGAAGCTAAGACGGCGGCCGACTCCGGTGTCTGCGCGATCGCGAAGCATGCCGGCGTGGTGGAGCGCTCTGTTTCCAACGAAGTGGTGGTAAAATGCGATGATGGGACCAGAGATGTCTATCATCTGACCAAATTCTCCAGAAGTAACCAGAGTAACTGCTATAACCAAAGACCCGTGGTATTCAAGGGTGACCGGGTAGAAGTAGGGGATATCCTGGCGGACGGACCGTCCACCAACAATGGAGAAATCGCGCTGGGCAAGAATCCGCTGATTGGATTCATGACCTGGGAAGGTTATAACTACGAGGACGCCGTCCTGTTGAGCGAGCGTCTGGTACAGGAAGATGTATATACTTCTGTCCATATCGAAGAATATGAGGCGGAAGCCAGAGATACAAAGCTGGGGCCGGAAGAGATCACCAGAGATGTTCCGGGCGTCGGCGATGATGCGTTAAAGGATCTGGATGAGAGAGGTATTATCCGGATCGGCGCCGAGGTACGTGCGGGAGATATCCTGGTCGGTAAGGTTACCCCTAAGGGAGAGACCGAGCTGACCGCTGAGGAACGGCTTCTGCGGGCGATCTTCGGTGAGAAAGCAAGAGAAGTCAGGGATACTTCCCTGAAGGTTCCCCACGGCGAGTACGGTATCGTTGTGGATGCCAAGGTATTTACCAGAGAAAACGGCGATGAATTATCTCCGGGAGTGAATCAGGCGGTGCGGATTTACATCGCGCAGAAGAGAAAGATCTCCGTCGGCGATAAGATGGCAGGCCGTCACGGTAACAAGGGTGTGGTTTCCCGTATACTTCCGGTGGAGGATATGCCTTTCCTGCCCAACGGACGCCCCTTGGACATCGTATTGAACCCTCTGGGCGTGCCTTCCCGTATGAACATCGGACAGGTTTTGGAGATCCATTTAAGCCTGGCCGCAAAAGCGCTGGGATTCAAGATCGCGACGCCAGTATTCGACGGAGCGAATGAAAATGATATTATGGATACGCTGGAACTGGCCAATGACTATGTCAATCTGAGCTGGGATGAGTTTAAGGAGAAGCATGGAGATGAGCTTTTGCCGGATGTGCTGGATTATCTCTATGAAAACCGCGCTCACAGGAGCGAGTGGAAAGGTGTTCCGATCTCCAGAGACGGTAAAGTCCGTCTGCGGGACGGCCGGACCGGTGAATTCTTCGACAGTGCGGTAACGATCGGACACATGCACTACCTGAAGCTCCATCACCTGGTAGACGATAAGATCCATGCCCGTTCCACAGGCCCTTACTCCCTGGTTACGCAGCAGCCTCTGGGCGGAAAAGCTCAGTTCGGCGGACAGCGTTTCGGTGAGATGGAAGTTTGGGCGCTGGAAGCATATGGCGCCTCCTATACCCTGCAGGAAATCCTGACTGTGAAGTCGGATGATGTGGTAGGCCGTGTGAAGACTTACGAAGCGATCATCAAGGGCGACAACATCCCTGAACCCGGAATTCCGGAGTCCTTCAAGGTTCTGTTAAAAGAGCTGCAGTCCCTGGGCCTGGATGTCCGCGTACTGCGCGATGACAAGACCGAAGTGGAGATTATGGAAAGCACCGAGTACGGTGAGACAGATTTGCATTCAATCATTGAAGGCGACAACGGATTTGAGCCCGCTGCCAATGAATCCTTAGGCGAGTACGGATTCAGCAAGCAGGAATTTGATGATGGAGAGCTGGTAGACGTCGAGGAAGAGGAAGAGGATGAAGAAGAACTGTTCGAAATCGACGAAATCCTTGACGAAGAATAGAAGGAGGTACCCATAAATGCCGGAAACGACAAGCAGTGAAGCATATCAACCGATGACCTTTGATGCGATTCGAATCGGATTAGCGTCTCCCGAGAAGATCCGGGAATGGTCCAGAGGTGAAGTGAAAAAACCGGAAACAATCAATTACAGAACATTGAAACCGGAAAAAGACGGCTTGTTTTGTGAAAGAATTTTCGGGCCCAGCAAAGACTGGGAGTGCCATTGTGGTAAATACAAGAAAATCAGATACAAAGGCGTTGTCTGCGACCGATGCGGTGTTGAGGTAACCAAAGCATCCGTCCGCCGCGAGCGTATGGGCCACATCGAGCTGGCGGCTCCCGTGTCTCATATCTGGTACTTTAAAGGAATCCCCAGCCGTATGGGACTGATCCTGGATCTGTCACCCAGAACGCTGGAAAAAGTATTATATTTCGCCTCCTATATCGTATTGGAAAAAGGCGAGACCGATCTGCAGTACAAACAGGTCCTGACCGAGAAAGAATTCCAGGAGGCCAGGGATAAATACGGCAGCAAGTTCCGTGTCGGCATGGGCGCGGAAGCGATCAAAGAGCTTCTGGAAGCCATCGATCTGGAAAAAGAAGCCGCCGACCTGAAGAAAGGCTTAAAGGAGTCCACCGGCCAGAAACGCGCCAGAATCATCAAGAGACTGGAAGTCGTGGAGGCGTTCCGGGAATCCGGAAACCGTCCGGAATGGATGATCATGACAGTGATTCCGGTAATTCCCCCGGATCTGCGTCCTATGGTACAGCTGGATGGCGGCCGTTTCGCCACCTCCGACTTAAACGACCTGTACCGCAGAATTATCAACCGGAATAACCGTCTGCAAAGACTTTTGGATCTGGGCGCTCCGGATATCATCGTCAGAAATGAGAAGAGAATGCTCCAGGAGGCTGTGGACGCTCTGATCGATAACGGCAGAAGAGGCCGTCCGGTAACCGGTCCCGGTAACCGCGCGCTCAAGTCTCTGTCCGATATGTTAAAGGGTAAATCCGGACGTTTCCGGCAGAACCTGCTGGGCAAACGTGTAGACTACTCCGGGCGTTCCGTTATCGTGGTGGGACCGGAGCTTAAGATCTATCAGTGCGGTCTGCCCAAAGAAATGGCCATCGAGCTGTTCAAACCTTTCGTTATGAAGGAGCTGGTGTCCAACGGCACCTCTCACAATATAAAAAATGCCAAGAAGATGGTGGAACGTCTCCAGCCCGAAGTATGGGATGTACTGGAGGAAGTCATCAAAGAGCATCCGGTTATGTTAAACCGTGCTCCTACGCTGCACCGTCTGGGTATCCAGGCATTTGAGCCGATCCTGGTAGAGGGTAAGGCGATTAAACTGCATCCCCTTGTATGTACCGCTTACAACGCGGACTTCGACGGCGACCAGATGGCTGTCCATCTGCCCCTGTCCGTGGAAGCGCAGGCGGAGTGCCGTTTCCTCCTGCTCTCCCCCAACAACCTGCTGAAACCTTCCGACGGTGGTCCTGTGGCCGTTCCGTCTCAGGATATGGTGCTCGGGATCTACTATCTGACCCAGCACAGACCCGGCGTGTTAGGGGAAGGCAAGTGCTTTAAGAATGTAAACGAAGCGATCCTTGCTTATGAAAATAAAGCGCTGGATCTGCACGCTATGATCAAAGTCCGAATGACGAAGAAGATGCCCGACGGCAGAATCGTCACCGGCAATGTGGAATCGACCCTGGGCCGTTTCCTGTTCAATGAGATCCTGTCTCAGGATCTGGGCTTTGTGGACCGGAGCATTCCGGAGAACGAGCTGAAGCTGGAAGTGGATTTCCATGTAGGCAAAAAAGGCTTAAAACAGATATTGGAGCGCGTTATCAACACCCACGGCGCGACCAAGACTGCGGAAGTGCTGGATGATATCAAGGCAATGGGATATAAATATTCTACCCGTGCTGCTATGACGGTATCCATCTCCGACATGACGGTTCCTCCCCAGAAGCCGGAACTGATCGAAAAAGCGCAGGATACGGTGGATAAGATCACCAAAAACTATAAACGTGGTCTGATTACGGAAGAAGAGCGTTACAAAGAAGTAGTTGAGACCTGGAAAAATACAGATGACCAGCTGACCGAAGCACTGCTGTCCGGCCTGGATAAGTATAACAATATCTACATGATGGCCGACTCCGGAGCCCGTGGTTCCGATAAGCAGATCAAACAGCTGGCAGGAATGCGTGGTCTGATGGCAGATACGACCGGACGTACCATCGAGCTGCCCATCAAGTCCAATTTCCGTGAAGGTCTGGACGTACTGGAATATTTCATGTCCGCCCATGGAGCCAGAAAGGGTCTGTCCGATACGGCGCTTCGTACCGCTGACTCCGGTTACCTGACCAGACGTCTGGTAGACGTCTCCCAGGATCTGATTATCCGTGAGGTAGACTGCTGCGAGGGCAAAGAGATCCCGGGCATGTTCGTAAAAGCGTTCATGGACGGTAAGGAAGAGATCGAAAGCCTGCAGGAGAGAATTACCGGCAGATACGCTGCGGAAACCATCGTGGACGCCGAAGGAAATGTTATTGTAAAAGCAAACCATATGATTACGCCCAAACGGGCAGCCAATGTGGTGAATAACGGTGTGGATGAGAAGGGCCGGCCTCTTGACAAGGTTAAGATCCGTACGATTCTGACCTGTAAATCCCATATCGGTATCTGCGCGAAGTGCTACGGCGCCAACATGGCGACCGGAGAAGCCGTTCAGGTCGGTGAGGCGGTCGGTATTATCGCCGCTCAGTCCATCGGCGAGCCCGGTACACAGCTGACCATGCGTACGTTCCATACGGGCGGTGTGGCCGGTGATGATATCACACAGGGTCTTCCCCGTGTCGAGGAGCTTTTCGAGGCCAGAAAGCCGAAGGGCCTCGCGATTATCTCCGAGTTCGCAGGCATCGCCACCATTAAAGATACCAAGAAGAAACGTGAGATCGTCGTCAGCAATAACGACACCGGCGAGTCCAAAACCTATCTGATCCCTTACGGTTCCAGAATCAAGGTGACAGACGGCCAGGAACTGGAAGCCGGAGATGAGCTGACCGAAGGTAGCGTAAATCCCCACGACCTGTTAAAGATCAAGGGCGTCCGCGCGGTTCAGGATTATATGATCCAGGAAGTACAAAGAGTTTACCGCCTGCAGGGTGTGGAAATCAATGATAAGCATATCGAAGTCATCGTCCGCCAGATGCTTAAGAAGGTCCGTATCGAGAATAACGGAGACGCGGAATTCCTTCCGGGTACCATGGTTGACGTGCTGGATTACGATGAGATGAACCAGAAGCTGACGGAAGAGGGCAAAGAGCCCGCGGAAGGCAAGCAGATCATGCTGGGTATCACCAAAGCATCCCTGGCGACGAATTCCTTCCTGTCGGCAGCATCCTTCCAGGAGACCACCAAGGTTCTGACCGAGGCGGCGATCAAGGGCAAGGTTGATCCGCTGATCGGATTGAAGGAAAATGTTATCATCGGTAAGTTAATCCCCGCGGGTACCGGCATGAAGCGTTATCGGAACGTGAAGCTGGACTGCGATATGGATGAGTATGATGATATCGAGTTGTCTGAAGATTATGAGGAACTGGAAGAGATCGAGGAAGAATTGATCTCTGTAGAGGAAGAATAAATAGATCCGGCCGGAATCCGCTGATGCGGGGAACGGCCGGTTTTTTTGCGAGGGCCGGGAGGAGAGCGAAACGGCGCTGCCTTGCGGGTGCGGGCGTGCTAACTTAGCGTTCTTCCTGAGGGGCTTCGCATGTCCGCTGCTTAGAGCCTGGAACCGCGGGCGGTATACAGGGACGCTCCGGGCGGCCGGGTTCTTTTGTATCTCCCTGAGAGCGCGGAGGGCTTGCGCTGGTATCCGCTAAGGGGAATCGAAAAGCCGGGTTCAGGAACCGAGCCTATTCACCAGGAACACGTGATGTGTTCCCGGTTCAGAGGCTCTTGCCCGTCGGACGTGAAGTCCGCCGGTCATCCTGAACCCGGCTTTCCGATTCCCCAAAGCGGATACAC
Source organism: Diplocloster agilis (assembly GCF_019042275.1). GTDB lineage: Bacteria > Bacillota > Clostridia > Lachnospirales > Lachnospiraceae > Diplocloster > Diplocloster agilis. Next base: position 52,874 of record NZ_JAHQCW010000018.1, read on the forward strand.
AGCCGCCCTATGCGCTCCCAGGGAGATACAAAAGACCCCGGCCGCCCGGAGCGTCCCCGGATACCGCCCGCGGTTCCAAGCCCTAAGCAGCGGGCCTACGAAGCCCCCGGGAAGAACACTAAGTTAGTGCGACAGCCTCTGGTGAATAGGCCCGGTCATCCTGAACCCGGCTTTCCGATTCCACTTAGCGGTCACCAGCACAAGCCCACCGTGCTCCCGGGGAGACACAAAAGAAACCGGCTGGAGACACATAAGAATCCGGCTGCAGGGAGCATTCCGGGACACCGATACACACACCGGCCCTGAACAGTGGACATACCCCAACCCGAGAAAGACTCTCAAAAACGGCCGGGGGCTTTTTTTATTTTATGGAAAAGTGTTCCTATGGAATAAAAAGAATAGGAAGATGCTGTTTGCACTTTTGTCTATAAATGACAAAAAAATAAACATTTCGGATAAAAATAGGCATATATAACCAAAAGCCAATCTTCTATAATGACATTATCGATTGAAACAAGTATAGGAGGAACAGGGATGAAAAGAAAAATATTAGCACTTTTGCTGGGGGTGGCAATGGCGGTTACGGCCGCGGGCTGCAAAGGATCAGACGATGCGGCGGCCGGTACGGGTAAAGCTACTGCGGACGCTGCCGAAAAGGGAAATGACGCGGATGCGACGGGAGCCGGTGAAGACAAGCCGGAGACGGTTCTTACCTTCATGGCCGTGGGTGGCTCCAATGAGCAGGCGTTTACCGATGTGGTTACAGCCGCCGCCGATCTTTTCAATGCGGGCAATGACTTTAACGCGAAGATCGAGCTGGAGTGGTATGAAAATGAGCAGTATAAGACAAAGCTCGCTACCCTTATGACCCAGAATGATGTGACGGATATCTTCTTCACCTGGGAGGCTGGCTTCATGGAGGATTATGTGAACAGCGGCAAGGTGTATTCTCTCAGTGAAGGACTGAACGCTGACAGCGAATGGATGGGACGCTTCAATGACGGTGTCTTTGATGCGGTTACTTTTGATAGCCAGATTTATGCGGTTCCCATGGGCCAGGCGATTGTACCGGTTTACTACAACACCCAAATGTTCATGGATAATAACGTGGAGGTCCCCACGACCTGGGAGGAGTTCATGAATGCGGTCAAGACCTTTAAGGACGCGGGGGTGGTTCCGGTCTCCATGGCCTGCCAGGATGCTTGGGTACCCGGACAGCTGCTGCTGGAATTATCCGGCGGAGCCGCGGGCAAGGAACTGTTCGACGACATCGTAACCGGCAAAACCACCTGGGATGATCCCCGCTATGTGGAAACCGGAGAATTGCTCCAGGAGATGGTGACGGCCGGCGCATTCCCGGAAAGCTTCTTGGGACTTGCCTATGATGAAGGAAGAAGCCTGTTCACAAGCCAGAAAGCGGCTATGTACCCCATGGGAACCTGGGATACGTCGGCGGTGATCGAGGGGATGGGCGGCACGGATCATATAGGGGTATTCCTGCTTCCGGCAAAGAACCCGGAATACGGCGACGTACATATCGCGTCTGTGGAGAAGTTATTCGCGGTCAGCGAAAAGTGTGAAAACAAAGAAGCGGCAATGGCGTTCCTGAAATTGTTATCCGATCCTAAGATCCAGGAAAAATACATAGTGGACTGTGGAGCGCTCTCCGCCACAAATCTGCAGATCGACGAATCTAAGGTAGATCCGGTAACCGCTCAGATTATGAAGCTCCAGGGACAGGTGAAAAAAGCCCTCACTCCCATGGACCGGCAGTTCGGGGCAAATGTGGGAGGAGAATTTAATAATATCTCTCTGGCCATCGCCGGAGGCAAAGATGCAAAGGAACAGTTCACGGCACTGCAAAAATATGCGGAGCAGGAAGCCGAGCAGTAACAGGCGGTAGAAATGGGCCGGCAATCTGTAGTCAGAACCGCAGATTGCCGGCTCTCTTTACCGGAAAGGAGAAAAAGGATGGATAAGATCCTCAGCAAAAAAAAATATATTGCATTGTTTGTGGGACCGGCTTTCCTCATGTATCTATTATTCGGGCTGATTCCGATCCTGTATAATCTTTATTTGAGCCTCTTTAAAACCAATTTATTAGGGGATTCCACTTTTGTGGGGCTGAAAAATTATATTCACCTGTTTCAGGACCAGTTCTTCCGGCAGGCGGTAGCCAATAACCTGAAGTTCGTACTCGGGTCCTATGCGGCCCACATGCTGCTGGCACTGCTGTTGTCCAACATTTTATTCCAGAAAATAAAGGGCAGCAGATTGTTCCAAAGTGTTTATTTTATGCCCTCGGTTATATGCGGCACGGCCATCGGAATGCTGTGGACCTTTATCTACCACCCGGACTTTGGACTGGTAAACGGTTTCCTAAAGGCGGTAGGCCTGGAATCCAGTGTCCGTATCTGGCTGGCGGATGAGAAGACGGTAATTCCGGCGCTGATCGTCGTCACTATGTGGCAATTTGTGGGATACCATATGGTGATACAGCTTGCGGGCATGAAGAATATCGACGCGGTTTTGTATGAGGCGGCTTCGATAGACGGCGCCAGCCGCTGGCAGCAGTTTACCAGAATCACCTTCCCTCTGATGAAGCCTATCCTGAAAATCGATTCGGTGCTGATCGTAACCGGATCGCTGAAATTATATGATCTGGTGGCCGTAACCACCTCAGGAGGCCCGAATCACGCCAGTGAGGTGTTATCCACCTATATGTTTACCCAGGGATTCAAAGCCTTGAAATTCGGTTATTCCAGTACGATCGCCACCATGCTGCTGGTATTGTGTATCGGCGCGACGCTGATCATCAACCTGGTATTCTCCGGCAAAAAAACGGATTACTAGGCGGGAGGAAAGTATGAATAGACAAAGGGTATTGACTATATTAAAATATATGATATTGGTTTTATTTTTGATCGCCTGCCTTTATCCGCTGCTCTGGCTTATTATGAACTCTTTTAAGACACAGGAGGAATTATTTACGAATACCTGGGGATTTCCCCACGTATGGACCCTGGAGAATTATAAGCATGCGGTGGTCGACGGCAAGATCGGGATCTATTTCCTGAACTCTGTGGTGGTAAGCGTTATATCTGTAGCCGGGACCATTGTTTTGTCGGTCATGGCTTCCTATGGGGTGACGCGGTTGAAATGGAAGCTTTCCAAGACAACGCTCAGCATTTTTTTACTGGGACTGATGATCCCGGCCTATGGTTCCGTGATTCCTCTGTATTCCATATTTAATAAAATGGGAATACTCAACACCTATCTGGCCGTAATCATTCCCCACATCACCTTTGCGCTGCCCACCGCAATCTTTATCCTGACCGGTTTCTTCATAGCCGTGCCAAGGGAGCTTGAGGAGGCGGCCATCATAGACGGCTGTTCCCTGTTCCAGGCGTTTCGCAGAGTGGTAACGCCGGTGGTGGTTCCGGGGATTGTGACGGTTACGGTTATTTCTTTTATCAATATCTGGAATGACTTATTGTTCTCCCAGATCTTCCTGACGGATAAAAAGAAAATGCCGCTGCCGATCGGGCTGACGGAATTTCAGGGGATTTATTCCACGGATTATGTGGGGATGATCGCGGCGATCGTGATCACGGTAATTCCGGTTATTATCGTATATGTCATATTGCATGAAAAAATCATAGACGGCATGATCGCAGGCGCTGTGAAAGGATAGGCGCGCCCGGAAAAAGGGCGGGCAGCTTGGCGGGTGAGATACCCGCATGGGGGGAAATTCATGAAATTGCTCATAGTCGATGACGAAATGATTATCCGGCAGGGCCTGATGGCTCTTCCATGGGAGAAGGCGGGGATTACGAAGACGAAGGTGGCGGACAATGGGGTGGACGCTTTGAAACTGATTTCCGATTACCATCCGGATATTATCATCACAGATATCCGGATGCCGGGACTGGACGGTCTTCAGCTGGCCAGAGAGATCGCCTCCGGGGAACGCAGCTGTAAGCTGATCCTGCTGTCCGGATACGGCACCTTTGAGTACGCGAAACAGGCCATCAATACCGGCGTGTTTGATTATCTGCTGAAGCCGTCAAACCCGGATGAAATCCTGGAGACGGTGCGCCGGGCGGTCAAAGAACTGGGGCAGGACTCGGCGCGCATACGCAGGGAAAATATGGAACAGGCCAGGGACGAAGTGTTTTCCGCCGGCGGTGACGGCGGGATCAAATGGATATTGGACTATATAGAAAAAAACTACATGAACGAAATCACCCTGACCTCCCTGGCCGAATATACGCATTTCTCCACGACATATCTGAGCAGGCTGATTAAAAAGGAGACCAATTACAATTTTACAAAGATTCTGGGCCTTATGCGGATGCTCAAAGCGGCAGAACTGCTGGCCAACACGGACCTGAAGATCTATGCGATCTGCGGAAAGATCGGTATCAACGACCAGCGTTACTTCAGCCAGATGTTCCGCAGGACCTTTGGCAAAACGCCGATGGAATACCGCAGCTGCTGTGCGGGCAGATCGGAAGGCAGTCTGATGGAATTTATCCGAAGCAACAGCGGGGGAGAGGTATGAAAAGAACGCTGGAAAAAATAAAACGTTTCTTTGGAAATCTGCCGATCCAGACCAAGCTGATTGTCATAATGATAGGTTTGGTTTTTCTTTCCGTGGTTTCCTTAGCCACCTATTTTTATAAAACTTCCTCCACGCTGATACTTGATAATTCCAGACATTATATACAGAATACTATGAGCCAGATTGGCAAAAATATTGATCATAATATCGAATCCATCGACAAGGTATTATTCGACATCTCCACCAACCGGGAGATCCAGGAGCGGTTAAAGCTGGTTAATCAAAATAAGCTGGATGCCTATGAGGAGGTTGAAGTCGGTAATGATATTAAAAATAAACTGATCAGCCAGATTACAAAGGAAAGCGTCATAGGCGCGGCCTTTCTTTACCGGCTGGACGGAACCGTCTATGTGACCAAGGATACCAACTATCCGGAACCATTGGAGCTTCCCAAAGGAGTTATCTTCGATGCGAAAGGATCGAATGTATGGTTTGATCCCGATCCCTCAATATCCGTGATTCCGGTTGGAAAAATGATATACAGTCTTACGAATCAGAAACCTTTGGGATATATTATCCTATATGTGGATGCGGAATATATTGAAAATGTGTTCCAAAATATTGTGTTTACGAAAAACGACCAGATATTTCTGGTGAACTCCGACGGCGGTATCCTGCTGGGGGATTCGGGCGGGGAGCCCTTTTCTATAGAGCTGCTCTCAGATAAGCAGGGGGACGGCCTGGTGCGGCGTGTCAGGATAGCCGACGTCAATAAGCAGGTGTGCTCCGTTGCTTTAAAAAACGTGGACTGGATGCTGGTCAGCATCTCGGAGGATGAGAAATATAATGAGCAGCTTCGAAATCTGCAGCAAATAACCATAGGCCTTCTCGTACTGATCCTGGCGGTCATTACTGTGTTGAGCATCTGGGTGGCGCGCGGGATATCCCGTCCGGTAAAGGAGCTGGCCAATGCGATGGGACAGTTTGCCAAAGGGGATTTTGATATCCATACCACGGAGAAATATAATGACGAGGTGGGACAGCTCCACAAAAGCTTTAATAAAATGGTTACCGACATGAAGAGCCTGGTCCATGATGTGTATGAGGAGAAGAGCCTGAAGCAGCAGGCGCAGATCAAGGCGCTGCAAATGCAGATTAATCCCCATTTTCTGTATAACACGCTGGACACGATCCATTGGCTGGCCAACCTACACCAAGAGACGGATATCGCGGAGGTGTCAAGGAGTCTGGGCTATCTGATGCGTTTTTCATTGAGGGAAGAGGAGCTGGTCAGCTTCGAGGAAGAGCTGGATGCGGTGGAAGCCTATATGCGGATTCAGAAATACCGTTACGGCGATTCCCTCAAAATAGACATTGATGTGGAAGAAGAAGTCCTGTATGAAAATGTACCGCGCCATATCATGCTGCCGCTGATTGAAAACGGAATTGAACATGGCCTGTCAAAAAAGCAGGGGGAGAAGCAGATACGGATCACAGGACGGATGTTAAAAGAGAGCATCCTGATTAAGATAAGCGACAACGGCATCGGGATGAATGAGGAGACGGTACGCCATATCCTGGAAGACCCGATCGACAGGAAAAAGGGAAAGCACATGTCCATCGGTGTCCAGAACGTGCATAAACGTCTGAAGCTGCGGTTTGGAGAGAGCTTTGGTCTTAGGATTCAGAGCAGGGAGCAGGAGGGGACCTGTGTGACGATAGAAATTCCCATTGAGGAGGAAAATCATGAAATTTTATAAAGATCAGCCGGGTGTCTGGTGTCTGAACCGGGGCTGGAAATTCAAGGAGACGGATTGTAAGGATCTGCCGTGCGGTATACGGCATGATGATATTTATGATTATACAAAGGCGGGCGGCGCCAAGGGCCCTGCGGAGCTGTCCTTTGATGATTCGGACTGGAAGCCGGTGAGCCTGCCCCATGACTGGGTGACGGGAAAGTCCTTTGATGCACAGGCCTCCCCGAATCACGGCTATAAAAAGCGGGGGACCGGATGGTACCGGCTCAAATTCCGGCTTTCGGAAGAAGACCGGAATCAGCAGATCCTTTTGGAATTTGAGGGCCTAAGCAGCAAAGCCTTTATCTATATAAACGGTACGCTGTGCAAACGGCAGTTCTATGGCTATAACAGCTTTTGCGTGGATATCACCGATATGGTCTGCTTCGCTCCCGCGGTCAACCTGCTGGCGGTCAGGATCGAAGCGGACGCCTGGGAGGGCTGGTGGTATGAGGGGGCAGGAATCTACCGGAATGTCTGGATGGTCAAAAAAAGCCCGGTTCATATCGCATACCAGGGAGTATATGTAAAACCGGAACAACAAGCGGACGGTACCTGGAAACTGGACGTAGAGACAGAGGTTGAAAACAGCTTCGGACAGGAGCGGGAGATGAAGCTTGAGGCGGCCCTGTATCTGGATGGGAATAAGAAGCAGGAGCTCCCCTGTGTGAGCGGGACTGTGCCGGGATATGAGAGAATCCGATATCATCAAAGTATCATCGTGAAGCAGGCGGATATCTGGAACACAGAGAATCCGGTCCTCTATGAAGTGCGGTCGGTCTGCAGCGTAACGAACGGGGAACAAGCCGCCGGGCCGAATGAGATCACCAGTCCGGACACCAGCTTTGAATCACAGGATTATCTGAATACAAGATTCGGCTTCCGCACGATCCGCCTCGATGCAGACACCGGATTCTGGCTCAACGGTGAGAATATGAAATTAAGGGGCTTCTGCTGCCATCAGGATCATGCGGGGACAGGAGTGGCGGTTCCCTATGCGCTCAAGGAATACCGGATACGGCGTTTGAAGAAGCTGGGAGCAAATGCTTACCGGTGCGCCCACAATCCCGACCCGGAGATCCTGGACATCTGTGACCGGCTGGGAATGCTGGTGATGGAAGAGAACCGGACATTTTCCTCCGATGAGGATACCCTGGCCCAGGTGAGGGGGATCATCCGCAATGCCAGGAATCACCCCAGCGTGATCCTGTATTCCATTTTCAATGAGGAGCCGTTACAGGGGACGCTTCGCGGCGGACGCATGGCGGGCAGGCTTCGAAGGGCGGTTCACGAAATGGACTCCACAAGGCCGGTGTTAGGAGCCTTTAACGGAGGCTATCTGGAAGAAGAGGGCGCGGCCCTGTCTCTGGATGCGGTGGGAATCAACTACAACCCGATGCGCTATGATGAGTTTCACCGAAAGTTTCCTAATATACCGCTGGTGGGATCTGAGACGGCCAGCGCCTACATGGTCCGCGGTGAATATGAGAACGACGAAGAACGTCATAAGATCGCAAGCTATGATGAATCCTGCGCGCCCTGGGGCGATACGCACAGGGACGCGTGGCGGTGGATCATGGAGCGGCAGTTTGTGGCGGGCGGTTTTATCTGGACCGGATTTGATTACCGGGGAGAGCCCACCCCCTTTGAATGGCCCTCTGTGGCAACCTTCTTCGGAACCTACGATTCCTGCGGATTTCCCAAGGAAGCCTGTTATTTATATCAGGCATTCTGGACAAATGAGCCTATGGTGCATCTGGCGGCGCCGTGGGGACAGGGGAGTATGCCCGGCGAACCGGTGAAGGTGCTGATCATATCGAATTGTCAGGAAGTGGAAATTACGGTAAATGGCCGGCTGGTTCAGAGGAAGCCGGCAGACCGGTACCAACCGGAACTGATCCATGTTCCCTATGAGAGCGGCAATCTGAAAGCCGTAGGATTCAGGGACGGGAAGCCGGTGGCGGAGCATACGCTTACGGCGGCCCGGAAGGCTTATGCGCTGCGGATCGAAACCAGCGGCACGCAGCTTCGGGGAGATGGTTTGGACGCCCTTGTCGTTAATGTCTGTGCGGTGGATGAGGAAGGAAATGTGGTTTCGGACGCGGACCAGACCGTATCCTTCGAAATAAGCGGAGGCGCTGAACTGATCGGCACCGGCAACGGAGATCCCAACTCTCACGAGCCGGATACCGCTCCATACCGGAAACTGTTTCACGGTTACGCCCAGGCAGTGATACGAAACTGCGGCTTAGATACCGTTTATATCCGCGTCACGGCGGAGGGATTAAAGGAAGACAGCGTGTCCCTTCCGGTGCGGCGGATACCGCATATCCCGTATGTGGAAGAGGCGAAAGACACGGTAGTGGAAGGCTGGAGGATGTATCACCAGCTTCTTGACCGGCGGCCGGATACCCTGTTTAGCGCCGATGTCAACGATAGAAACAGCTTTGAGCCTATCGAGTTTCACGGCAGGCCTCAGAGCGAGTTTACCGGGAAGCTGAACAAATTCGGGGTTTATCAAACCCGGCTGTCCCTAACGGAGAACCATGGAAACAGATACCTGTATTTCCCGGATATCAAAGGCCAGGTCTGGGTTTACCTGAACGATGAACAAGCGGCAGAGCGGGTTTTGCAGACCTTGGGAGCGATGAAGGTGGAGATACCGGCCGCGTTTGGCAAAACGGGAATCTGCACCGTGGTCATTCGCAATCAGAATACGGAAAACAGGGAGGCGGGTATCTGCGCCCCGGTAATTCTGAGTGAGGACAACGGTTTAACACCGGAAGAATAAGGGAACTGCGGCAAAGGGTGCGGCAAAAGCTTAAAAATCCCTGGTAAAGATATCGCTCTTGTGGAGAAGATCCTCCACCGTGTCGAATCCAAGCCGATGAAGCAGCTCTATCACATAGGGATTTTCAAGAGGAGTGTAATAGGCGGCGTCATCGCCGTAGGCCTCCACATGCCTGCGTCCCTCTTCCCGGTTGAGTATCGCTTTGGGGCCGCCCACGCAGCCGCCCACACAGCCCATGCCCTCGAAGAAATTACCGTCGATCTCACCGTTTTCCAGCTGTTGAATCATGGCCCGGCAGGCCGGCACACCGTCGGCCTGTCTGGTGCGCACCGCGATATTCCGGTGGGGGTTTAACTGTTCCACGGTGGACTTCACCGCCTCGCTGACTCCGCCGGTGTGGGCATAGATCCTGCCTGCCCGGGAGGAGTGATCCTTCTCGCTCTCAGGCAGAACGCCGGGATCGATGTCAGCCGCCTCAAAAACATCCCGGATTTCCTGAAAGGTAAGGACATAATCCACGGCTCCGGCCAGATCCGGTTCCCGGGCCTCGCTTTTCTTGGCGATACACGGACCGATAAACACGGTAACCGCTTCCGGGTGCAGTTTCTTGATCACGCGGCCGCAGGCGATCATAGGGGAGACCGCGCCGGGCACATGGGGCATGAGATCCCGGTAAATCTTCCGGATCATGGCGATCCACACCGGACAGCAACAGCTGGTCAGCTGATAATCCCCGTCATGAAGAATATTCCTGTCGAACTCTAACGCTTCCTTTAAGGTCAGAATGTCCGCAAAGAGAGCCACTTCCACCATCCCGTCAAAGCCCAGAGCCTTGAAAGCGTTTCGCAGCTTTCCGGGCGTCACATCCTCGCTGAACTGGCCCAGAAAAGCCGGCGCCACTAAAGCGTAGGCTAATTTCCCCTTATCCCGAACGGCTTTTAACGCGGGAAGAATATCCCTGCTGGCGGTGAGCTTGTCCGAATGACAGGCCTCGATACAGGCGCCGCAGCCGGTACACAGATCGGGGTCGATGACCAGCTTTCCATCCGGCCCCGGAACGATTGCATCAAATACGCAGCTCTTCTCACAGGCCTGGTCATACTCACATTTCTCACAGGATTCGGTACGCAGCACCGGCGGATATTTTTCCGGGTAGAGCAGGCAGTCCAGATGCCCCGCTTCGTGCTCCGGCAGCGGTTTCCCATCCGGTTTCAGAGTTTGTTTCAACACTTCCCGATATAATTCTTCAAAAGTCATGGTCACATTTTCCTTTTTCTTATTTTTTTACTTTATAAATTGTTTAGCAGTGCAGACTGTGCAGAAACGGAGGGTCAGGCCGTTATCTTTTCTTGATACCGATATTTTGTATCAATAATGGATTTGCTATACGTGGCGGGAATGGAATAAAATAAAATGTCCGGGCGGATAAATCATTTACCATCCTTCACCCCCGAGTAAGGCTTCCGCAAATGCAGCGCCCCAAAAGCCAGCAGCAATATCACATAAAGCACACAGATAATCCCTGCTGATATTCCCATAACGATCAGATCCAACGGAATCGAAAGTTTTTTTAATACAGAGTAACTCAATAGACCGCCTCCTATGGCGATAAGAATCGAAATCACCGGTTTCACCACCCAGTCGTGCAAAGGAAAGTCCATGGCCGCCTCCCGGTTCAGCACGAACATTCCCATAAATGTCAGCACAAGCTCGCTGGCCAGAACGCCCCACAGGTATCCCTGAATCCCATAGCGGGGAACACAAAAGAACACAAAAGCAATCCGTACCCCCAGCCCGAACATATTAAAAAGGAAAGTGGTGGTAGTTTTGCCCAATCCGTTCATAATACTGAACAGGGTAGTGGTAAGATAGAGAAACGGGCAGATCCAGGCCAGAGTCACGATGAAACTGCCGGCCATCTCATTGTTGAAAATAAACAACCCCATCTCATCCCCAAAAGCCAGAAATACGCCGGTGCACATGATCCCGAGAATCAGACAGTACTTGATCGTATTTTCTATGGTCCTTGCGATCATGCGGCGGTCATTCCTGGCTTGCGCCTCAGCCACTGCGGGCAGCAGCATCACGGAGACGGAGTTGGTGATGGCGGAGGGGAATAGAATCAGCGGCATGGACATGCCGGTCAGCACGCCGTACACACTGAGGGCTCCGGTGTTATCCATTCCGAATAGTCGTAGCTGTCCCGGTATGAGGATTGCCTCCGCGCTCTGCAGCAGGTTGATCAATACCCGGTTGGCGGTCAGGGGCAGCGAGAGGGTGATAATATTGCGCAGCTGTGAGAACGGGGCGACTGTCCTTGAGGACTGAACCGGATTCCGGTGGAAATGGTAACCCAGCGCGGTCAGGGAGTATAAGGTGGAGACCAGTTCCCCCACCGCCAGCCCGATCACGGCGATGGAAGCGGTTACGGCAAAGCCTTTCTCCAGACAGATCAGGTACAGCAAGTAAACGCAGGCCACCCGCACCACCTGTTCGATGAGCTGGGTCATGGCGGGGACAGAGGTCTTCTGCAGCCCGTAATAATAGCCGTTGATACAGGCGTGGATGGAACCAAACGGAATGGAAATAGCTGTGATCTGCAGCAAAACCGAACATCTGGGTTCGCCCAGCATATGTACGGACAGCCACGGTGCGTATTGGAACAACAGGTAAGCGGCCAGAAAAGACAAAGCGGTGGAAAGGCCCAGGCCTACATACAGGGTGTCCTTGGCGCTGCGGTCGTCACCGGTGGATACCTTAGCGGCCACGAAGCGGGAGATGGCAGTCTGGATCCCGGCCACGGTCAGGGAGAAGCAGATCGAGTGAATGGGGAAAATCAATTGGTAAATTCCCATCCCTTCCGCACCGATCGTATGTGATAAGAATATTCTATAGAAGAACCCGATGATTCTGGTGACCAGTCCTGTGATGGTCAAAATAAGGGTTCCGCGGATCAGCATGTGCTTTTTCATAGGAATCTCCAAAGTTGTAATCTATGTAAATATATTCTTTCAGACGTCTTGACAGAACACCGAAAGGGTGATATTCTTAGAACGAAATCCGAGTAATTTACTGGGAATTGAGGTGAAGCCTATGAAAATGTCCACGAAAGGACGATATGGTTTAAGGGCGATGATAGACCTCGCGGTCCACAGCGAAGAGGAAGCGGTATCCATCGCAAGTATCGCCGCCAGGCAGGACATATCGGAGAGCTATCTGGAGCAGCTGATCGCGAAGCTTAAGAAAGCGGGAATCGTCACCAGCACCCGGGGAGCATCCGGCGGCTATAAGCTGGCCAAACCGGCGCAGGAGATCTCCGTGGGAGATATCTTAAGAGCGCTTGAGGGGAGCTTAGACCCGGTGGAATGTCCGGGAATCAGCGACGAAGGCGGCTGCAGCGGAGCGGGAGCCTGCGTAACCAAATATGTCTGGCAGCGAATTAACGACAGCGTCAATAAGACGGTGGATGAGATCTATTTAAGCCAGTTGATAGAAGAAAGCAAGACAAAGCAATGTGACAACCAACCCCAGGACTATCTCAAGGGATGTAAAAATTAAGGAGTGAAAGGGCCATGAAAAAATTAATTTATTTAGATAATGCTGCGACAACAAAGACGGCGCCGGAAGTTATGGAGGCCATGATTCCCTATTTTACGGAATATTACGGGAATCCATCCAGTGTGTATGATTTTGCCGGAATCAGTAAAAAAGCTCTGGATGAAAGCCGTGAAACCATTGCGAATGCCCTGCATGCCAAGGAGAATGAGATCTACTTTACCGCCGGCGGCAGTGAAGCCGACAACTGGGCGTTAAAAGCCACAGCCGAGGCATATGCGGCTAAAGGAAAACATATCATCACGACCAAGATCGAGCACCACGCCATCCTGCACACCGGGGAATACCTGGAAAAGTTAGGTTACGAGGTAACCTACCTGGATGTGGATGAATTCGGAGTCGTGAAACTGGATCAGTTAAAAAAGGCCATCCGTCCGGATACTATATTAATTTCCGTGATGTTTGCCAATAATGAGATCGGAACCATACAGCCCATCAAAGAAATCGGCGAGATCGCCCATGAGCAAGGAATCCTGTTCCACACAGACGCGGTCCAGGCCTTCGGCCAGGTGCCCATCGACGTGGACGAATACCATATCGACATGTTAAGCGCCAGCGGCCATAAATTAAACGGGCCGAAAGGGATCGGTTTCCTGTACATCCGAAAGGGTGTAAAAATCCGTTCCTTTGTCCACGGCGGAGCCCAGGAGCGCAAGCGCCGGGCCGGTACGGAGAATGTCCCCGGCATCGTGGGCCTTGGAAAAGCGGTGGAGCTGGCGGTAAATACCATGGAAGAACGCACCGCAAAGGAAAAGGAACTTCGGGACTACCTGATTGACCGCGTGTTAAAGGAAGTGCCTTACACGAGGCTGAACGGACACCGGACCAACCGCCTTCCCAACAATGCCAACTTCAGTTTCCAGTTTGTAGAAGGGGAATCCCTGTTAATCATGCTGGACATGGACGGCATCTGCGGTTCCAGCGGATCAGCCTGTACTTCCGGCTCCCTGGACCCGTCCCATGTATTGCTGGCCATCGGCCTGCCTCATGAGATCGCCCACGGTTCCCTGCGTCTTACCCTAAGCGCGGAGACCACGAAGGAAGACATTGATTTCGTTGTGGAATCCATTAAGAAGATAGTCACAAAACTGCGGAGCATGTCGCCTTTATATGAAGATTTTATCAAGCAGAATTAGAGAATCGCACAGCGGCCTTCAAATAGACACGCTGATGAATGGAAAACAGAATCACAGATTAATTTTAGAAGAAACCGGAAAATAAATGCCGGGCGCCGCGCCTGTCAGGACGTTCTAAGAAACGGCGGGTACCGCAGGCGCAAGGCCGGGAAAACAAAGATCAGGAGGAAATAACTATGTACTCAGAAAAAGTGATGGATCACTTCCAAAATCCCAGAAATGTAGGGGAAATAGAAAATGCCAGCGGTGTCGGCACGGTTGGTAACGCCAAGTGCGGCGATATTATGAGAATGTACCTGGATATCGACGATGACGGAATCATTCGGGACTGTAAATTCAAAACCTTTGGATGCGGGGCAGCCGTAGCCACCAGCAGTATGGCCACAGAACTCGTCAAAGGCAAGACGGTCCAGGAAGCCCTGGAAATAACCAATAAAGCCGTTATGGAAGCCCTGGACGGACTTCCTCCGGTAAAAGTCCACTGTTCCCTGCTGGCGGAGGAAGCCATTCATGCCGCTCTGTGGGATTACGCGCAAAAGCACGATATCAAAATAGAGGGTCTGGAAAAGCCCAAATCCGATATCAGTGAGGAAGAAGACGAAGAAGACTACTAAAGCCGGAGGAGCCTCCATGGATAGAAAAAAAGTAGTGGTAGGCATGTCCGGAGGTGTAGACTCCTCGGTTGCCGCCTACTTATTAAAAGAGCAGGGATACGACGTGATCGGCGTCACCATGCAGATCTGGCAGGAAGAAGACAGAGGCTTACAGGAAGAAAACGGAGGCTGCTGCGGCCTAAGCGCTGTGGACGATGCCAGAAGGGTAGCCCAAAGCCTCGGCATTCCCTACTATGTCATGAACTTCCGGTCCGAATTCCAGAGACACGTGATCGACTATTTCGCAGAAGAATACACCCGGGGCCGGACCCCCAATCCCTGCATCGCCTGCAACCGCTATGTCAAATGGGAATCTCTGCTAAAGCGGAGCTTAGACATCGGCGCGGACTACATCGCCACGGGGCATTACGCCCGCATCACCCGGCTGCCAAACGGCCGGTACGCGATCCGCCGTTCCGCCACCGCGGCCAAAGACCAGACCTACGCGCTCTATAATCTGACTCAGCAGCAGCTCGCCCACACGCTGATGCCGGTAGGCGAATACACCAAAGATGAGATCCGCGATATCGCCCGGAAGATCGGGCTTCGGGTAGCCGCCAAACCGGACAGCCAGGAGATCTGTTTCGTGCCGGATCAGGACTACGCCGGGTTTATCGAAGACTACACCGGCAGAAAATTCCCTCCGGGGAATTTTGTAACAACGGACGGAAAAATCATAGGCCGTCATGCCGGCATCATCCATTACACCGTGGGCCAGCGGAAAGGCCTGGGCATCGCCATGGGCCGCCCGGTCTTTGTGACCGAGATCCGTCCGGAGACGAATGAAGTCGTGATCGGAGAGAGCGGGGACGTCTTCTGCGCCACGCTGACTGCGGATCACCTGAACTTTATGTCGATCCCTGGTATGGATACCGGGGAAGAACTGGAAGTTACCGGAAAGATCCGTTACAGCCATCAGGGCGCGCCCTGCCGTATCAAAAAAGTGGATGACGGCCATATCCAATGTAACTTTGCAGCCCCCCAGCGGGCCATTACCCCGGGACAAGCCGTAGTCTTCTACGACGGAGACTGTGTGCTGGGCGGAGGAACGATCCTCAAAAGAGGACCGGAAGCCTGACGTTTACCCTCCTCTGACTCTATGGGTGCTAAGATTACATTGGTGATGGCGGAGCATTCTGACCCATTTTGGCCAGAGACTCTTGCCCGGGTCTGGGTGTGCGCGGTGTTTTGGGACAGGGACTGCGGCGGTATGCGGGGACGCTCCCGGCGGCCGGGGTCTTTTGTGTCTCCCGGGGAGCGCGAGGGCTTGCGCTGGCAGCCGCTAAGGGAAATTGAAAAGCCAGGTTCAGGAACCGAGCCTATTCACCAGGAACACATGATGTGTTCCCGGTTCAGAGGCTCTTGCCCGTCGGACGTGAAGTCCGCCGGTCATCCTGAACCTGGCTTTTCGATTTCCCTAAGCGGCTGCTCAGCCGCCCTATGCGCTCCCCGGGAGACACAAAAGACCCCGGCCGCCGGGAGCGTCCCCGTATACCGCCGCAGTCCCTGCCCCAAAACACCGCGCACACCCAGACCCGGGCAAGAGCCTCTGGCCAAAATGGGTCAGAATGCTTTTTAATCGCCTTTTTTGTTTTATGTAAAAGAAATTACATATAGATGTATAAGGAAAGTAAATGCAAAAATGGAAAGTTTCCTTGACATTTTTGAATAATCCGTTATAATTATAATGGAAAGCAAACTTTCCATAAGGAGTTCCATAAGGAGTTCCGTAAGAAGTTCCATGAGAAGATTTATAAGGAGTTCCGTAAGAAGCTTCATGAGAAGATTCATAAGAAGTTCCATAAGAAACTCTATAACAGGTACCATAAGAAACTCCACAAGGAGGAAAGCGGGTTTGAAAAATCGTTTGGAGGAAATCCGAAAGGAGAGAGGCATCAAACAGGAAGAGCTGGCGGCTGAGCTTGAGGTTTCGAGACAGACGATCGGGTCGCTGGAAAATGGACGGTATAATCCATCTATCCTGTTAGCTTTTAAAATCGCCCGGTATTTTAATATGAGTATCGAAGAGATCTTCCTGTATGAGGATGATTAAAATTAAGTAATAGGATCTCCGCTAATACTTATATATGATACGGGCGGACAATTCAGTGAACCTATTTCCGTAGAATTTATGGCGCAGTATATGCGCTGCAGGAGGAAAAGATGAAGAAAGCAAAACATACCATCATAATGTTTTCAGGACTAATTTTACTGATTGCAGGCCTTTGTTTTATTAAGATCTTCACGGAACCCCAAGGGTTCATGCGGACCCTGCCCTATCTATGCATCGGTATCGGCTGCGGAATGTTCTCCTATGGCTTGAGTAAGATAATCAACAAAAGAGCTCTTAAAAAAGATCCGGTATTAGCCAGACAAATGGAAATCGAGATTAACGATGAAAGAAACATAGAGCACGCTAACTTGTCAAAAGCAAAGGGGTTCACAATGATGACCTACGTTTTCTCGGCCCTCCTTTTAGTCTACGCCTTCATGGGCGTATCCCCCAAAATACTTTTGCCCTTTGTAATCGCATATCTGTTTGTTCAATTCTACGCCCTCTACCATCGGCTGAAAATTGATAAAGAACAATAATTGTATATAGATTTCTCCCGATTGTGTCACCTCATTTCTTTTTTCCCAAACCGTTTTGCGGCTAACACAAGGGAGAGTGTAAAAATCATGATGGCGCAGGGAACAAAGGGAAAAAGCCGGAACGCTGTATTTGCGCTCTTTGCTGTAAACTCATGCAGAGAACAGGACACCAGATAACCGCTATAACAATAGGGGTAGAGAAACCATACCGGCGTTGCCCCGGCCAGCAGACCGGGAATTACCAGAAAAAGGTTTAATCCTACGGAAATCAGCGGCTTTTCGAACAAAACCGTAAGCGCCCACATAACCGCTACACAGGGGAGCATCGTCAGGAACAGTCCCAAACACCATTTCAACAAGTAAAACAGGGGCATTGTTTCCCTTATGCCGGATGCAGCAGTTGCAATCCATCCCGCAACGATAAATGTGACAAAGAATACTACTATTTCCATGAAAAGATAGAACACCGGTACACAGAATTTTGCAAGAGACAAGGTTTGCCGATTGACCGGCAGAGCCAACATCTTCAGAATCCCATTGTTCTGTGTTTCTCTGCCTGCTATCATCACACAGACGACGATCATACTAAATGGCAGTAAATAATAGGCATATAGCAATGCGCTCTGAATGAACATGGCAGGCCACGCATTTGTGTATTCTGGTGTGAAATACATACTCAAATTAGAGACACCGGAACATACCACCAACAGCGGCGCTATGAAAAGCAGCGGTATGATCCTGGAACGTTTCACTTTCGTAAATTCAATCATTAACAGTTCCAAAAAATTCATGATAATCCCTCCTATTCATAACGCAGATTTTTTGCCATCCATAACCCTATGCCAAGGAACAGAAGCGTTTCCATCAGCGCGATGCCGATCACTGTCACATCCGGCCGGGCGCTCATGGAAACGGCCGGCTTTAACATCACAACGAATGGGTCGATCAGGAAGAACCCTGTTTTAGTTGTACCGAAAGCCATTCCGCTCAAAAATCCGGCCACACCCACGCCAAGGGGAATCCACATATTTTCGGAGCGTGATGAAACCAACAGCTCGAAAGATAATACAGGCATAGAGGTAAGAAAAGAGTATAGGGTAAACTTGATAAGCGATCCCAAATCAAACGTTCCCGGCGGCAAATCTGTCATACCGATTTTCATAAGAGCCAGATTTTGCAAAACAATCGCAAGAAAAAGCATGACGGTCAAAATCATAAACTTGCACAAATACATCTCCGTTACGCTGACAGGGAGCAAATACATCTTTTTTACTGCGTTTCCCTTAAACTCCATGTTGTAGATCATACAGGCAGCTGCTAGGATGCCAAACATATTCAAAATCATGATCACGCCATAGAGCTGGGTCAGCAAAACATCCGTCGGAGCCAGCGGCAGGCTCAACAGGGTATCTCTGCGAAACAGGAAATTCACAAAGGCGTACGCTGCGCCTAAGATGCCAGTGGTGAACAGAACCGGAATAATTCCGGTTCGTTTTTCTTTTTTTAGTTCGATTGACAATGTTCTCATAAATGGGCCTCCTGCTTTCTTAAGGCATTGTCTTTCTCTACCATAGACAAGAACATATCTTCCAAATTATCCGCCGCGAAGCCGGAATGCAAAGCATTTTGCCGCAGCTCATCCATGCTCCCCTCAAACAGCAGACGGCCATGATTCAAAATGCCGATGTCATC
Source organism: Diplocloster agilis (assembly GCF_019042275.1). Lineage (GTDB taxonomy): Bacteria > Bacillota > Clostridia > Lachnospirales > Lachnospiraceae > Diplocloster > Diplocloster agilis. Next base: position 71,713 of record NZ_JAHQCW010000018.1, read on the forward strand.
TGCCATCAGTTCAATTTCAGACAACAGATGGGAGGAAATGAGTATCGTACAATCGCAGAGCGCAGGCAGAGTTTTAATCAGCTTTCGGATTTCGTGGATGCCGGACGGATCAAGGCCGTTTGTGGGTTCATCCAGAATCAGTATCGGCGGCCTGCCTAAAAGCGCGCCGGCCAAACCAAGACGCTGCTTCATGCCGAGAGAATACTTTTTTGCCAGGCGGCCGCCAAATTCAGACAGACCCACCAGTTCCAACGCATCTTCCACAGCGCTTTTCGGCAATCCCAAAATCTTGCGGATAATATCAAGGTTTTCCCGCCCTGTCAGGTTCGCATAGAACGAAGGGGACTCGATAAAGGAACCAACTTCTCTCAAAATAGAAAGCCTGTCCTTCGGAAAGTGCATCCCGTCAATGATAAAGCTGCCTCTTGTAGGGGCTGTCAGGCCCAGCAGCATTTTCATAGTGGTGGATTTTCCGGCTCCATTGGGGCCAAGGAATCCGTAGATACTGCCTTTCCTGATATGAAGTGAAACGTTGCCCACGGACGTAAACTTTTTATATTTTTTCGTCAACCGTTCCGTTGTTATAATATAATCCATAGAGACATCTCCTTTCGATGTCTCTATCTTAGCTTACCAACCTGACAGCTACATTCCCGTATCCTTACTTTTACCTTACTTTTTTACTGCTCCACCCGCAAAATAGATCCGGTATGATATAATATCTTTGGCGGAGGGATTGCTATGGAAAAAACTTTTCTACAAACAAAAAAGGTTATGCTCGTCGATGACGAACCCGATTTATTAAAAATGGTATCCGCCATTTTAGCGGATGACGGATTTGAAAATATTGTTGCTGCCGCCACCGTGAAAGCCGCCGTCAACGTTTGTAAAGAGGAAAAGCCTGATCTATTGATTCTGGATGTCATGCTTCCGGATGGGGACGGTTTTTCTTTGATGCGGCAGATACGGCAATTTACCAATGTCCCGGTTATATTTCTGACTGCAAAAGATGAAGCGGCTGACAAATTAGCCGGATTGGGACTTGGCGCGGATGACTACATTGTAAAGCCATTTCTTCCGCAGGAATTGCTATTGCGCGTTTACGCAATTCTGCGCCGATGCTATAAAGAAGAAAGCAATATCATAAAGCTGGAAGGATGTACGGTGGATTTCAGCCGGGCCGAGGTAAAACGAGATGGAAAGACGATTCCCCTCACTGCAAAAGAACATGTCCTCTTAGAAACACTTGCCCGGAATGAGGGAAAAATAGTTACGCTGGATGCGCTTTGTGAAGCGCTATGGGGAGATAACCCCTTCGGATATGAAAACAGTCTGAACGCTCATGTACGGCGCATACGGGAAAAAATCGAAGTCAGCCCATCAAAACCCGTTTCCCTTATTACCATAAAAGGGCTTGGATATAAATTAAACATAAGGAAGTAAGGCTATGAAATCATTTACCAGATATTTTTCAAAATATTTCCTATCCTTTTTGTCGTTGATCTTCCTGCTGGTGATTCTCAATGTAATTGTGTTTGCGGGAACCTTTTATGGAAACATTACAAAAGATTATGGGGACAGTTCCCCACGCAGGCTGTTAGAAGAAACCATAGCGGACAGTTCAGCATCAGGAATATCTGATACGGCGCGAGAAAAATTGAGATCACATAATATATGGGCGATGTTTTTATCTCCTGACGGACAATGCAGGTGGGCGGTGGATCTGCCGCCGGGATTACCTGCTCAATACACCATACAGGATGTGGCTGTTTTTTCAAAAGGCTATCTGCAAGATTATCCTGTGTTTGTTTGGGATGATGCAGAGGGGCTGTTAGTGCTGGGTTATCCGAAAGGAAGCTATATCAAAATCACAGGCAACTATTACTCCAGAGACATGTTTAAAGCCATCCCACTGTACTTTGCAGGTATTCTCATATTAGACCTGCTCCTGCTGTTTGCCGCATATTATCTATCTAAAATAAAAGTCGTAAAAGATACCGCGCCCCTTGTTTCATCGATCAAAGCATTGGCTGACGGAAAAACAACTTCATTTTCTGTAAAAGGCGAATTGTCGGAGGTAGCGGAGAGCATAAACAAGGCGTCCCAAATATTGAGCAGACAAAATGAAGCAAGAGCAAATTGGATCAGCGGTGTTTCCCACGATATCCGCACCCCCCTCTCCATGATTATGGGATATGCGGAACGAATCACAACAAACAGCGATGCCGGCCCAGCCATTCAAGATCAGGCCCGGATCATACAACGGCAAAGCAAAAAGATAAAAACACTTATAGAAGATTTGAACCTGGTATCCAAGCTGGAATACGAAATGCAGCCCCTTCAAAAAGAGCAGATACGCCTGTCCAAACTCATACGCTCCTATGCCGCAGAATTACTTAACTCCGGAATCCCTGATGCCTACACAGTTGACATTGACATCGCACCGGACACAGAAAATACTATGATGGAATGCGATACCCGTTTGATTACACGGGCAATCAGCAATCTTGTACAAAACAGCATCAACCAGAATCCACAAGGCTGTAAAATTCAGCTCGCCCTCAAAAATGTCAATGGATGTCTCACGTTAATAGTTGCCGATAACGGCATAGGACTAACACCCGAAAAACTGCAGGAACTAAAGAAAAAGCCGCACTACATGGAAAGCACAGATGAAAGACTAGATTTGCGGCACGGCTTAGGACTTTTGCTCGTGCGCCAAATCGTTGAAACACATAACGGTTCCATGAAAATAGACACGATCCCAAATCAAGGCTATAAAACAATGATATCCTTTCCGTATATTCATCAACCTCCCCCACCTAAGGCCACTGTCCATTAAATCCCCAGTCACGCCTGCCGCCCCATCATACTACCCACCCATCACCAATGCCGCCTCCCGCCCCCACCGCCTAGTAATAAAAGGAACGAAATGGATGCTGGGATTCGGCTGGGGATTGGATGGAGGGCCGGCCGGGGGCGTTTGTGTCTCCTGGGGTGTGCATAGGGCGGCTGTGCATCCGCTTAGGGGAATCGAAAAGCCAGGTTCAGGATGCCCGGCGGACTTCACGTCCGACGGGCAAGAGCCTCTGAACCGGGAACACCTCAAGTGTTCCTGGTGAATAGGCTCGGTTCCTGAACCTGGCTTTTCGATTCCCCTTAGCGGATGCCAGCGCAAGCCCTCCGCGCACCCCAGGAGACACAAACGCCCCCGGCCGGCCCTCCATCCAATCCCCAGCCGAATCCCAGCATCCATTTCGTTCCCACTTTATTCCCCCTTGCCACCCAGTGAAAATGTGGTACAATGGAACAGAATACCAACGAGAAAGTGGAGTTGATGATATTGACATTTACGAAGAAAGACTGGATATTTTGTATCGCTCTGACGCTTCTGTACGCCTGCATTGCCCTCACCAATGTCGGTTCCAATAAAACGCCGGAAAACGGCTACACCCTGAAAGAGGGCGGAGCGCCTGCGGTGATTGGTTTTGAACAGGAAGAAGATATCGCGCAGATCTGGGTATATTCCGGCATCTCGGAAGGGAACCTGAAGGTGACTTCAGAGGACGGCCAGGAGCTTGACTATGAGCAGAAGTTTGGAAAGATGTACCGCTATGCGAATATCGGCGGGGATTTTCATACAAAACAGCTGACTTTTTCCTCGGAGTCCGGGGACCTTGAGATATTGGAGATCGTGTTCTGGAATGCCCAGGGAGAACAGATCCGGGGCTATCTGGCGGCCGGAGACCCGGAAGCCTCGAACCTGCTGGATGAATCGGACCATGTGCCCAAGCGGCCCACGTTTACGGACGGGATGTATTTTGACGAGCTTTATCATGCCAGGACGGGATACGAGTATATTCACGGTATGGAACCTTATGAGACCGTGCATCCGCCGTTAGGTAAGGTGCTGATATCCTTCGGAATCCGTATGTTCGGCATGAATCCGTTTGGATGGCGGATTATGGGAGTGATGTTCGGAATCTTTATGGTACCGGTTATGTATGTATTTGGAAAAAGGCTGTTCAAAAAATCCGAATACGCGCTGCTGGCCTCATTTTTATTCACCTTTGACTTTATGCATTATACTCAGTCCAGGATTGCTACCCTGGATGTGTTCGCAGTGTTTTTTATACTGCTGATGTACTATTTTATGTATGAATATTATACGATGGATTTTTACCGGGACGGCTTAAAGAAGACCCTGCGGCCGCTGGCGCTCTCGGGTGTGTTTTTTGCGATCGGGGTGGCGGTAAAATGGATCGGAATCTATGCGGGAGCCGGTCTGGCGGTGATATTCTTCACATCGCTTATCCAACGGTATCTGAGATACCGGCGGCTTAAGACGGCCGGGGATGAGTCCGCTCCGGAAATGGGACGGATATTTAAAAAGAATGCCTGGATACTGATCGGATGGTGCGTCCTGTTCTTTATCGCGCTGCCCATCGGGGTTTATCTGCTGGCTTATATTCCATATTTTAATATCGGCTATGACCTGAAAGGAATCTGGGACTGCCAGGTGACCATGTACAGCTATCACTCCACGCTGGAGGCGACGCATCCCTACCAGTCTCTGGCAATCGAGTGGCCTTATATACTGCGGCCGGTCTGGTATTTTATGGGGGCTTTTGAGCCGGAAGGCTCGGTGGCTACGATCTCTGTCATGGGGAATCCCGCGGTCTGGTGGATCTGTTCTACCGGCACGATAGTGCTGATCGCGGCTTTATGCCTGCGGAAAATAAAAGGGAATCCGGCGATCTTTGTGTCATTGGTGGGTATAGCCTCCAATTTTGTGCCGTGGCTGCTGATCCGCCGCTGTATCTTTATCTACCACTTCTTCGCCACCGTACCGTTTATTCTGCTGGGCACGGTCTGCCTGCTCTTTGAGCTGGAGAAAAAGTATCCAAAGCTGGCCTGGGTCAAGTGGGCCTGGATGGGTCTGGCGCTGGCGCTGTTTATTCTGTTTTTCCCGGTGATCTCCGGAGTGGAATGTTCCACCGCGTATTCCGATGCGCTTGAGTGGCTGCCGGGCTGGACGTTCCGGGGAGTCTGATTATGAAATACGAGAGAATGGAGCCGGCCGAATTCCTGGAGCGGCCCAACCGTTTTGTGGCCTATGTCCGGACCCGCGCGGGGAGGGAAGTCTGCCATGTGAAAAATACGGGAAGGTGCGCCGAGCTGTTGGTTCCGGGAGCGGATATCCTGGTGCAGAGAACTGATCGGCAAAAGCGTAAGACTGCGCTGGATCTGATCGGGGTATATAAAGGCGGGCGGCTGATCAATATGGATTCCCAGGCGCCCAATCAAGTGGCGGAAGAGTGGATACGGGAGGGCGGGTTGTTCAAAGACGCTTCCTTTATCCGGCGGGAAAAGAAATATCACAATTCAAGATTTGATCTTTATATAGAAGAAAAGGGAAGAAAAATCTTCCTGGAGGTAAAAGGAGTGACGCTTGAGCAGGATGGAACCGCCATGTTCCCCGATGCGCCCACAGAACGCGGCATCAAGCATCTGAATGAACTTTGCGACTGTATCCGGGAAGGCTATGAGGCTTATGTGCTTTTTGTGATACAGATGGAAGGGGTAGCTTGTTTTACTCCGAATATGGCGACCGCGCCGGAGTTTGGACAAGCGCTGTTACGGGCCCGAAAGGCCGGAGTACATCTGTTGGCACGGGACTGTGTCGTTACGACGGATACGCTGAAAATCCGGGATGAGGTGAAAATAAAGCTGCCCCCGGATAGGTAAACAGGATGGGGGTGTCTCGGGCCGGCGCTGCGGGACACCCTCCTCCTGGCTTATAGAATGGAGAAGCTATGGAATTAACCGATATTGTAAAACCGCTGCTTACATGGTATGACGGCAATGCCAGGATACTGCCCTGGCGGGAGGACGCTTCCCCTTACCGGGTATGGGTTTCCGAGATTATGCTGCAGCAGACCCGTGTGGAAGCGGTAAAACCATATTTTGAACGATTTACCAGGGAGCTTCCGGATATACAGGCGCTGGCGCAGGTACCGGAGGACCGGCTGCTGAAGCTGTGGGAAGGACTGGGATATTATAACCGGGTCCGGAATATGCAGAAGGCGGCGCGGAAGGTGGCACAGGAGTTTGCGGGGGAGCTTCCGGCGGACTATGAACAGCTGTTAGCTCTTCCTGGGATTGGTTCTTACACGGCGGGTGCGATCGCATCCATCGCCTATCAGATCTGCGTTCCGGCTGTGGACGGCAATGTATTGCGGGTAGTCTCCCGTTTGACGGCCAGCCGGGATGATATTTTAAAGCAGTCGGTAAAAAAGAGGATGGAACAACAGGTGGGAGCGGTCATTCCGGCTGAACGGCCGGGAGCTTTTAATCAGGCGCTGATGGAACTGGGAGCGATGGTGTGCGTGCCGAACGGCATGGCCAGGTGTGACGGCTGTCCGCTGCGGGAACTCTGCGAGGCCAGAAAGCAGGGGATTGTCATGGAGCTGCCCCGAAAGACCCCGAAGAAGGCCAGAAGGCTGGAAGACAGGACGGTACTGGTGGTCCGGGACGGTGATAAGGTGGCCATACACAGAAGGCCCGGTAAAGGGCTGCTGGCCGGTATGTATGAATTCCCCAATGTAGAAGGCTTTTTGACCGATGACGAGGTGTTGGCATTTCTAAAGGGAAGAAAGCTGTCCCCGATCAGGATTCAGAAGCTGGAGCCTTCGAAACACATTTTCAGCCATATCGAATGGCATATGATCGGCTATGTCGTCAGAGTGGAGGAGCTGGAAGAGATGGATGCCTCCGACTGGATTTTTATCGAACCCCAGGATACCGGGAGGGACTATCCGATACCGGCGGCCTTTGGAGCTTATACGAAATATTTGAATATAAAATGGGGATTGGATAATAATTAGAAGAAAAAGGAAGTGATATCTGTGAGCGAGGCGATCTATTTCAACGGAGATATTCTGACTATGGAGGGCGACGTCCCCCGCTATGTGGAGGCTCTGTTCATACGGGATGGAAGGATTCTGGCCACCGGAACGAAGAGTGAGATGACGAAGCTTGTGGGTAAGGATACGAAATTGATGAATCTTCAGGGAAGGACCTTAATGCCCGCCTTCCTGGACCCCCACAGCCATATCACGGCCTGCGCCGAGATCTTGAATCAGGCCAGGCTTGGCAGCGCGTCCAGTTTCGATGAGCTGGCCGGCAGCCTGAAGAAGTTTCTGGAAAAAAATCCTCCGGCCCCCGGGGAATTCCTCATGGGGTTTGGTTATGACCACAATAACCTGGAAGAGGGGATGCATCCGACCAGAGAAGTGCTGGACCGGGTAAGCGCCGACATACCGGTCATAGCGGTCCACGCTTCCGGGCACATGGCGGTGCTCAATACGGCGGCCCTCTCAATGCTTGGGATCGGCGCGCAGACACCGGAGGTGCCGGGCGGGCGGATCGGGCGGGAAGCGGATGGGAAGACGCCGGACGGTTATCTGGAGGAAAAAGCCTTCATGACATTTTCTTCAAAGATTCCCAGGCCCTCTGCCGAATCCGCAATGGATGCGCTGGAAAAAGCACAGGATATGTATGTAAGCTATGGAATCACCACGATTCAGGACGGTTTGACCGAGGAGGCCTCGTTTGCCCTGTTAAAAGAGGCGGCCGCGGCCGGCAGGTTAAAGACAGATATCGTCTGCTACGCGGATCTTTTAAAAGCGCCCGGGCTGGTACAAAAGGAACCGGAATATGACCGGCGTTATCACCGGCATTTGAAGATCGGCGGATATAAGATCATCTTAGACGGCTCTCCCCAGGGGCGTACCGCCTGGCTGTCCAAACCCTATGAGGATGCGAAGGACGGGTACAGCGGGTATCCGGTCTATACGCAGGAGCAGGTGGACACTTACGTGGAGCGCTCTAAGGAGGAAGGCCGCCAGCTGCTGGTCCACTGCAACGGGGACGCTGCGGCGGAACAGATGATCAGGGCCTGCCGGAAGCCCTCGAAGCTTCGTCCGGTCATGATTCACGCCCAGACCGTACGCAGGGATCAGCTGGTGAGGATGAAGGAGCTGGGGATTATCCCGTCCTTCTTTATCGCCCACGTCTACCACTGGGGTGAGATTCACAGGAAAAACCTGGGTGAAGAGCGCTCAGAGCGGATCAGCCCTGCCAGGGAAGCTGCGGATCTGCAGATGCCCTACACCTTTCACCAGGACACACCGGTCATCGAGCCGGATATGCTTGAGACGGTCTGGTGCGCGGTGAATCGGAAAACCAGAAGCGGCCGGACGCTGGGAGCGGAATATGCGGTTACTCCCTATGAGGCTTTGCAGGCGGTAACCTGTTACGCGGCTTTTCAGTATTTTGAGGAAGACGATAAGGGAACTCTAAGCCCGGGTAAACTGGCGGATATGATTATATTGTCCGAAAATCCTCTTAAGGCGGAACCGGATGAGATCCGCAGGATACGAGTTCTGGCGACGCTGAAAGAAGGAGAACTTCTGTATGAGGCGCCGAAAGAGACAAAGCAGGACCTGTAATGGGACCGTAAAAGGGTCTTGGAAACAGGAAAAGGAAGTTAAGAACTTTTTAAGTAAATATGAATGTTCATTAATTTTTGGAAAAGTCCATTGGAATATCGGTGAAAAGCCTTTATAATGCAGTTAGTATTGTTCGAGCAAATGAATGCATAGGGGGATCAGGAAAAAATGAAATTATTGTCGATAACAGTGCCCTGCTATAACTCTGAAGGATATATGAAACGATGTATCGATTCTCTTTTAGTTGGGGGAGAGGAGATCGAGATACTGATCGTGGATGACGGCTCCACGGACGGCACCGGGCAGATTGCGGATGAATACCAGACGCGGTTTCCCGGTATCGTAAAAGCGATCCATCAGGAAAACGGGGGACACGGCGAAGCGGTGAACTGCGGTCTTAGAAATGCCGCCGGACTGTATTTTAAGGTGGTGGACAGTGACGATTGGGTGAATGAAGCGGCTTATAAGAAAATCTTAAGTGTCCTTCACCAGATGGCGGGAGGCAGGACAACTCTGGATATGCTCATCAGCAATTTCGTCTATGAAAAGCAGGGCGCGGTTCATAAGAAGGTTATGCGTTATAAGACGGCCTTTCCCGTGGACGAGCTGTTTGGCTGGAAGGACGTGATGCACCTTCACAGGGGCCAGTATATTTTGATGCATTCGGTCATCTACCGCACACAGCTGCTCCGGGAATGTGGATTGGAGCTGCCCAAGCACACTTTTTATGTGGATAACATTTTCGTATATCAGCCGCTGCCCTATGTAAAGACGATGTACTACCTGGATGTGAATTTTTACCGGTATTTTATCGGCAGGGATGATCAGTCGGTAAATGAGGACGTCATGATCCGGCGGATCGATCAGCAGCTATTGGTCAACCGGATCATGATCGACGCCTATGACGTGTTCCGTATTCCCAACCGGAAACTCAGAAAATATATGACGAATTATCTGGAAATCATGATGACGGTATCCTCCATCATGCTGATCCGTTCCGGAACGGAAGAAAATCTGAATAAGAAAAATGAATTGTGGAAATATTTAAAACAGCAAAACCTCAGGCTGTATATCAAACTGAGATTCGGACTTCTGGGAAGGGCCTGTAACCTTCCGGGAAAGGGTGGACGAAAGCTTTCCATCGCGGCTTATAAAGTCACGCAGCATTTCTTTGGATTTAATTAAGTTTCCCCCTTTTCAAAAGGTGTCATCTATGTTACTATTATGTGGTATTAAAAACTACATAACGTGGTAATTATTTTGGAGGAAATTTATGAGCTATAAAATCATTGTCGACAGCTGTGGGGAATTACCTGAAAACTTAAAAAAAGATCCGCATTTTGAGACGGTATCCCTGTCTATGGATGTGGATGAGTATCATATAGTAGATGACGAGACCTTCGATCAGGCCGATTTTTTAAAGAAAGTGGCGGCCAGCCCTAACTGCCCGAAGTCTTCCTGCCCGTCTCCCAAGAGATATGTGGAAGCCTTCGAAGGGGAAGCGGAGCATGTGTACGCGGTTACTCTCTCCGCGGAACTGTCAGGTTCCCACAACAGCGCGGTATTGGCTAAGAAATTATATAAAGAGGAACACGACGACAAGAAGATATGGATATTCAATTCCCGTTCCGCATCCGTTGGGGAGACCCTGACGGCCATGAAGATACAGCAGTGCGAGGAGGAGGGAATGCCCTTTGAAAAGGTAGTAAAAACCGTGGAAGCGTATCTGGATTCCATGAATACCTTTTTCGTACTGGAGTCCCTGGAGACTCTCCGCAAAAACGGCCGCCTGACCGGCGTTAAGGCTCTGGTAGCCAGCGCATTGAACATCAAACCGGTTATGGGAGCCACGAACGAGGGAACGATCTATCAGCTGGGCCAGGCCCGCGGGGTGAGAAAAGCCCTGATGAAGATGATAGAACAGATCGGGGAAAAAACACCGGATATTAAGAACAGAGTTCTGGGAATCGCCCACTGCAACTGTCCGGAACGGGCGTTAGAAGTCAAAAAGGAAATCATTGCCCGCTATATGCCCAAAGGCATCTTTGTGGTGGACACAGCCGGGATCAGCAGCATGTACGCAAACGACGGAGGCATCATCATCGCTGTCTGAGACGGCGCAGCATTCGCAGCCCAATAAAGTATCAAATAGAAAGCAAAAGCCGCAGGAATCCATGTTCAAGCGGCTTTTTCGACATTCATTCACAAATATCAAAAAAATGTATGATAATTCAATGAAAACGCTTGACAATAAAGGAAAATATGATATTATAAAAACAGTAATAGTTACTAATATTAAACTAAATGATATAGGAGGATTTTACCATGAAAAAATATGTATGTGATCCGTGTGGTTATGTTTACGATCCGGAGGTTGGGGATCCGGATAATGGAATTCAGCCTGGTACGGCTTTTGAAGACCTTCCGGAAGACTGGGTCTGCCCGATCTGTGGAGTAGGCAAAGAATTATTCTCCGAAGAGTAAAGAGCTGCAGGAATCGGCGGAATAAAGAGCAGAACTACATAAAAGCTCGGAACTGTATAAGAGCTTAGAGCTACATAAGAGTTTATAACGCATAAGAGTTCAACAAAAGCCAGCGGTATATATCCGGCGAGAGGATATATACCGTTTTTATTCCTTAGGAAAGCGCGCCTATGAACTAAAAACTCTTTTTTAATAAGGGAATCAGGCCCCGGTCTATTTGCATAACAGAGGATTGAAAATCCTAGAATATCGGGCCCCTGAATTTCACAGGAGAATCTGGACAGATCTCCGGGAATAGTGTATACTGATACGAGATAAACAGCCAAAGCTGTTGGAACTTATGTACAAGGAGAGAAATAGGATGAGCCAGGAAAAAGTGGATCGCTATAAGAAAGAAAAGGCGAACAGACAGAAAATATTAAAGAAACAAAAAGTAGAACGGATAGTCTTAAAGGTTGTTGCGGTTGTCATTTTGGTTGCTGCTCTGGGCTGGGTTGGCTTTTCCGTTTACGATATCGTTCAGAAACGGCCTGTGGAAACTGCCTATGTGGATTTGTCTGCTGTGGACAACTATATGAATGGGCTCGAGGAAGAGGGAGAAAATTAATAAGAATTTCTTTAAATTCCACTGCATTTTTGTCATAATGTTTATCAATTTTGTAGTATAATAATTACAGAATTATGGCGGTGGTGAAAGTGCATGACTCTGTATGAAAGTATATTTGAGCGGCGGTCTGTCCGGAATTTCCGGATGGATCCGTTAAATGAGAAGAGTATGAGCGGAATCAGCCGATATAAAGAAGAGCTGATTCCGCTTTTTGCGGAAATTGATACAAAAATAGAGATTATCTCCAACTTAGACAAGCAAGCCGGTATCAAGGGGATGTTTACGGTAAAGGCCCCTTATTATCTGCTGTTTTATTCCGAAGAACGGGAAGGATATCTGCAGAACGCCGGTTATATGGCGCAGCAGATGGTCTTATACCTGTTCTCCAGGGGGATCGGCAGCTGCTATCAGGGGATGGCCAGACTGACAGAAGGGGAAGTCGACAGGCAGGGCCGGATACTGACGCTGGTGATCGCCTTTGGCGAGGCGAAAGGGGAACTGCGCAGGAAACCTGCCGATGCCAAAAGGCTGGATCTTCAGGAACTTTGTGTCTTCAAAGAGGAGCCCGGCCGCAGTGAAAGGGAACTGCTGGACGCCGCGCGTCTCGCGCCTTCTGCGATGAACGGCCAGCCCTGGAGGTTCGTGGTGTATGGGAACCGGATCCATGTGTTTATGAGAAAATCAGGGCATTTCACCTACAGAAGCCGGAAGTGGGAACGGGTGGACATGGGAATCGTCCTAGCGCATTTGATGATTGCCATTGATGATCTTTGGATTGACGCGGTGATGAGCCGGCTTGAGAATATTACCCATAAAACCGTGCCGAACAATGAGTACGTGATAAGCGTCGTGCTGGGAAAATAATTTTGGAGTTGAGGGAGTTTATTAAAAAACTTTTATTTAAAAACAGAGAAAAAATTTAGAAAAATTGTTGACAAATTTGCTATCCTATAGTATATTAAATACTGCGTCTGGCAGTGCCGGATGCAATAAGCGCGAGTGGCTCAGTGGTGGAGTATCGCCTTGCCAAGGCGAGGGTCGCGGGTTCGAATCCCGTCTCGCGCTTTTTTTATTTTATAAAAGCCGTTGGGTTTCCGGAGGGAGATCCGGCGGCTTTTGATATATCCCGCAATAAAAATTTTTTAAAGGAGGGAGAGCGTGAAGTGGATGAGATTTTGATGAGCTGTCCATTGTTTGCGAATATGGAACCCGATGAAATTACCGGCCTGTTAAAATGCCTGGGGGTAGAAAAAAAGAAATTTTCTAAGAACCGCATGGTATTTACGGCCGGGGATGAAATCCAAAGCGTTGGGATACTGCTGGAAGGAAAACTGCAGATTCTGAAAGAAGATTTCTGGGGAAACCGCATGATTTTGGCGCAGCTTGAACCGGGCGAGCTGTTTGGCGAGGCATTTGTCTGCGGAAGGATCAAGGAGCTTCCGGTTACTATACTGGCTGCCGACGACAGCCGGATATTGCTTCTGGATTACGCAAGAGTGATAACTTCCTGTCCGGCTTCCTGCGAACATCACAGCAGACTCATCCGAAATATGGTACAGATTCTGGCCCGAAAAACCATAGAGATGAACCGGAAGATCGAGATCGTTACGCAGAGAACCATTCGGGAAAAAGTGCTGGCCTATCTGTCCGGGCAGGCGCTTCAAAGGGGCAATCCTTTTGACCTGCCTTTTAACCGGCAGGAAATGGCTGATTATCTGGCTGTGGACCGTAGCGCCTTATCCAATGAGCTGGGAAAGCTGCAAAAAGAGGGTAGAATCCGGTTCCAACGGAATCATTTTCAGATTTATACTTAAAGATAGGGGAAAGAATATGAAACTAATCTTAAGTGATAGAGCGTTAAATATTTCCATTGATAACAGCAGTGGCACGATTCAATATATAGACCTGACACAATTAAACATTTCAAACTGTACCGGATGCTTTGGCTGTTGGACGAAAACACCGGGAAAATGCGTCATCCGGGATGATGCGGTAAAGGTATATCCATATATTGCGCAAAGTGATACCTTGCTTTATATCAGCCGAATAAAATACGGAGGATATGATACGGTGATGAAAACAATGCTAGAACGTTCCATTCCGGTCCAGCAGCCGTTTATACGCCTCGTGAATGGCGAGACGCATCACGTTCAGCGCGACGTAGCATTAAAAAAGGCAACGATTATTGCGTACGGGGACATTGGAAGCGGGGAGAGGGATGTATTTAAAAAGCTCGTGGCCCGCAACGCGTACAATATGAATTTTGATAGCTATCAGGTCCTTTTTGTCCGTGAAAAAGAGTTAGAGCAAACGGTGAGAATGGAGGTATCCAAATGGGAAAAGTAATGATCTTAAACGCAAGCCCAAGAGCGCCCAGATCTAATTCTAAACGTTACGCAGAGATTTTTTCAAAATATGATCCATCAGGCTGTGAATATTATAATATTACGAAGTCCAATCACAAAGATCTGTGCGCAAAAATAGAGGCGTTTTCCGATGTCCTGTTTGTATTTCCCCTTTATGTGGACGGGATTCCCTCAACGCTTCTTCAGTTTTTAAAAACGCTGGAAGATCACGCGCCCCGGTCAAAACCTGTCATATCCGTATTGATAAACTGCGGATTTATCGAGTGGGAACAAAACGACGTGGCCATATCGATGATAAAACTATTTTGCGGGCAAAACGGTTATGCTTTTGGATCAGCTTTAAGCATTGGCAGCGGAGAGGCAATCTTAGACACGCCGTTCAAATTTCTAGCAGACAAGAAAATAAAAAAATTTGCTGCATCAATAGATAAACAGAAATATGGATCTTTCCATACGGCGATGCCTCTTACGAAAAGGGTTTATATTAATGCATCCACGGATTATTGGATCAGGTATGGCAAGAAAAATGGCATTACCAGAGAACAGATGGAAAGTATGAAGATAGAATAAAACCATTTGGCCGGAAATAGAATACGTTTCTTTACAAAACAGGATAACAAATAGCGCAATTTATCCGCAAACTATTGACAAACTTAACTGTAACTTATATAATTACATATAGAACTGAAACTAATAAATATACAGTTAGGGAAAAGGGGAAGAAAAGATGGGAAATTACGATGCGGTTATCATTGGTTTTGGAAAAGGCGGAAAAACACTGGCTCAGGAGTTAGCTGCTGCCGGGAAAAGAGTAGCGCTGATCGAGCGGTCCGAGAAAATGTTTGGAGGTACCTGCATTAATGTGGGATGTATTCCTTCCAAATCCCTGGTACATAGCGCGGCCTTATCCCGGGATATGGGCGGCAGCTTTGAAGAAAAGACCCACCGGTATGAGCTGGCCATCGCGGAAAAAAACAAGCTGACTGCAAAGCTTCGGCAGAAAAATTACAAAAAGCTGAATGATCTGCCCAATGTAGAAATCTACGTGGGAGTGGGAAGCCTGCGGGACGCTCATACGGTCATCGTAGAAAGGGCCGGGACAACAGATGAGCTGAAAACGGACCTGATCTTCCTCAATACAGGGGCCAGCCCTTTCATTCCCCCGATTCCGGGTCTCAAAGAGAGCAAATACGCTTATCTGAGTGAAACGCTTCTGGATCTGGAGCGGCTGCCCAAACGGCTGGTGATTATAGGCGGAGGCTACATCGGAATGGAATTCGCATCCATGTATCAGAATTTTGGTTCCCAGGTCACCGTCATTCAGGACGGCCCGGTCTTCCTGCCAAGAGAGGATGAGGAGATCGCGGCAGCTGTCCTGCAAAGCTTAAGAGACAGGGGAGTCAGGGTTCTGTTATCCGCGAAAACGACAAAGGTTACCGACATGGATAATCATGCGGTTCTCAATGTAACTGCTCAGGACGAAGAGGTCACCATACAGGCGGAAGCCATTCTCGTCGCCACCGGCAGAAGGCCGAACGTGGCCGGGCTGAATCTGGAAGCAGCGGGTGTGGAACTGACAGAAAGAGGCGCGGTCAAAACAGATATCCACTTAAGAACCACCGCACCCAATATCTGGGCCATGGGAGATGTAACGGGAGGGCTTCAGTTTACCTATATTTCCCTGGATGATTACCGGATCGTAACCTCTGCCGTTCTGGGAGACGGCAGCCGCACGACGAAGAACCGGGGAGCGGTACCCTACAGCGTATTCCTGGATCCTCCTTTCTCCCGCGTGGGGCTTAGTGAAAAGGAGGCCGGGGATAAAGGTTATGAGATTAAAATCATGCGCCTTCCCGCCATGGCGATTCCCAAAGCCCAGGTATTGCAAAAACCAACCGGAATGCTGAAAGCCGTCATCGACCAGCGCACCGGCCAGATACTGGGCGCCCATCTGTTCTGCGAGGAATCCTACGAGATGATCAATCTGATCAAACTGGCCATGGACGCGGAAGTTCCTTACACGGTTTTGGGGAACGCGATTTATACTCATCCCACTATGAGCGAGGCTTTTAATGATTTGTTTCGGGGGTAAAGTTTGGAAAACGGACCGGGGCTTGGGGCTGTAAAAGGGCCGGTTTTGGTACGGACAGCAGGGCGGCAAAAGCCGTGTGCAAAGTACGTTCGGGGGCTGCCTGTCTTCCGGGCGAAAACGGACCGGTATCCGCGGCTGTGGGCTTGCGCCGGCGGCTGCTAAGTAAAAACGGACCGGTGGATTCAGGAACCGGGGCTATTCACCAAGAACGCTTGAGGCGTTCTCGGTTCAGAGCCCCTTGCGTGTCGGCGGGGAACGCCGCCACGCATCCTGAATCCACCGGTCCGTTTTTACTTAGCAGACGCACGGCCGCCCAATGCCGTGGATACCGGTCCGCTTTCGCCCGGAAGGCAGGCAGCCCCCGGACGTACTTTGCACACGGCTTTTGCCGCCTTGCTGTCCGTACCAAAACCGGCCCTTTTACAGCCCCAAGCCCCTGCACTGGTGCAGACTTTTGCGGTTGTGGATTGGCGGGGGGGATGGTACACTGTCATTATAAACTTTTTAGTGATGGGGGATTGAATAATGAAATTGACGGTGTTGGCGGATAACAATACGTTTATCGACCAGTATTATTTAGGGGAACCGGCGGCTTGTTTTTATCTGGAGGACGGGGATCAGAAAATCTTGTTTGACGCGGGATATTCTGACGTTTTTTTAAAGAATGCGTGTAAGATGGGAATAGATTTGACGAAGCTTGATAAAGTGGTTATATCACATGGGCATAATGACCATACCGGCGGTCTTCGGTATCTTAGCGAATGGATGGATACTTCACGGTTAGAGCTGATTGCACATCCGGAAGCCTTTTGGGAAAAGGAGTACGACGGGGAGTCCATCGGCGCTCCTTATCGGGAAGAAGAGCTTCGGAAACGATTCTGCGTCAACTTTACATCGGAACCGTACTGGGTTTCTTCCAACCTGCTTTATTTGGGGGAGATCCCCGCATATAATGATTTCGAGCCCCGCAGCCAGATCGGATGGAAATATAATTCCAACGGACGTATCCCGGATCTGGTTACGGAAGACTCGGCTTTGGCTTACAGGGGAAAAGACGGTTTGTTCGTGATCACCGGATGCTCCCACAGCGGTATCTGTAATATCGTTGAACATGCCCGGAAAGTAACCGGGATCCATAGAATAACAGGTATTTTAGGGGGATTCCATTTGTTTCAGGAAAACGAGCGGCTGGAAAATACGACCGCTTACCTGAAAAGCTTACAGCTTGAAAACCTTTATCCCTGCCATTGTGTTTCGTTCCGGGCAAAGGCCGGTATCCATCAAACAGTCCCGGTAACTGAAACGGGAGTCGGTATGACTATTTCGTTATGAGCGCTATCGCGCTGGCCCGCCGGCTAACACCTGTTTTATACACCGGATCAGCTCATCATTCTGAGCGGGGTTCATAAAACAGAACCGCACGTATTTATTGTTCAGGAACGGGAAGGTGGAACAGTTGCGGACCATCATACAGTTGCGGATACAGGAGTCGAAGATATCCTGAGCGGTTACGGAGTCTTCTAGGATCCGGAACAGCAGAAAATTCGCGGTGGGTTCGTAGACCTTCACCGTATCCCAGCTGCTTAATTCCCGGTAGATCCGGCTGCGCTCGGCGCTGATCAGCTGCCTGGTGGCCTTTATATAATCCGTGTCCTGGAACATGAGCTCTCCGGCGGCTTCAGCCAGAGCGTTGATGGTCCAGGGATTTTTGCGGTTATTGATCTTTTTGACCAGATCGTCGTTGCCGGTGATGGCGTAACCCAGACGCAGGCCCGGTGAGGCGTAGAATTTGGAGATGCCCCGCAGGATGACGATGTTGTTGTAGTATTCCGTCAGAGGCACCGCGGTGACATCCAGGCCGTCCGGCGCGAACTCCACATAGGTTTCATCTACCATCACATAGATGTCATGCTGCTTGCACACGTCCAGGATCCGGCGCATGTCGGAGCGGGTGATGGATGTGGAAGTGGGGTTATTTGGATTACAGATAATCAGCAGGTCAATGCTCTCGTTTAATTTGCCGCAGAAATGTTCCACGTCCAGTTTAAAATCTTCGCTCTCCTGCAGCGGATAGTACAGTGAAGTTCCTCCGCCCAGGGATACTTCCCGCTCATATTCCGAATAGGTAGGCCCGATGATGAGGGCTTTTTTGGGGTGCTCGATCTGTATGAACAGGGAGATTAATTCGGTTGAACCGTTACCTACGATGATATTGCCGAGGTCTGTCCCGGCATAGCGGGCGATACATTTCCTGAGTGAGGTGTATTCCCGGTCCGGGTAAGAGGTGATGACATCAATCTTCTCCGCCAGGGCCTCCCGAAGCTTGGGAGAGATGCCCAGAGGATTTACGTTGGCGCTGAAGCTTACGATATCCTCCTTGCGAATCCCGTATATAGAAGCGATTTTTTCCAGATCGCTGCCGTGAAAATGATCTACATGTTTAATCATAAGATAACATCTGCCTTTCCGGCCGCACGTATATCTTTTGTTGCGCGGTATTGTTTTAAAGTGTATAATTTACTATAGCGTGATTCTAATAAAAAAGCAACTGTTTCTAAGGCTTGGAGTAAGGCTTGGTGATTGCATGATCGGACGAATTGAACAGATGGCCAGAGGGGTTTTCCGGTATGAAGCCCTGAAGCTTGTAATGCCGGAGGAACCGGTAAAAATCGTGTTAAAAAAAGCGGAGACCTATACCGGTAAGTTTTCCATGAAGGAGGAAAATGACCGGCTGGTGAAAGGCGAAGTGTACTCCTCTTCGCCGAGAATGCAGGTTCTGACCCCGGAATTTAGGGACAGTACGATTGAGATTGATTACATATTTGACGCTGCGGGCATGTTGGATAAAGAAGAGGCGGCCGGCAGTTTCTGGGTGATCTGTGATGCGGGTGAATATGAACTGCCCTTTCAGGCGTCGGTGAGACAGCCGGCGGCGGGCGGGAGCGTACTGCCTGCGGATACGCTGGAGGCCTTTGTAAAACTGGCGGCCGAAGATTACGAGGAAGCTTACCGGTTTTTTGTGCGCAGGGATTTTGAACAACTGCTCAACGCAGAGGATCAGAAGTACCGGGAGATCTACCGGGGCTGTCTGAAAACTACGATGGAAAAACAGGTGCTGGAAGGGTTCCTGGTAGCGGCCGGACTGAAACCAAATGCCCGGATTTCCATCGACAGCTATAAAATCCGATGCTACCGGTCGGATACCAAAGAAGAAAAGGTGCTGCCGATCCGAAAAAGCGTGCCGGGGTATCTCAATGTCCGGGTATCTGCGGACGTGCCCTGGTTAATCCCGGACACATCGCTGATCCATTCCGGAACTTTTCATAATGATTTATATGAGCTGCATTACCGGATTGATTCCGGTTCGCTGCACAGCGGTAAAAATTTTGGAAAGATTACCCTGGAAGCTCCGGGACAGGAGCTTGTGTATGAGGTGGAAGTGGCGGAAGCGGTATATGAGGACGTCCGCCGCAAAAGAGAACGCAGGCTGGAAGTAAAGCGGCGCCAGGTACGGCTTATGCAGCTGTATATGGACTTTAAACAGCGGAAAATACCGTTAAAGACCTGGACGGACCACTCCAGGGAAGAGATCGAATGGCTGGAAAAGGCGGATGATAGAAATGTATTCTACGTCCTGGTGAAGATCCAGTTATTGCTGGCGGAACGCAATAATGAAGAGGCCAGGCATATGCTGAACAAACTGGACGGTAACGCGGAGATCAAAGCGCAGCCTGAGGCCAGGGGGTATTATCTATATTTACAGAGCCTGTATTCCCGGGACAGAAGCTATATCAATAAAGTGTCGTACGAGGTCAAGGAGCTCTGCGGGAAATGCCCGGGCAGCTGGAAGCTGTTGTGGGTATTGCTCTACATGGATGAGAACCTGGAGCGCAATCAGGAGCGGAAACTGGAGCTGATCGAACAGCGCTTTCTGCAAGGCTGCGCAAGCCCTATGATATATCTGGAAGCTTATGATCTGATCCGGAAAAATCTGGGGCGGCTCAATAAGCTTAAAAACTTCGAACTGCAGATACTAACCTTTGCCGTGAGGCATGGCGTAGTTACGAGAGAGATCGCGGAGCGGGTATCTATGCTGGCGGCCAAGTATAAGAAATACGAGGAGATTCTATACCGGATCCTGGTCTACTGTTACCGGGAATTCGAAATGAAAGACACGGCGGCGGCGATCTGTTCCCTGCTGATCAAAGGGAACGTGACGGATACCGGCGCGTTTGAGTGGTATGCGCTGGGAGTGGAGCAGGAGCTCAAGATTACCAGGCTGTATGAATATTATATGTATGCCCTCCCGCAGGACTACGCCCAGGCCCTGCCGCAGCAGATTCTTTTGTATTTTGCCTATTACAGCCAGCTGGACTACCGGAAGAGGGCGCAGCTCTATGCGAATGTGATCCGTTACCGGGAGCAGAATCTTCCGGTATATCAGAAGTTTGTGCCGCTGATGGAGCGCTTTGCCCTGGAACAGCTGATGGAGAGACGGATCAATGAGAATTTGGCCGAGGTATACCAGCATGTGCTGAAGGAAATACAGTTTACAGGGGAACTGGCGTGGGCGCTGGCGGATGTGCTATTCACCTGCAGGCTAAACACGGATGATACGAAGGTAAAATATGCCACTGTGATCCATCCAGGGCTTGACAAAGAACGCCGGGTGCCTGTCCTGCAGGGGACGGCCTATGTCCGTCTGTATACGAAAAATGCGGTGATTCTGCTGGATGATGGGGAGGAGCACTGGTGTGAGGCGTTAACACCTGCCCAGTGTATCCGCGTAATGAAGAACGGCGATTTCCTGGATAAATGCAAGGAACTGGCAGGCGGCCACATGGGTATCCTGCTGCATGTCTGTGAAGAGCAGGGCAGGCCGCTTTGCTATAATGATGAAACGATCGCGTTCTATGAAGCGCTGTCGGTTCAGCCGGGAATCAGCAGTTCATTTAGCAGGCAGCTTCGCAGCGGTATCTTGGATTATTATTATGAGAACAGGGAAAGCCGGGACCCGGATGGTTTTCTGGATACCTTCGGAAATGAGAAGTTCCCGGCAAAAGAGGCCCATAAACTGACGGAGATCCTGATCGAACGAGGGAAATACCCGGAAGCTTATACGGCGGTCAATGCCTATGGTTATGAGAGAATCCCCCTCCGGATGCTGGTGAAGCTGTGCGCCCGGCTGGTTATGATGAATGACTATGAACAGGACCGGTATCTGCTGGGCCTCTGTGCTTACGTATGGGAAAACAGCAAGTACGATCTGGTGATTCTTCAGTATCTTCTGGCCTGGTTAAAAGGACCCCAAAAGCAGCTGTTTGAGCTTTGGAACTGCGCCCGGAAGTTTGAAACCGATACCTATGAATTCGAAGAAAGAGTGCTGATGCAGATCCTGTTCACGGAACAGATGAGCGAACAGGGCGACGCCATGTTTCTGGATTACTGCCGGAAGGGGCCGAAACACAGGCTTGAGTCGGCCTACCTGGCATGGGAATCCTGGCTTTATATCATGCAAGGAAAGAAGCCGGGTACGCCGGTTATGGAGCTGCTGGCCAGGGAGTACCGGCGGAAGGAAAGACTGCCGGATATTTGCCTTTTGGCGATTCTTACCTGGGCAGGTGAAGCAGAAGCGCTGTCGGAGGAAGAACAGAAAACGGCGCTTGAGATTATAAGAGCATTTGCAGACAGGGATATGTATTTTGCCGTATACCAGGAATTGAAAAAAAAGATCCGTATGCCGCAGGAGCTATCCAGAAACGCTTATCTGGAATACCGGACGGATGAGAAGAGCTCCGTTGTCGTTTCCTATAAGATAAACAGCAGGGATACCAGGGAAGAAGCTTACTTCTGTGAAGAGATGAAACACATGCTGGAAGGGATTTTTGTAATCGGAATTCCAATGTTCTATGGGGAAACGCTGCAGTATTATTTTACCGAAATCAGGAGCGACGGGACAAAGAGTAATTCCGATATCCGATTTTACCTGCAAGGCGGACCGGATACGGTTGCGGCCGGCATGAAGTTTGATATGCTGAACGCGGTGCTGATGCTGGAAGAGGAAAAGCGGCAAAACAGCGTACAAAAAGACGGGACAAAGAGCGCTCATCCGGACAAGCTGGCGGACAGAATGAGGGAATACCAGGAAGTAAAGATGCTGACCGAACATTTATTTGAGCTGAAGGAATAGCGGGGTGACACGTTTGGCGGAACTGCTAAGAAGACATTTTGGATGCAATATAACGGAAGAGGATATCCGGCTGAGCTTTGTGGGCAGCGACGGGGAGCCCATGACGGTTGAGATACCGGCCAACCATGAAAAAGAGGACTGCGCGGTGGCGGGTGCGTGCGAACCGGAACAGGTGCAGGCTTTCGTTCTGACGGCCAAAGACCCGGAATCTGACGCCGCGGCGGAATGTGTGGAAAAAATAAAAAGCGCCGGGATACCGGACACGGCAATCTACGTGCAGGATTATCTGGAAAGCTTTGTGCACTTTGTGGTGCATCAGGAGCCGGACCTGTGGACTCACGCGGTTGTTCTGTTTACGCTGGAGCAGGGAGTGCTGAGAAGCTATGAGATGATTATGAAACGCCAGACCAGGCCGTATCTGGTGCAGGTTTTTCCGGGGCCGGTGAAAGTGTTTGACGGGGACGACGGTATGGACGAGGCGTTTGCGGAGCTGGCTATGAATTATTTCCGAAAAAAACTGGTGTCTTCCGTGTTTCTGGCCGGGGAAGCGTTTGAAGGAAACTGGATGAAACGTTCCTTGAAGGTACTGTGCGCCGGCAGAAGGGTATTCCAGGGAAAAAATCTGTTTTCCAAGGGAGCCTGCTATGCGGCCCTTAGCTTTACAAAGGAGAAAAGGGCGTCCGGCGGGGAGGAAGTGCCGTTTATCTATCTGGGCGAACGGAATACGAAGAGCTTTATCGGTATACTGACCGAGGCGAGGATCGGAAGAGAGTGCAGAGAAGTGATGTCTGCGGGGATT
The DNA here is from genome assembly GCF_019042275.1 of Diplocloster agilis. Lineage (GTDB taxonomy): Bacteria > Bacillota > Clostridia > Lachnospirales > Lachnospiraceae > Diplocloster > Diplocloster agilis. The sequence continues at coordinate 94,764 of NZ_JAHQCW010000018.1, forward strand.
TTTTGGAGAACCTGCCATGTGGTGTGCGAGGTGATCGCGGACGATGCCGAAGAAATCGCCCTGGTGGTCCAGTCGGCTTATACGGGAGAATCCAGGCAGGAAGTCATCCCCATTCCGGGCCTTCCCAAGCGGCCAAAGCGTACTACGAGACTTAAGCTTACCTTTACCTGCAAAAGTGTCCGATGCTGTCATGTGCTGGTGGAAGATGCCGGGTTCGGTGAATTCTTTGCGCCCAGTGGGCTGAGTTGGGAACAAGACATTTCTATATAGGAGGAGACGGCGATGGGTGGAATCTGGTTATGCCATGGGAAGACAGCGGCGGTTCCATATTATGTGGAACAGGCGGATGTCAGGCTCTATTCCTATGAAGAAGTGTGTTATTTCATATATCATAATCTGTACCTGTTCGGGCGGGAGATGCTGACGGAGAGCTTTGTGCGATGGCTGGAGAGGGATCTGGAACTGCCGGGGCTTGCAGGAGATATCCGGGAGATGGTCAGACAGAATACGGAACTGGTACATATCATGGAGCGGATCTTCGAGGACGCCCCCTATCTGAATGCCCAGGAGGTTCAGAAGGCCGCAAAAATGCTGCGGACAATCCTGAACGAGCCTGAGAGCGTCAAACGCAAAAAAAGAGGCGACCGGTATGTGGAGCTGCACCGCTATGAGGCCGGGATCAGGGAATACAGACAGATCATTAAGGAGGAGGGAGCCGAGGCTTACGATGGCTTTTATGCCCAGGTGTACCATAATCTGGGCACGGCCTGCGCCAGAATGTTCCGGTTTAAAGAGGCCTCCGAGTATTATATGCAATCCTACCGTCTGAAAAAAGATCCGGAAGTCATGCTTGCGTTTACGGCAGCGCTGCGTCTGGGGCTTCCGGCAGAGCTTTACGCCGGATTGATTCAGAGAGGACAGGCCACGAAGCAGCAGGCGGATGAAGTGGAAAAACGGCTTCAGGAACTGCGGGAGCTGAACCGGTCGGGGGCAGAGGCTCAGGAATTGGAGCGTGTGCTTGCCCGGGCCGGTGAGGATGAGAGGGGAGAGCTTTTAGCCATAACTGGTGATTGGAAGCGGGAATTCAGGAAAAATATTCAAGGCGCTTGCGTCGGCAGCCGCTAATGTGAATCAAAAAGCCGGGTTCAGGATGCCCGTCGGATGTGAAGTCCGCCGGTTGTCCTGAACCCGGCTTTTCGATTCGAAAGTTTCGACTTTGATCGATTCGAAACAAAAATTAAATAAAATATGAACGAGATGTGAATAAAAACGGGAAATATGTAGAGGGGAACCAATTATTGGAAGATTGAATAAATCATTTTGGGAAAAAGAAAAAACTTGAAAAAGTGCGAATAGAAGGATGGAGACTGGCAAAATACACAAAAAACGAATGACGTTTTTAGACAAATAGGCAAATTAGCCTGTTTGTTGATTTATTTTGTTGACAATACTGCCGAAGGAAATTATAATAATCACAAACGAAAGCAAATGCACATTCTAGACATAATTGCAAAAGTTTGTTCATGATTCGCGGAGGTGGAAAGGTGAAGGAAAAGTTTTTAGAAATATCAAACGTAAGTAAAACTTTCCCTGGTGTGAAGGCGCTTGATAACGTCAAGTTTGACATCGTTCCCGGTGAGGTACATGCACTGGTTGGTGAGAACGGTGCCGGCAAATCGACATTGATCAAAATCCTGTCCGGTTTCCAACAACCGGATTTGGGAGCCAAGATAGTGATCGAGGGAAAAGAAACAAAGTTAAACGGTGTTATGGATGCCATCCGTCAGGGTATATCGGTTGTATATCAGGATTTCAGTTTGTTTGGCAACCTGACGGTTGCGGAAAATATCGGTATCAATGAGATTATCGAGAAAAACCGCCCGGTACTGAAGTGGAAAGAAATCAATGAGAAAGCGGTTAAGGCACTGGCTATCGTAGGCGCCGAGATCGATCCGAAAGAAATCGTTGAGAACCTTTCCGTGGCAAAACAGCAGATGGTCGCGATTGCCAGCGCTGTTGCGCAGGACGCCAAAATGATTATCCTGGATGAGCCTACATCGGCATTGTCCAGAAACGAAGTGGAAACATTATATGACATCATTGATAATCTGAAGAAAAAGAACATTGCGATCATGTTCGTAAGCCATAAGATGGAAGAATTATTCCATGTTTCCGATCGCTTCACGATTTTCCGTGATGGACAGTATGTGGATACGGTGAACGCCAAAGATGTTACCGAGGATGATCTGGTATCGATGATGGTTGGCCGTAAGGTAGAGATCAAGAGCTACGCGAATCTGGAAAATAAAGGCCCGGTTGCCTTAAAGGTAGAGGGGCTTTCGAAGAAGGGTAACTTCAAGGATATCAATTTCGAGCTTCACGAAGGTGAAGTGATCGGCATCACAGGTCTGGTAGGCGCCGGACGCAGTGAGATGGCACAGGCGATATTTGGTATCAATCCTCCGGACGCAGGTAAGGTTTACGTGCAGGGCAAAGAGGTACATATCAAATCACCGTCGCAGGCGTTGCAGCACGGGATCGCTTATATCCCGGAGAGCAGACAGACCCAGGGACTGGTGCTGCCGAAGACGATTGAAAGTAACATTACTCTTCCGGTACTGAAAAAATACAGAAATAAAATAGGATTAATCGATCGTAAGACTCAGCGTGCATCCGTTGATAAATGGGTAGATATGCTGGATGTCCGTCCCAATGACCCGGATATGCTGGCGATGCAGCTCTCCGGCGGTAACCAGCAGAAGGTAGTTCTGGCAAAATGGATTTCTACCGAGGCTAAAATCCTGATCGTGGATGAGCCTACGAACGGTGTCGATGTCGGCGCAAAAGCGGAAATTCATCAGATTATCAGAAAACTGGCCAGTGAGGGCACGGCGGTAATCGTTATCTCTTCGGAGCTTCCTGAAATCTTATCTGTCAGCGACCGGATATTAGTCATGCGTAAGGGCAGAATTGCAGGAGAATTCCTGAATAAAGACCTGACGCAGGAAATGATCATGAGTAAGGCCGTTGTTTAACGAAAAGATAGGGAGGTAAGGAAACGTGAAGAATTTCGCTAAGAATTTTGTGAAAAGAAAAGAATTCGGTATTATACTGATCGTCGTGATCTTGTCCGTAATTCTGACATTTTTGAGCAGCGCATTTTTGACCGTAACCAATATCATGGACTTTATGAAGAGTAATTCCGTATATGGTATTATGGCATTCGGTATGCTGCCGGTCTTGATTTCCGCCGGTATTGATCTGTCGGTATCCGCGACGATCGCACTTAGCGCTGTGGTAATAGGTAAGTTTATGCTGGCTTTCCCGAATTCCAATCCGGTTATCGTAATTCTGGTAGCTATGATTGTGGGAGCGGTAGTAGGTGTGGTCAATGGATTGATTATCACCAAGTTTAATATTCCTCCGATCGTTACGACGCTGGGCGTTATGACGATCGTAAACGGTGCGGTTCTTCTGGGAACCGGCGGCGCCTGGATTTCCGGCCTGCCCCAGTGGTGGGTAAGCTTTGGATCCTTTAAGCTCTTTGGAATCATTCCGACACAGCTCTTCATGCTGATCTTTGCCGGATTGGTAACATGGCTGATCCTGAAGTTTACGCTGGTTGGCCGTGGTATCTACGCAGTGGGTGGCAGCCAGTCTTCCGCAGTCCGTGTTGGATACAATGTAAACCGTATTTTGATTTTTATCTACGCTTTCTGTGGTATGATGGCTGGACTGGGAGCTGCGGCTCATATCTCCATCGTCGGTCAGGTTGACCCGAATACCTACACCGGATATGAACTGGACGTTATTTCCACCGTTGTATTAGGCGGCGCCAGCGTTATGGGTGGTACGGGTACCGTATTTGGAACGACCTTGGGCGTAATCCTGATGGCAGTGCTGAAAAACGGCCTGATCCTTGCCAGAATCCCCAACTATTGGCAGAAGGTTGTTATGGGTCTCGTAATTATTATAGCTGTATCTGTAGACGTTATTAACCGGAAACGTGAACAGGCGAAACTTGTTCGTGTCGATGTTGAGGAATAGGAGGAATTGATAAAATGAACTTTTTTAAAAATTTGAGATCCAAACATTCCAATGAATTGACATTAGCAATTATCTTTATCGGTATTTTCGTACTGATGAGTATTCTGTCGCCGGATAAGTTCCTTTCCGGAAACAATATAAAGACCATGATGTTCCAGATGCCGGAATTCGGCCTTATGGCTATCGCCATGATGATCGCGGTTCTGACCGGCGGGATTAACCTTTCTATCACCACAGGCGCCGCCCTTTCCAGTATCGTATGCGCGTTTATTCTGTCCAGTGAGTTCAGCCAGAATAACAATGCGCTGGGTATCGTCTTAGGACTTATTGCCTGTATGGCAGTGGCAGTCATCTGCGGTGTGATCAATGGTTATGTAGTTGCCTATATCGGCGTTGCCGCTATGCTGGTTACCCTGGGAAGCAAGACGTTATTTGAAGGCTTGGGCCTTGCCTTTACAAAGGGCGGTTCCATCTCCGGATTCCCGGAAGCATATTCCTTCCTGGGCAACGGTTCGGTGCTGGGTATTCCTTTCCCCATCATTCTCTACATTGTGGTTATTATCGTCAGCTATCTTCTGATTGAGAGAAGCGCCTGGGGTACGGAAGTGTACATGGTGGGCTGCAATGAGATCGCAACCCGGTTCTCAGGAATCAACACGAAGAAAACGCTGCTGAAGGTTTATATCTACTCCGGTGTTATGTCAGGTCTTGCTTCCATCCTGATTTCTTCCAGATATAATTCCGCTAAGACCGATTACGGTTCTTCTTATATGATGCAGGCAGTTACCGCGGTTGTATTGGGCGGGACCAGCATCTCCGGCGGACATGGTACGGTGGCAGGAACAGTTCTTGCAGTCGCTATCGTACAGGTTATCTCCACAGGATTGAATATCCTGGGCGTAAACCGCTATATCATCAATATCATTACCGGCGGTATCCTGATCGTAGTTCTGGCCCTTCGCTATATCACAAAAGTGATGGAAGATAACAGAAAGATCAAAGAAAGAGCGGCAGCTACCGCGAAATAAGCCGACAAACAGGCTCGAAGACAGCAGGGAGGCCTGGTCCTCCCGCAGTCTTTACATAAAATGAGCAACAATTTCATTCAAAAAAAGGAGGAAATGAAATGAAAATGAAAAAGTTACTTAGTTTAACACTGGTAACAGCAATGGTTGCTACCATGTCCTTAACAGGATGCGGAAGCAAAGAAGAAGCTCCGGCTGAGACTCCGGCGCCCGCTGAAAGCGAAGCACCTGCGGCACCTGCAGAGAGCGCAGCTCCGGCTGAAAGTGAAGCACCTGCTGCTTCCGGCGAAAGCTATGATATCGTAGTTATGCCGAAACTGATTGGTATCCCTTACTTCAACCAGACCGGTGAGGGTGCTGAAAAAGCTGGTAAAGACCTTGGCGTTAACGTAATCTACAACGGACCTACTACAGCTGATGCTGCAGAGCAGGTTAAAATGCTTGAAGATTATATTACACAGGGCGTAGACGCTATCTGTGTAGCTCCTAACGATCCCGCTGCTCTGGATCCGGTTCTGAAAAAAGCAAGAGAAGCCGGAATCAAAGTTCTTGACTGGGATACTCCTGCAACCGAAGATCTTGTAGACGCTTCCATTCATCAGATTTCTGATAAAGAACTTGGCGAGCACTGCGTAGATAAACTGGTTGAGTACATGGGAACTGAAGAAGGCGAATATGCAATCATCACCGGTGGACTTTCCGCTGCTAACTTAAATGCATGGATCAAATATGCAAGAGAATATGCAGAAGAAAAATTCCCGAACCTGAAATTAGTTGCAGATCCCTACCCGACAGATGAGAAACAGGATGTTGCTCTGTCTACTGCTAAAGACGTTATGAAAGCTTACCCGGATCTGAAAGGATTCATCTGTATGTCCACACCGGCTCCTATCGGAACCGCTCAGGCTGTTCGTGAGTTAGGATTACAGGATAAAGTTACTGTAGTTGGTACCTGCGTAGAAGAAGACTGCCAGGATGTATTATCTGATGGCTCTCTGGATTGCGGTATGCTGTGGAATACCCAGAATCTTGGATACTTAACCGTTGCTTGTGCTAAAGCTCTGCTGGATGGCAATACCTTATCTAACGGTGCTACCATCGATGGTTGGGACAGCCCTCTGGTAATGGAAAATGACAAGATCGTCGTTATGGGGCCTCCGGATGACTACGAGAAAAAATAATGAATAAGATTCTAAGGTAACTGCATGTTGCAACAATAGAAACAAGCTTGCGGCTGATCTATTGAAATGAATCTCTAAGAGGTGGATTTGCTTCTTGCAATCCACCTCTTATTCTATTATAGTAAGAAGAGGAAGTTTTTTGTCGAAAAGTTCCGGATCTTTGGAAGAGAGGCCGGATTATTTGGAAGAGTAATTTTTACCGTTTTCAGCGGTTCGGTGAAGATAAAAACGGGTTAAAGGAGGAGCATGCATGGGTAAAGTGCTTGTTATCGGCAGTATTAATATGGATATCGTCATTAGCGTGGAACATATGCCGGTTGGTGGAGAAAATGTGTATGTAAACGATGTGGAACTGATCTGCGGAGGAAAAGGCGCGAATCAGGCCGGAGCAACTGCGAAGCTGGGGCTGGATACCGTATATTTCGGGTGTGTGGGCCAGGATGAGAATGGAAAACGGCTCATTGATACGCTGCAACAGAGTGGAATCGATACCAGCTATATGAAAGTGAAAGACGGCGGAAGCGGACAGTGCTATATCATAGTGGAAGGCGACGGCCAGAACCGGATTCTGGTATCCCCGGGCGCCAATGAGAAAATGACGGTAGAAGATATTGATCAGGTTATCCTTCCTTTGATACCGGAGTTGGATATGATTCTGACACAGCTGGAGATTCCTTTGGAATGCGTCGAGCGGATTGTGCAGCTTGGAAAAGAACATGGAGTGAAAGTATTTGTGGATGCCGGCCCGATCCGTGGGTGCAAAGCGGAACAGCTGCGCGGAGCCTGGTGTATCAGCCCCAATGAGACGGAGCTGGGAGCCCTGGTGGAGCGCAAAGTGCAGACGGAAGAGGAGATTGTAAAGGCGGCGGAAGAGCTTTTGGCATTGGATGTGGAATGCGTGCTGGTGAAGCTGGGAGGCAGTGGCTGTCTCTATATCAGCAAGGATGAACGGATACGCCAAAAGAGTTATAAGGTGAATGTAGTGGACACTACGGCAGCGGGCGACAGCTTCAGCGCGGGCTTCGCGGTGGGTGTTCTTGAAAATAAAAGTACAAAAGACGCGATCGATTATGCGACCAAGTGCGGTGCGATCGCAGTGACTAAGAAGGGGGCGAGCCCCAGTCTTCCGACAAAAGAAGCGGTTATGAATTTTGAAAAAGAGTACCTGAGGAACGAAACTTTGTAGGGCTGATATATGGAAGGGTGTCTTTGGTGTTTCAAATAGAGAGATTAGAGAAAATTAAGCAAATACTCACGGAACAGAAATCGGCGGATGTCATTTGGCTGAGCAGCTATCTGAAAGTGTCGGAAGTGACGATACGGCGGGATCTGGAAAAGCTGGAATCAGAAGGCTTTTTGAAGAGAACCTATGGCGGAGCGATTTTGAATAATGATACAGCCGGTTCTTCCCAGACGGGACAGGCGCAGCAAATGCAGTCGGTAGTTAAACCTGTGCTGATTTCGGATTCTGCCAGGGATCTGGGCGAAATCTGCCTGACGCTGGTGGAAGATTATGATGTAATTTTTCTGGGCCGTGGAGAGAGCAATCGCGCTTTGGCGGAACGATTATATGAACGCACGGGGGTTGTTGTATTTACCAACAGCCTGATGGTGCTGCAGATCATGGAGCATGACCGGAAGAACAAGGTGATTCTGACCGGCGGCGAAGTGGATTATGTGAAAAAAGTAATGAGCAACAGCAGTATAGGGATTCCTTTTCCGGATATTCGGGTAAACAAAGCCTTTCTTCATATACAGGGCGCTGACCTGGAATATGGCCTGACGGTGAATGAACAGGAGGATGCCTGGATCTACAGAGAGATCAAAAGCAAGTCCAGAAACATGGTTGTCATCATGGAGGGGAAAGTGTTTGACAAGATCGGACTGATTAAAGTGGATGATATCTGCGGCGGAGATTATGTAGTGACGGACAGCAGCATACCGGAAGACTATAAAAGATGTTTTTATAAGAATGGTATTCGTTTGCATCAGAAATTTGATTTGTAGGAATAGGGACACGGGACATGGTATTTAAAATTTCGGAGATTTGCAAGCAGTATGGGGACAACATAGTATTGGAGAATATTACCCTGGAATTGCAGGGGGGAAAAGTACACGGAATCCTGGGCTATAACGGCGCGGGCAAGAGTACGTTAGGCAAAATCGTCGGAGGCGTAATACAAAAGGACTCCGGCCATATGCATCTGGACCGCATGGAATGCAGCAACTGGGATGTACGCAGAGCCATGCGGTCAGGTGTGTTTATCGTAGACTATCATTCGACGCTGCTGCCGGAATTGACGGTTCGGGAAAACATGCTCTACGGCCTGAACAGCATAAAAGACGGCAGTCCGTTAAGTGTCATAAGAAATAAGAAAAAGATCGTTCAAAGGCTTAAAAGCGAATTAGAGTATTATGGGCTGGAGTGCAATATGGACTGGCAGATCAGCCAGGTTTCCAACTCTATGCGCAATATCCTGGAACTTCTCCGCATCAAGCTGTTTTCGCCAAAGGTTGTGGTGGTGGATGAAATTGACGCGAATGTGAATGAGTTCTATCGGGACCGGATTAAGAAAATTATTAGGGATATGGCGGGCGACGGAGTAGCCGTCCTATATATTTCCCATCAGATACAAAGGGTGATGGAAATCTCCGATGAAATCAGCGCGATCATGGATTCGCATCTGGTGGAAACGGTGAAAGTCGCCGATATGAAACCTGAAAATGTGATAGAAATGATGTTCAAGATCACCAATGAACATCCCCCGAAGACGATTGTAAAGCCCCAGGCGAAGATCCTGGAGTTAAAACATATCAGCAATAACGTGATCAGCGATTTTTCCCTGTATGTGCGGGAGGGGGAAATCGTAGGCGTGGTAGGATTGGAAAAAGAAGGGCCGGCTTCCTTCGGGGAACTGCTGTTTTCGGATAAATATCATCCGAAGCAGGGAGGGGACGTGCTGTTCCGGGAAAAAGAAATAAGACTGGTTACCCCGCAGGATGCGATGAAAGCCGGAATTATTTTCCTGGATTCCAACGTGATCGACCAGTATCTGTTTCCAGGGCAGACGGTGCGGGAGAACATGCTCCCGTTTGCCATCCGGGTAAAGTGCAGGGATCTGGAAACACAGACGAAAATCTGCCAAAGCTATCTGGACAAGCTTTCGATCAAAGCAAAGCCGGAGGATAAAATAGAACATATCAGTACCGGCCATCAGAAAAAGATACTGATTGCTAAGAATATCTTATCCGAAGGGGAAGTTTTTATATTTGCAAATCCTACGGACAATATAGACACCGTATCCAAAATTGACATTTATAATATTATGAATGAATTGAAGATGCGCGGCCGTGGGCTTATTCTGATCTCCAATGATTATCACGAGGTCGCGGGCATCTGCGATGTGATTGTTGTGGTGGAAGACGGAAAGGTGGTGCGCAAGTTTAATAATTACGCGCTCCATGAAAAGGAATTGATTGCCTGGAGCGGGCAGGAAGAGGAGCATGATATTTGAAGACTACGGGGGGATTTCTTGGATCTTCCTCGGGGTTGGGTATGCCCGCTGCTTAAGGACAAAGGACAGGGATGCTATATGGGAGGGCTCCCGGCCCGCCGGGTTCTTTTG
>NZ_JAHQCW010000019.1 GCF_019042275.1 Diplocloster agilis
CCAGGAACACGTGATGTGTTCCCGGTTCAGAGGCTCTTGCCCGTCGGACGTGAAGTCCGCCGTGCATCCTGAACCCGGCTTTTCGATTTCACTAAGCGGGAGCTCAGCCGCCCTATGCGCTCCCAGGGAGATACAAAAGAATCCGGCCGCCCGGTGCGTTCCCGGATACCGCCCGCGGTTCCAAGCCGTAAGCAGCGATCATACGAAGCCCCCAGGAAGAATGCTAAGTGAGTGCGACAGCTCCCGGTTCAGAGGCTCTTGCCCTCGGACGTAAAGTCCGCCGTGCATCCTGAATCCGGCATTCCGATTTCACTAAGCAAAGACACAGCCGCCCTATGCGCTCCCAGGGAGACACAAAAGAACCCGGCCCCGGGAGCATCCCCGAATACCGGTCGCGGTCCCCGTCCCTAAGCATCAGGCAATCCCATCCCCGGGGAAGAACCGCCCTTACCCACGAGGCGCACCCGCCATCCCAGATACCCACTCGAAAGCCCGGCGCCAAGAAATCAGCCCCCACAGTAGCCAACCGCCCGTATCCGAAAGCCCACGGCCTTCCCTCTCATCCCGGCTTTATATCTGGCGAATTTCCATGCTCTTTAGAATATGCTCCATAGAAAAAAAGTATTTTATATATCTTACATAGTACATAGTGATGACTTGTGTGACGACGAAGAGAGAAGAGCTTGAGAGCTAATCACAGCAAACAGCATATAAAATAGCAATTATTCCGAAAATAACCATCTGAGCCTTCACCAAACAGGGAAGAAAGCTGGGGGGCGGGGCGGAAACTTCGGATTCGGGACCCGGGGCGGCGCCTGGCCTTTGGCGGGCATAGGGCGGCTGTGCAGCTGCTTAGTGAAAGCCGGGCGGCAGATTCAGGATGCACGGCGGACTTCACGTCCGACGGGCAAGGGCCACTGAACCGGGAACGCATCATGCGTTCCTGGTGAATTGGCCCGGTTCCTGAATCTGCCGCCCGGCTTTCATTAGCAGATGCCAGCAAACAGCCCGTCGCCCGTCAAAGGCCAGACGCCGCCCCGGGTCCCGAATCCGAAGTTTCCGCCCCGCCCCCCAGCTTTCTTCCCGTCCCCCCAGCAAAAGCGATTGACGATATATTTTGCACCTATTATACTAAAGTGGAAAAGCAATGTTAGTGAGGCGTATCATTGGGGATACAGGGAGGAGGCTCTAGTTGGAACTTCATCAGTATAAGAATGATGGTTTTAAGGAGTTTCGGATCGGATGTCATGCGTGCAGCGGTCTTTGCTGTACGGCGTTATATTTTTCTAAGTATGACGGCTTTCCGGCTGACAAAGAGGCCGGGGTGCCGTGCCGCAATTTGGATGATTGTTTTCGCTGCTCCATTCATAAGGAATTGCATTCTAAAAGTATGAAAGGATGTTTGGCCTACGATTGTTGTGGAGCGGGACAGATAGTAACTTCCCTTTATGGAGAGGTAAACTGGAAGTCTGATCCGTACAGGGCTCAGGAAATGTTCGATGTGTTTGTGAAAACATTTTATCTGCAACAGCTTTTGTGGTATATGTCGGAAGTTTTGACGTTGTGGCCTGCGAAGGAGCTTTGGGAAGAAGCGGAGGCTTGTATTAAGGAGTTACATGTACTTTTGAAATCTTCGCCACGGGATATTTTGGAATTCGATACCGAATCATTTGGAGCGAAAGGGAATGTATTGCTGGATAAGACTTGGATCATGGTAAAGAAGCAGGTTGGTAATTCTAAAAACTTTGCCAAGAAAAAAGATTTTATGGGGCATAATTTCAAAAAATCTAAGCTGATTGGTTGTGATTTTCGTTCAACATTTCTGATAGCGGCAAATTTAGAGGAATGCGATTTGAAGGGTTGTAATTTTCTTGGTTCGGATATGCGGGATACTAATATTAAAAACGCGGATTTGAGCGAGAGCATCTTTTTGACACAGGGACAGATCAATGCGGCAAGAGGTAACCTTAATACCCGGATTCCGAAACATTTGATCAGGCCTTCGGAATGGCTCTGAAATTTGTCAATGTAGGGGGAGGGCTTATATGTTCTGGTCTGTTTTTGGTGGTATTTTGATTGCAGCTTTTGGAGTTTTTATTTTTGTGAAACCGGATGTATTATGGAAACTTACGGAGCAATGGAAGTCTTATCGGGCTGATGAACCGTCAGATTTTTATATTATCAGTACCAAATTTGGAGGGGTCATGTTTGGAATTGTCGGACTTGCAATGGCAGTGCTTCCGCTGGTCCTGGAATAACATGGGAAATAGAATTGAGATACTGCGCTATGCTTTTATCGTTGTGGGAGAAGAGCAGTAATGGGGGTGTGGAGGCGGCAATTATAAAAGGACGAATCGTGTTTGAAGAGCACCTGGCGGATGGAAAAAGGCTGATAGGGTGGGGAAGATTAGGTTTTATTTGAAATAGACTGAAAATTGTTGAAAATATAGAAAAAAGTCAAACAAACTGATAATTTTGCAAAAATTTTCTATTTACAATTTAAAAAAATTGTTGTATAGTTGGAAACAAATTAAAAAGGGACAGCCGGAAAGGGGTATAGGATGCGGTACGAGCAAGCGGTGGGACACACAGCCAACGGCCTGTATGATCCCAAATACGAACACGACAACTGCGGAATCGGCGCGGTGGTGAACATTAAGGGGGCCAGAAGCCACGGGACAGTGGAACAGGCGCTGAAGATTGTAGAAAATTTAGAACATAGAGCGGGCAAAGATGCCGAAGGTAAGACAGGCGACGGAGTTGGAATTCTTTTACAGATTTCCCACAAATTCTTCGTAGAAGCGGTCAAACCTCTCGGCATCTTTTTAAATGGGGAAAGAGAATATGGGATCGGCATGTTTTTCTTCCCCCAGGATGAACTGAAACGCAATCAGGCGAAGAAGATGTTCGAGATCATAGTGGAAAAGGAAGGCATGGAATTCCTTGGCTGGCGGGAGGTTCCCACCAGTCCGGATGTGCTGGGACATAAGGCGGTGGAGTGCATGCCCTGCATCATGCAGGGGTTTGTGAAAAAACCGGAGAGTGTGGAAAAGGGGCTGGATTTTGACAGGCGCCTCTATGTGGTACGCCGGGTTTTTGAACAGAGCAATGAGGATACTTACGTGGTATCCCTCTCCAGCCGCACTATCGTGTATAAGGGAATGTTCCTGGTGGGACAGCTGCGTCTTTTCTTCAAGGACCTGCAGTGCGAGACTTATGAATCCGCCATTGCCATCGTGCATTCCCGGTTCAGCACGAACACCAATCCCAGTTGGGAGAGAGCGCATCCCAACCGTTATATCGTGCACAACGGGGAGATTAATACGATAAAGGGAAATGCGGATAAAATGCTGGCCAGGGAAGAAACCATGGAATCCGGCTATCTGAAAAGCGAGCTTCATAAGGTGCTGCCGGTGGTGAATACGGCGGGATCGGATTCGGCCATGCTGGATAATACGCTGGAATTCCTGGTTATGAGCGGTATGGAGCTGCCGCTGGCTGTGATGATCACGATTCCCGAGCCCTGGGCCAACAATAGAGCCATGAGCCAGAACAAAAGAGATTTTTACCAGTATTACGCGACGATGATGGAGCCCTGGGACGGGCCGGCCTCGATCCTGTTCTCCGACGGGGATATCATGGGGGCGGTGCTGGACCGGAACGGCCTGCGTCCGTCCAGATACTATATCTGCGATAATGATACGCTGATCCTGTCCTCCGAGGTGGGAGTACTGGATCTGGAACCGTCGCATATTCTGGTCAAGGAACGTCTGCATCCGGGGAAAATGCTTCTGGTGGATACGGTGGAAGGAAAAGTGATTTCCGACGACGAGCTGAAGGAACGCTATTCGAACCGGCAGCCTTACGGAGAATGGCTGGACCGGAATCTGGTGGAGCTTAAGAATCTGAAAATCCCGAACCGGAGAGTCCCGGAATATACGCAGGAGGAGCGGTCCAGATTACAGAAAGCTTTCGGATACAGCTACGAGGAGCTGAAGACCTCGATTCTGCAGATGGCCGGAAACGGAGCGGAAGGAATCGCCGCCATGGGAGTCGATACCCCGCTGCCGGTACTGTCGAACCAGCATCAGCCCCTGTTCCATTATTTTAAACAGCTGTTCGCGCAGGTGACGAATCCCCCCATCGACGCGATCCGCGAGGAGATCGTTACCAGCACGACAGTCTATATCGGTGAGGACGGGAACCTGCTGGAAGAAAAGGCGGCCAACTGTCATGTGCTAAAGGTGAACAATCCGATTTTGACCAACACGGATCTGCTGAAGATTAAGAATATGCAGGTGGAAGGCTTCCGGGTGGAAGTGATTCCGATCACTTATTATACAAATACCAGGCTGGAGCGGGCCATAGAGCGCCTGTTCGTGGAAGTGGACCGGGCGTACCGGGATGGGGCGAACATCCTGATCCTCTCGGACCGGGGATTGGATGAGAACCACGTGGCGATCCCGTCCCTGCTGGCTGTGTCCGCGCTCCAGCAGCATCTGGTCAAGACCAAGAAGCGTACGTCGGTGGCTATGATCCTGGAGAGCGGGGAACCCAGGGAGGTTCATCACTTCGCAACACTGTTAGGCTACGGCGCATGCGCCATCAACCCGTATCTGGCCCAGGAAAGCGTGAAGCAGCTGATCGATGAGCGGATGCTTGATAAAGATTATTACGCGGCGGTTACGGATTATAACAATGCAGTTCTGCACGGGATAGTGAAGATCGCGTCGAAGATGGGAATTTCCACCATTCAGTCCTATCAGGGATCGCAGATCTTTGAGGCCATCGGTATCGACGGAAGCGTCGTTGAAAAATATTTTACCGGCACGACCAGCCGGATCGGGGGAATTACCCTGGAAGACATACAAAGAGAGGTGGAAGAGCTGCATGACGCCGCCTTTGATCCGCTGGGGCTGTCGGTGGATCTGACGCTGGACAGCGTCGGCCGTCATAAGGCCAGAAGCGGCGGGGAGGAACATCTGTATAATCCCCAAACCATCCATCTTCTGCAGGAGTCCGTGAAGAGGGAAGAGTACGGTATGTTTAAAGAATACACGTCGCTCATTAACGCCCAGTCCAATACCGGCACACTGCGGGGACTGATGGATTTCCGCTATCCTAAAAAGGGCGTGCCCATAGAAGAGGTGGAATCTGTGGACTCCATCGTCCGCCGATTCAAGACGGGGGCCATGAGCTACGGATCTATTTCCCAGGAGGCACATGAGACACTGGCTGTCGCCATGAACCGCCTGCATGGAAAGTCCAACAGCGGGGAGGGAGGCGAGAGTCTGGAGCGTCTGACCATCGGCCCGGACGGCGAGAACCGCTGTTCCGCGATTAAGCAGGTGGCATCCGGCCGGTTCGGCGTTACCAGCCGCTACCTGGTCAGCGCCAAAGAGATCCAGATTAAGATGGCGCAGGGAGCTAAGCCCGGCGAAGGGGGACATCTGCCCGGGGCAAAGGTATACCCGTGGGTGGCGAAGACCAGACATTCCACGCCCGGTGTCGGTCTGATCTCACCGCCGCCTCACCACGATATCTATTCTATCGAAGACCTGGCGCAGCTGATCTATGACTTAAAGAATGCCAACAGGGACGCCAGAATCTCTGTCAAGCTGGTATCCGAGGCAGGAGTCGGAACCGTGGCGGCCGGTGTGGCCAAAGCGGGCGCGCAGGTGATCCTGGTATCGGGTTATGACGGCGGTACAGGCGCAGCGCCGAGAAGTTCCATCCACAATGCGGGACTTCCCTGGGAGCTGGGCGTGGCGGAGACGCACCAGACCCTGATCCGAAACGGCCTTCGGAACAAAGTGGTGATCGAGACCGACGGCAAGCTGATGAGCGGCCGGGACGTGGCCATCGCGGCGATGCTGGGAGCCGAAGAGTTCGGATTCGCCACCGCGCCGCTGGTGACTTTGGGCTGCGTAATGATGCGTGTCTGTAATCTGGACACCTGCCCGGTGGGAATCGCCACCCAGAACCCGGAGCTACGAAAGCGCTTCCGGGGCAGGCCGGAATACGTGATCAATTTTATGCGCTTTATTGCCCAGGAACTCAGGGAATACATGGCGATGCTGGGGGTGAGAACGGTGGATGAGCTGGTGGGAAGAAGTGATCTGCTCTGTAAAAAAGAGGGGCCGCTTTCTGAAAAAGCTTCCAAAGTGGACCTGTCCGGAATCCTGAACAATCCCTTTGCGAGGGACGGCCAAAAGCACGGTTTTGATCCCGGCCAGGTCTATGATTTTCATCTGGAAGATACCGCGGATGAGAAAATATTAATGAAGAAATTAAAACCGGCGTTAGTGAACCGGCAGAAAAGAAGCATCGAGGTGGATGTCACAAACATTAACCGGACTTTCGGGACGATGTTCGGAGCCGAGATCACCAGAATGTACCAGGATACCCTTGAGGAGGACACCTTTACGGTAAAATGCAAAGGTTCCGGCGGACAGAGCTTCGGCGCCTTCATTCCCAAGGGCCTGACCCTGGAACTCATCGGCGACAGCAACGACTATTTCGGAAAAGGATTGTCGGGAGGAAAGCTGATCGTCTACCCTCCCCAGGGAGCCAAATTCGCCCAGGATGAGAATATCATTATTGGAAATGTGGCCCTCTACGGAGCCACAAGTGGAAAAGCCTACATCAACGGCGTAGCCGGTGAGCGGTTCTGCGTACGGAATTCCGGAGCGGTAGCGGTCGTGGAGGGCGTAGGCGACCATGGCTGCGAATATATGACCGGCGGACGGGCCGTAGTCCTTGGAAAGACCGGGAAAAACTTCGCGGCCGGCATGAGCGGCGGTATCGCCTATGTGCTGGACGAGGACAGCGATCTCTATAAAAAGCTGAACAAGGAAATGGTATCCGTAAGTGAGATCACATCCAAATACGACGTTCTGGAGTTAAAAGACATGATCCGGGAACATGTGGCTTACACCAATTCAGAGAAGGGCAAGAAAATACTGGCGGATTTTGGAGCCTATCTGCCCAAATTTAAAAAGATCATCCCTTACGACTATAACCGGATGCAGCTCACCATCGTGCAGATGGAGGAAAAGGGACTGAGCAGTGAACAGGCAGCCATCGAAGCATTTTACGCGAATCAGAATAAATAGGAGGACGGATCATGGGAAAACCTACCGGTTTTATGGAATATAAAAGAGAAGTGAGCGGCGTGCAGGACCCCAAAAGCCGTATCGGGAATTTCGATGAATTCCACACACCGCTCTCCGAAGAAAAACAGCGGCAGCAGGGCGCCAGATGCATGGCCTGCGGCGTACCGTTCTGTCAGTCAGGCGTGGTTTTAAATGGAATGGTCACCGGATGTCCCCTGCACAATTTGATTCCCGAGTGGAACGATCTGGTCTACACCGGGAACTGGGAGCAGGCATACAGACGTCTTACGAAGACCAACAATTTTCCGGAATTCACGGCCCGGGTGTGCCCGGCTCCCTGCGAGGCGGCCTGCACCTGCGGCCTGAATGACAGCCCGGTGGCCATCAAGGAAAACGAATACGGAATTGTGGAACACGCCTACGCAGCCGGCTATGCCGCCGCTAATCCACCCAGAGTTCGGACCGGCAAAAAAGTGGCTGTCATCGGCAGCGGGCCCGCCGGTCTGGCGGCAGCAGACCAGCTGAACAAACGGGGCCATCAGGTAACCGTATTCGAACGCAGCGACCGTGTGGGAGGCCTGCTGATGTACGGAATCCCCAACATGAAGCTGGATAAAAAGATCATCGAGCGCAAAATCAGGATCATGCGGGAAGAGGGCGTGGAATTCATAACAAACGCCGATGTGGGAGCCGGTCCGAAATCTGCGGATACCAAAGCCGGCGCAATAAAGGCCGCCGACATAATGAAGCAGTATGACCGGGTCATTCTGGCCTGCGGCGCCTCTAACCCCAGGGACTTAAAAGTACCCGGCCGGGATGCGAAAGGCATCCATTTTGCCGTAGACTTTCTGAGATCCACCACAAAAAGCCTGTTAGATTCCGGTCTGGCCGACGGCAATTACATCTCGGCCAAAGGCAAGAAAGTCATGGTCATAGGAGGCGGAGATACCGGGAACGACTGCGTGGGCACGGCCATCCGCCATGGCGCCGGATCTGTAATCCAGCTGGAAATGATGCCAAAGCTGCCGGATGAGCGCTCTGAGGACAACACCTGGCCCGAGTGGCCGAAGGTCTGCAAAACCGATTACGGGCAGGAAGAAGCCATCGCCCGGTTCGGCCAGGACCCCAGAGTCTACCAGACCACGGTGAAAGAATTCCTGAAAGATAAAAACGGAAATGTATGCAAAGCCAGGCTGGTCAGCCTGGAACCCAAAAAAGACGGGAAGACCGGCCGCATGGTTATGGCAGAAGTCCCTGGAAGCGAGACGCTTCGGGAGGTAGACCTGGTTCTCATTGCCGCCGGATTCCTGGGAGCCCAGAAATCCGTAGCGGACGCCTTTAAAGTGAAACTAAATGAACGCACCAATGTAGACACCGCCCCCGGCAGATACCGGACCAATGTGGAAAATGTCTTTACCGCCGGCGACATGCACCGCGGGCAGTCCCTGGTGGTATGGGCGATCCGGGAAGGCCGGGAGGCAGCTCGGGAAGTCGACGAAAGCCTCATGGGCTATACAAACCTTTACGTTCAATAGTTCTCCGAGCGGCATATAAGCCCGATGGCAGACATAAGAATAGCTGAATAAGAAAAGACAAGGACCTTTGATTCACAGTTCCGGGACACTACTTGCCATCCGGCGGGTATCGTTTCGAAACTGCAAGGTTCTTGTCTTTTTTACACGGATTTTTAATATCTGCTCTCAGGCATGTTAACATCTCCTGCCCTGTGTGCCGGACGATCAGATCTGGGTCACGGTACTGCTGCCTTCTTACTAATTCTGCAATACCGAGATAGCCTCCGGATAATTTCCCAGCAGGGCGTCGGGGAAGGCGTTCGTCTCGATCCGGGGAAGCCAGATCCCGTTCATCCGGGACATGGGAAGGGAAGTCTCTATAGTTATGGAAGTCATGTTTTCCTCCAGGAGGTTTAAAAGCAGGTCGGAGGACTTTAGGAGGAATTCCTCATCGGGCAGCTTAAGCATAGCGGGATCGTTTTTCAGGGTGTTGAGCCGGTCTTTGTAAGCCGTGAAGAGCTGGGGCAGATCCGCGGTGGTCAGGTTCACAGACAGGTTAACCAGAGCGGAAGTGTCGGTCTGTTCCCAGGAGAGAATCTGGTAATCCAGGTTTTTGTGGATCTGTACCGCGTAGGCCAGATCCTGGGAGGAGGCCTGGGGTTCCTGGTCGGAGAAAAAATGGCGGATGGACAAGTATTGCCGCAGGGCTTCCGGGTCCATCTGTTTGATACGGTCCAGGTAAGCCTGGGCCATGGCGGACGGCGAGGTGAGACCGGACTTTCCAATGCTGGTGATCAGGCCTCCGGTGAGCTGATCCAAAACGGTGGAGGGGGATTCATAGGCCCAGCCGTCCTCACTGCGCACCATGGACAAGGTAATCTTGCGGGTCTGGGTTTCAGCGGATGAGTTCAGGATGTCGGACAGGATACCGGCATAGTCCAATACGGACGCCTGTCCCATGGGCCCTGATGAGATATAGCGGTCCAGGATCTCAGAACGGTAGGCGTCCATCAGCTGTTCCATGTTGCGGGTGGTCAGTTTGATTGTAACCTCTGCTTTTTCGCCGGTGATCTTTGAGGACTGGATCTGGTAGTCATAAATTTCCAGAAGACGGGATGCCAAAACTCCATGGCCGTCGTCCAGGAACAAAAGGGATTTGTTCTGGTCCAGCTGATGTATGGTATTTAAAAGGTCCTGGTCTGTATTCGGGTGTTGGATGGCTTCCAGTTGTTCTTTGATCTGGGCCTTCGGATTGTGCAGGGCACATCCGGTCAGACAGAGGGACAGGCTGAGCGCGGTCAGCAGAAGCGGCAGAAAATAACGGCTATTCATAGGTAGTTGGGAACCTCCTCTTCCATTTGAACGATTGCGTTTCCAATGGAACAATCCTTTTTTCGCGGGATTTGATCCATAATATTGCGGATTACTATAGCATACGGAAAAATGGAAAACAAGAAAAGCGGGGGAGATTTTGTCGAGGGGGAAACATATTTTTTTTGAATTGTGCGATTATGCAACCCTTTTTTGCCGATTTGTCTTATTGCGAAATGCACAACAAAACTATAATATTAACGTAAATAGTAAGTAAAGTGCCAGACAAAAAATGATGAAAGGAGAAGAGAAATTAAAATTTAATAGAAAGAGTTACTGAGACAGCGTCAAAAAAAGTAAAAGTGAACAGAGATTAAAGGGGGATTATTCATGAAAAGAAAATTAGCAGTTTTATTGACGGTTACCTTGTGCTTTGGCCTTCTGGCCGGCTGTGGCTCCAAAAAAGAGGAAGCGCCCGCGGCTTCCACCGGGACAGGAGATTCAAAAGAAGCGCCTGCGGAGGAACCGAAAGAAACAAAGAGCATGACACTTTATTATTCGAATTCCACGGACTGGGCGGATCCCATTATACAGGAATTCGAAGACCAGACGGGCATCAAGGTGGATCTGGTACAGGATGGAACTTCTTCCCTGTTCGCGCGTATCAAAGCCGAAGCGGGCAATCCGCAGGCAGATGTGGTATGGGGCGGAGTCATCGATACCTACCGGGCGAATCAGGATATGCTTCAGCAGTATACCTCTTCCAATGTGGACGCCCTCAAAGACGCAGCAAAGGATGCCAACGGCTATTATACCGGATTCGACATGGGGCCGATGGTTATGATCTATAATACGGAACTGGTGGATGCAGCCGGCGCGCCTACTTCCTGGGCGGATCTGCTGGATGAAAAATATAAAGGCCAGATCGCCTGCGCAGACCCTACTTCCGCATCGTCTTCTTTTGCCTGTATGATGTCTATTATTCTGGCATATGGAACCGATGACGGCAAAGGTTATGAATTTATCGAAAAATTGGTAGATAATCTGGACGGAAAGATCCTGGATTCCTCCTCCGGCGTTTACAAGGGAGTTGCCGATGGGGAATACATGGTTGGTTTGACTTATGAAGAAGCGGCGCTGCGCTATATCCAGTCAGGCGCGAATATCGCGATCGTATACCCCAGCGAGGGTACTTCTTCCAGTCCTTCCGGCATGGCGATCGTAAAGGACTGCCAGAATCTGAAAAACGCTCAGAAGTTCATTGACTATCTCAGCAGCAAAGAGGTTCAGGAGCAGTTGGGCGACTTAAACCGCCGCTCGGTACGTTCCGATGTCTCAGATCCGGATACCATGGAAGCATGGGATAAAATCACCTTCGTAAATATGGACATCGACTGGACTTCCAGCCATACCCAGGAGTTTAACGATATGTGGAATGATTTGATCTCCCGTTAACTACGGAAGCGGTTCGGATAAACCAGGAGGAAGGATGAGAATGCAGCAAAAGCCATCCTTCCTCCTTTAAAATGAAGAGATGGAGGAAGAGGATTATGAGCAGTCAAAGGGTGAAGATCGACGGCGCGACGAAGGTTTATGGAGACTTCAAAGCTTGCGACCATATCAGTCTGGACATAAAAGAAGGTGAGTTTTTTACTCTTTTGGGACCTTCCGGCTGTGGCAAGACGACGCTTTTGCGTATGATCGCCGGATTTAATCCGATCGATGAAGGTAAAATATATTTTAACGACAAAGAAATCAATCATATCCCGGCGGATAAGAGAAACATCGGCATGGTATTCCAAAACTACGCCATATTTCCGCACATGACCGTACAGGGAAATGTAGAATATGGGCTGAAGGCCCGGAAGATCAAAGGAAAAGAACTGACAGACCGGGCCATGGAAGCCATGAAGATGATGCAGATCGATAATTTAAAGGACCGTATGCCCAGCCAGCTCTCCGGCGGCCAGCAGCAGCGTGTGGCGCTGGCCAGAGCGGTGGTCATCCATCCGGATGTCCTGCTGATGGATGAACCGCTGTGCAACCTGGATGCCAAACTTCGTGTGACCATGCGCACCAGTATCAAGAAAATCCAAAAGCAGCTGAATATTACTACCATATACGTCACCCATGACCAGGAGGAGGCCCTGTCCATTTCGGACCGGATCGCCATTATTCATGACGGACAGGTGGAGCAGCTGGGAGAACCGATGGAGATCTATACCAAACCGGCGAATATGTTCGTGGCAAACTTTATCGGAACCTCCTGCTTCCTGGACGGCGAAGCGAGCGGCGGGGTCGTGAAGATCCTGGGAGTGAAAGAGCTGGAATTGAATATTGACAAGGAATATAAAGGAAAAGTAAAGGTTTCCGTCCGCCCCGAATACGTTCATCTGGGCGCGCCAAAAGAGGGGGAGATTCAGGGAACCATTACCATGAGCACCTTCCTTGGGGATTTTATGAATTATGAAATCCAGATTGACAACGGCCCATTAATCGAAGTCAACGAGTACACGGACGAGATGGATATTTCCCGGAAAATGAATGACCGGGTAAGCCTGGAACTGATGTCCGGCCGGATCTGCGTGTTTGACGCGGAGACGGAAAAAACGATCATGCGCGATTGACGGCGGTTAAAAGGAGGGGCGTTATGAAAGAAAATACAAAACCAAAAAAGAAAATTTATGAAAAGCTCCACATGGACAAATTTAATTTCTGGACGATCATGAGTCTGGTGATTCTGATTTTGTGCCTGATCTTCATTGTCTATCCGTTCCTGAAGCTAATTGTCCAGAGCTTCCAGAATCCGGATACCAATGCATTTACCATGAGTAATTACCTGAAGTTTTTCCAGAAGAAATACTATCAGGAAGCGCTGGGGCACAGTCTTCTGATCAGTACGGTAGTGACGATCCTGGCCACCCTGCTTGGAGTGCCGCTGGCATACATCGGTTCCCGCTTTAATCTGTACTGGAAAAGGCTGATCAATGTAATGGTGGTTCTCTCCATGCTGTCGCCGCCGTTTATCGGCGCCTATGCCTGGATCACCCTGCTAGGCCGCGCGGGATTTATCACAAAACTGCTGTCCATGATCGGAATCGAAATGGGAGAGATCTACGGTTTTAAGGGGATCGTCCTGGTATTTACCCTGAAGCTCTATCCCATGGTCTACCTCTATGTGTCAGGCGCGCTTGGGAGCATCGATTCCTCCCTGGAGGAAGCCAGTGAGAATCTGGGAATCTCCGGTATCCGCAGGATTCTGAAGATTACGTTCCCGGTCATCCTGCCGACCATATTGTCATCGGCGCTGATGGTATTCATGACGGCTCTGGCTGACTTCGGTACTCCCAGATTGATCGGGGAAGGCTACAGCACGCTGCCGGTTATCATTTACAAGGAATTCCTGAATGAGGTGGGAACGGACACGGGCTTTGCAAGCGCACTGAGCGTCATCATCATCATCATTGCCCTGGTGGTGCTCTTCGTCCAGAAGCGGTTCGTGGACAGAAAGAGTTATAATATGACCAGCCTTCGGCCGCCGGCGGTTATCGAGCTGACCCGCGGAAAAAAGCTTCTGGCGACGGCAGTGGTATTCTTCGTATCCTTCCTGTCGGTATTGCCGCAGATCACCGTTACGATCCAGTCCTTCCTAAAGACCAACGGCCCGCTGTTCGTAGCCGGCTTCAGCCTGGACAGCTACCGGCAGGTGGCCAATAAGCTGGGGCGCAGTATTACCAATACCTTTTTATATTCGTTTATCGCGCTGGCCATCATTGTACTGCTGGGGCTGATCGGTTCCTACCTGATCGTCAGGCGGAAGAGCTTCGTATCCAACCTGATCGACATGCTGTTAATGTTCCCCTATGTCATCCCGGGAGCTGTTCTTGGTATCTGTCTGACGGTGGCCTTTAACCAGGGGGCGATCGTGCTGACCGGAACCATGTGGGCGATCATTATATCCTTCGTCATACGAAAGCTTCCTTATACTATGAGGTCCAGTGTGGGGATCCTCTACCAAATCGACAATTCGGTGGAAGAAGCATCCATAAGCCTGGGCGTTCCGGCAATGAAAACCTTCTTTAAAACGACGGTGCACCTGATGCTGCCCGGCCTGATGTCGGGGGCTGTCTTAAGCCTGATCAGCGTAATGAATACATTAAGCGCCACGCTGATTTTGTATACAGGGAAGACGATCACGATATCCGTGGCAATTTTCAACTGTGTCAATAATGACGCTTACGGTCAGGCGGCCGCGCTGTCGACCATTCTGACTTTGGCTACGGTCGTATGTCTGCTGATCTTTAATAAAGTATCAGGCGGAAAGAGTGTAGTCTGAATATAGCGGCTTAAGCGCTCAGTGTGATAAAATAGAACGCTTGAAAAAGCAGGAAATGGAGGAAATAGAAAGTTATGAGGGAAATGTTCTGCCCTCATGACTTTCTTTTCCCTATATTTTCAGGTAAAATAAGACATATTCATCGATACCTAAATGTGCAGAAAAATGCACGCTTGGAGGAAAACATGCTGAAAAAGATTTCGGAGAGCTATTTTTGCCGTATATTTTCCGCCTTTTTCGTATCTTGTCTGGTGTTTGCCGTGATCCTGAGCGGAATCATCAGCTTCGCCTTCTATCGCATCTATCTATCCAATTTAAGGCAGCAGAGTATTGGCACCGCAGAAAAAGTCCGTAACGCAATCGACAATGAGATAGAAAATTATAAAGAAGTGATCCGTAACCTGACTGAGGATGAGGAAGTGCGGGCTTTTTTTACCGATCCTGACGCGGAAAATGCAAATACGGTGCTGCGCTCTCTTTACATATTAAAAAATGGCAATAATCAAAAGGCCGCCATCAGTATCGTAAAGATGAATCCGACCCAGTGGCTGTCGACCTCCGAACAGGTGATGAAATCCACGCATGCCTCATTTGAAAACTGGGGCGTATTCCGAAAGGCGAATGAGGGAGAGGATGTAGCGGTCTACGCCATCGCCCGGGACGCGATGCTCAATGAAGCGGACCGGATCTGTATGGCCAAAGCCTACCGGGATGAAAAGGATCAGGTGCTTGGATATGTACTTGTGGAGATACCAAGAAGCACCATAGACGTGATTGTAAATGAGTACGCGGAACAGTATAAAACGATGTTTATGATATTGAATCAAAGCGGAGCCATCATTTATCACACCTCCGGGCTGGACTATGAGGGGCTGGGCAAAGCTGAGGAATACGGTTTTGACAATAACTGGTCGGACAGGACGACCGGTATCACAGACGATACCTTTGCCTACAGCCGAAGCGATAGCTATGGCCTTCTCTATATTAAGGAGATGCCGTCCGATGTGATGAACAAAATTATGAACGCTATCTTAAAAGCTATGATACCGGGACTGATGATCATAGCGGTACTGGGTTTAGGGCTCTCGGGAATGCTGGCCCGGTCCATATCGGCACCGATACAAAGAATCCGGGAATCCATGGCCAAGGTGAAACACGGGGATCTGACTGCAAGAGTGATCGTAGACCGGAAGGATGAGATCGGGCAGCTGGGAGAGTCGTTTAATGCCATGACGGAGCAAATCGGAGAACTGATGGCCAATATCGATGAGGAGAAGCACAGCCTGTGGATTGCGGAGACCCGATCCTTAAGTCTCCAGATGAATCCCCATTTTCTGTATAACACGCTGGATCTGATCAAATGGAATGCAAAATTAAACCGCACAAACGAGATCTCTGATATTACCGTGCAGCTGGGGCGCCTTCTGCGGCGCGTGATGAATACGAAGGCCGATCTGGTCACCGTTTCTTACGAGATGGAGATTATCCGGTCATTTCTGGAAATACAGAAAAAGCATTATGGGGACCGGCTGCATATGGAGGCAGAGCTGCAAAGCAATATGGAAGAGGAGCTCATTCCCAAGCTGATCTTACAGCCCATGGTGGAGAACGCGATCGTGCACGGATTTTCCGGTAAGTCGGGAGAGTGCCGGATCTGTCTGGACGGCAGATTCGATGGGGAATATCTCATTTTCCGTGTGGAAGACAACGGAAATGGTATGGATCAGGAGACGCTTCATTCGCTGTTAGATTTCCGGCAGGAAGGGACCCATCATATCGGGTTGAACAATGTACAAAGAAGAGCCAGGTTATTTGGCGACGAGAATTGTGGGATATCCGCAGTCAGTGTTCCGGGAAAGGGAACACAGATTACCCTGCGGATTAAACATATTGATAAAGAAAAACCATCCGTCACGGGAGGAACGGTTGAACAAAGCGCCGACCCGAACCAGTATTTATGACGCAGCTGTTTACCCATACCGATTGTGCTGGAATACGCACGCATGGAGGGAAAGATGATAAAAGTTTTGTTAGTAGAAGATGAAGATCTGATCCGGCAGGGGCTTAAACTGACCACCACCTGGTCGGATTTTGGGTGTGAGATTATCGGAGAAGCGGCTGACGGTCAGGAGGGCCGGGAGATGATACTCCGATTAAAGCCGGATCTTGTTATAACAGATATAAAAATGCCGAAGTTAAACGGACTGGAAATGATCGAGAGCCTGCAGGATGAGATATCCTGCGAATACATAATCCTCTCGGGATATGATGAGTTTGCTTACGCGAAAAGGGCGATGCGGATGGGCGTGCGCGGGTATCTGCTCAAACCGATCGACGATACGGAGCTGGAGGAGGTCTTGTCAAGCACCATCAAAAGCATCAGGGAAAAACAGGCCGTATATAAGAGCCTGTCGGAAAAACTGGGCAAGGAATTTACGGAAGAACAGAAGGCTGTTGACTTCGGAAACCTGCAGGACAAATATCTGGCCAGAGCCTGCGAGATCATCCGCAGCCGTTACCAGGAGGACTTAACACTCAAGAATGTGGCGGACGAACTGAATATCAGCGACAGCTATTTGGGGAAATTATTTAAAACCAAGACCAGTTATACGTTCCTGGAGGTTTTAACCCTATACCGGATCAAGGGGGCGGTGGATCTGTTGAAAAATACCGATCTGAAGGTGTATGAGATCGCCTATGCGATCGGTTATGGGGATGCCAAATATTTCAGCAAGGTTTTCCGCAAAATCGTAGGGATAAAACCGATGGAGTTTAAAAACGGTTATCAATTAACCCAGAACCATATTTTGAATCGGTTATAAGAAATGGATAAAAAGAAGGACGAATCAGAAAGAGCCATTATGTGATAGGGCTGCCTGATTCGTCCATTTTTTGGGAAAGAGTTAATCTTGGGAAAGTATAGGGCAGATGAGTTCTAAGGTCTGATGAAGGCCGGTTTCGGTGGAGGCCAGAAGAGAGGTTTTGGCTTTTAAGGGCAAAGCGTGACCCTGGAGGTCGGTAAATACCCCGCCGGCTTCCGTCAGGATCAGGGAGGCGGCTGCGTAGTCCCAGGTGGAGAGAAGATGGGATATATAGGCCACACAGCGGTTGCAGGCGACATAGCAGATGCCCAGGGCGGCGGAACCGATATCGCGTATGTCCATGGTTTCATAGGAGATAGCGGTGCTTACGGCAAAGGCCCGTTCCCGGAGCTCGGGGTTATAGGGGGCAATGTCTATGTTCACTACGCCCTCGCTCAAGGGGCGATTATGGATGCGGAGGAGGGTGCCGTTCAGATAACTGCCCTGTCCGCGGCGGGCCGAGAAGAGTTCGTCCCGGAAGGGGTTATAGACGACTCCGATTTCCATCACGCCGTGCAGGGCGAGACCGACGCAGATCCCGCTGCACATGAAATCGCAGATGAAATTCGTTGTTCCGTCAATGGGATCGATAATGAAGGTGTAACCGCTGCTTATTTTGTGGGAAGAAAAGCCGTCCTCTTCACCTAGAAAAGTAGCATCGGGAAGCAGGCGGGTAAGCTCGGTTACCAGATATTTTTGGACTTTGGAGTCGTATTTGGTTACGTAGTTGGCGGCGCCTTCTTTGGCTTTGATCTCTTTGTCGGCTGCCGCTGACAGGACGATGCTGCCGGCTTGGCGTACGATTTCACAGATTTGGTCCAGTAATTGGTCTGACATTGGTAATCCCCCTTTTGCATTTGGTAGTCCTTCGGATTTTGATATATATAATAAGTATAACAATGGGAAGAAGGGGGAACAAGGAGACAAAGCCGCATTATACGTGGGTAGAATGGCTGTCATGTGGTCAGGGATATCAGATGGATATTTACTGTGGTTAATGAACGAATAATAAAAATAAAGGTAAAAATAATAGATACCGGAATTTGTCTTGTGAGGTCCATTCTTTTATGGTATAGTTTAATATATCCGGCCGGGTTCTACCGGCCAATTAATATCAGGCGGTTCGCCGATAATTTCCAATGTTTAAAGAAAAATGAAAAGGAGAAGATGCCTATGGCAAAAATGGCAGTACAACAGGAAAAAGGGGAGATTTTCGTCCCGGAGAGCGAGCGTTTGGAAGTCCCGGAGGGATTAGTTTTAACGCTGAAAAATGATGTGGTTTTCCGGAATGTTTTCCGCAAATGCAGAAAAGGACTGAAAGGGCTGCTTGGCGCTCTGCTGGAGATTCCGCCGGAACAGATGATCGATCTGGAAGTGATTGACAGCCATCTGGAGCAGGAGTATGGAGAAGACAAGGAAGGTATCCTGGATCTGAGGCTTAAGTGTGCCGGGGAGAAACAGATTAATATTGAAATGCAGTTGTATCATGTACGATACTGGGTTGACCGCTCGATGTATTATAATTGCAAAATGCTGGTAAATTCAGTGAGAAAGGGAGAACTTTACCGGACGATGAAACATTGTGTACATATTGGAATTTTGGATTTTGACCTGTTTCCGGACCAGAGGGAATTTTACTCGGTACATAAGATAACCAATATGCAGACCGGTAAGATATATAGTGACAAGCTGTCCTTTCATGTGGTAGAATTAAAAAAATTGGACCAGGCGACGGACGAGGAAAAAAAGGAGGAAGTCTATCGCTGGGCGAAGCTGATATCGGCCCGGAGTATACAGGAGATGCGGGCTGTAGCACAGGGGGATGAGTACATGAAAGAAACAGTCGACGCGTTTGAAGATTTTGATCTGGATGATGAGGAGCGTTATCGGGCATTCCGGAGGGAAATGGCAATCATGGACCATAAATCCGGGCTGGATGGGGCGTATGAAGAAGGTCTGGAAAAAGGTCTGGAACAAGGTATGGAAAAGGGCATGGAAAAAGGCATGGAAACGGGCCTCCAGGTTATGATATCCACACTAAAGGAGATGGGGTTATCCAAAGAAGAGGTAAAGGATAAAGTAAAAAACTGTTTATCCTGGGCCGATGCGAAAACAGATGAGATTATTGAGAAGTACTGGTAGTACGGAAGAGGACGTGAAACAATGGCAGTCCAAAATAAATTACTACGCAGATCCCGGAATACGAACTTGATTTGATAAAACATACGAATAGTATAATAGTTGAAAGAAGAGTATGGTTGGTTTTGTAATGCTTTTTGAAGACAACAGACTTGCGGTTCAATTGTCTTTCCAAAAGGAAATATTACATGGATCCATACTCTTTTTTCAGTTTGATATTTGTAATTTATTTATTTGCTATTATTATCTATTACTAATAAAAAAGTCCTTGCACACCAGGCACCGTTGTGCTATAATTCTAAAGGCAAATTAGACACGTATGCGGATTTTCCGGATGGTGCCGGCTTACACTTACCGGTTCCGGAAATTGGAAGCATATGGATGATCAAACCAATGGAGGTAAAAACATGAGTGTAATTTCTATGAAACAGCTGTTAGAAGCAGGTGTTCACTTTGGACACCAGACCAGAAGATGGAACCCCAAAATGGCGGAGTACATCTACACCGAGAGAAACGGTATCTACATCATCGACCTGCAGAAATCCGTAGGAATGGTTGACACTGCATATCAGGCAGTAGCGGATATCGTAGCCAACGGCGGAACGATCCTGTTCGTGGGAACCAAGAAACAGGCCCAGGATGCGATCAAGACAGAAGCAGACCGCTGCGGTATGTTCTACGTAAATGAGAGATGGTTAGGCGGTATGCTGACGAACTTCAAAACGATCAGAAGCCGTATCGACAGACTGAAATCCATCGAAACCATGGAAGAAGACGGAACATTCGACGTTCTTCCGAAGAAAGAAGTAATCGCTCTTAAGAAAGAGCAGGATAAATTAGAGAGAAACTTAGGCGGTATTAAGAATATGAACCGTCTTCCCGATGCAATCTTCGTTGTAGATCCGAAGAAAGAGAGAATCTGCGTACAGGAAGCACACACTCTGGGTATTCCGCTGATCGGTATCGCTGATACCAACTGTGATCCGGAAGAACTGGATTATGTAATCCCTGGTAACGATGATGCAATCCGCGCCGTAAAACTGATCGTTTCCAAGATGGCAGACGCTGTAATCGAAGGAAACCAGGGCGTACAGGATTATGCGGAAGAACTGGAAGGGGACTACTCCGAAGAATATTTTGAGGAAGCACCCGCAGTAGAAGCAGCCGAGGAGGTACAAGCATAATGGCTATCACAGCAGCAATGGTAAAAGAGTTAAGGGAGATCACCGGAGTTGGCATGATGGATTGTAAGAAAGCCCTTGCTGAGACCAACGGTGATATGGACGCAGCGGTTGAGTTCTTAAGAAAGAACGGCCAGGCGAAAGCAGAAAAGAAAGCCGGCAGAATCGCAGCGGAAGGTATTGTAAAAACGGTAATCAAAGACGACAAATACGCAGCAATCGTAGAGGTAAATTCCGAGACAGACTTCGTTGCAAAAAACGAGCAGTTCCAGGAATTTGTAGCTGACGTTGCAGATCAGATCTTAAACGGCAATGCGGTGAATGTAGAAGAGCTGTTAAAAGAAGCGAGCTTAAAAGATGCTTCCAAGACAGTGAACGATCAGTTGGTAGAGAAGATCGCTACGATCGGTGAGAAATTAAGCATCCGCAGATTTGAGAAAATCGACGCTTCCAATGGCTGTGTGGTATCTTATATCCACGGCGGCGGCAGAATTGGCGTTCTGGTACAGGCTGATACCGATGTTGTAAATGACGCGGTGAAAGAAATCCTGATGAATGTTGCGATGCAGGTAGCGGCAATGTCTCCGAAATATGTATCCAAGGATGAGGTTTCTCAGGACTATCTGGATCATGAGAAAGAGATTCTGCTTGCTCAGGCGAAAAACGAGAACCCGGATAAGCCGGAGAATATCATAGAAAAAATGATCATCGGACGTCTAAACAAAGAGTTAAAAGAAGTCTGCCTGTTAGACCAGGTTTACGTAAAAGACGGCGACCTGACTGTCGGCAAATATGTAGATCAGGCTGCAAAAGCAGCCGGCGCTTCCCTGAGTATCAAGAAATTCATTCGTTTCGAGACCGGTGAAGGCCTGGAGAAGAAGGAAGAGAATTTTGCTGAGGAAGTTGCAAAGCAGATGGGAAATTAATCTGAGATTAAATAAAGTCTGGAAATGTGTTTTAAGTAAAATGATTATGCGTGAGGGTATATTGCGAAAGCAATATACCCTTTAATCATATTCGAAAGCGGCTAGTGCAATATATCCCCAAAAATAAAAAGGAATGAGGTGTGTAAATTGTATACAATATTTCAAAGAACAGAAATTGCAGAACCGACTTTGTTCAGCCCGACTGACACAAGAAAAAGAATAGAAAATTTCCCTGAAATTTGTATTTCTACTTTCTCGGATAATATCATTCAAAAATTTTCTTCTTTGGATCACGTAGAAAAGATAGCAGAACTATACTCTGCAAATGGTACACTGCCCGTTTATCAAATTAATTACAAAAATACGGCGATTGCTTTTTACCGTTCCATGGTGGGCGCGCCTGCCTGTGTTTCCTGTTTTGAAGAAATCATTGCTATGGGCGCCAAAAAGTTTGTTTTGTTCGGCTCTTGCGGTGTATTAGACGATAATAAGGTAGACGGAAATATTATTATCCCTGTTTCTGCGGTTCGGGATGAGGGTACAAGTTACCATTATATAGCGCCCTCAGTGGAAATTAAAGCAGAGGAGCATTCTGTCCGGACCTTGGAAAATGTTCTGGCAGACTGTGGCTACTCCTACATAAAGGGCAAGACATGGACTTCTGACGCTATTTACAGGGAAACACTTTCTGCTATTCAAGAACGCCGGGAAGATGGGTGTCTTGCTGTAGAAATGGAATGTGCTTCTATGCTGGCTGTTTCAAAATACAGGGAAATCCCTTTTGTCCAGTTTTTGTACGGAGCGGATAATCTTAGTTCTGATACATGGGATATCAGAGATTTAAGTTCTTATGGTCTTACTGATGCAGAGAAATACATGGTGCTTGCCTTTGAGTGCGGACTCGCTCTATAGGTATACTGTTTA
Organism: Diplocloster agilis; assembly: GCF_019042275.1. Lineage (GTDB taxonomy): Bacteria > Bacillota > Clostridia > Lachnospirales > Lachnospiraceae > Diplocloster > Diplocloster agilis. Next base: position 22,308 of record NZ_JAHQCW010000019.1, read on the forward strand.
TGACGAGACGAGGAAAAACAAATTATGGAAGTGCTAATGATTAAGAAAGTCGGGAGGAGCTATGGAAGAAGAATTTGATAATACACTAGATAAATTGCAAGAATTATTTGATTTATTAAGTAATTACAAATACGAGCTGCATTATCGTGATGATTGTGAATATGAGTATTTAGAGGAAGGAAGTGTATGCATTACAATCCTCAATCCATATTCAGAAAATAAAATGTATATTGATTTAGAGGAGGAATTTACGCTTTCCTATGGAGTATACCATGAGCATTTTTATCCCGATTGTGATGGCTACAATGAGATGGTTAAAACCATAAACGGAATTTTGGACAATGAGCTATGTTCCGCGACCATGTATTCCGGTCAACCATTGAAGTGGCTTGGCAGCACTACCATTACAAAGGCCGAAAGTTTGCAACTTCCTATAAAAGATGTATTTTCTTTCATACTAAAAATTAAAGAGTTTAAAATCCGGCTACATACGGATGGCGGAGAAGTACATTATGATTTTTGGAATCCGATGGATGACAGAGTTGTCATGATAAAAAAGAAGGCATAGATCAAATGGATCTTCCTCGGGTTTGGGTATGCCCGCTGCTTAAGGGCCGGGGTGCGTGCCGGTGTCCCGGGATGTTCCGGGCAGCCGAATCCTTTTGTGTCTCCCCGGGAGCGCGAAGGGCTTGCGCTGGCCCCCGCTAAGTGAAATCGAAAAGCCGGGTTCAGGAACCGAGCCTATTCACCAGGAACACGTGATGTGTTCCCGGTTCAGAGGCTCTTGCCCGTCGGACGTGAAGTCCGCCGGGCATCCTGAACCCGGCTTTTCGATTCCACTAAGCGGCAGCACAGCCGCCCTATGCACTCCCGGTGAGACACAAAAGAATCCGGCTGCCCGGAGCATCCCGGGACACCGGCACGCACCCCGGCACTTAAGCAGCGGGCATACCCAAACCCGAGGAAGAACTGATCCAATTAGAAATCCTTTTTGTAAGAGTAGTAAACGGAACATAGCTAAAAGATGTGATGAATTGCGTCGGTAAAAAAAACGGTTATACAGTAAAACAGCAGCCATGCATTAGGCCGCTGTTATTTTTACATTAAAAAGTCTGCTTAGTTGGGGAAAACTGCAGTTGCAGAATCCTTATTTGATCAATATGCTTGTGTTGGCATCTAAATGAGATTGCAGGGGATAAAACAATTTTTACTGTCAATCGGCAGAACCTCCTCGCACATACAGATAATGCCGCCGCTGCCTCTTGCCAAAGCCGCTTTGTCAAGCAGCTCGTATTTCTTTACTTCGCGCCGATCCGGATTTGCGGATTTTTTGATCTCCAGCGGGTGTATCTGATTGTTTTCTTCCGCAAAGATGTCGATTTCTTTGGCATTGGAATCCCGATAGTAGGTCAGATTGGCCTTGGCCTTAGCGTAAGCGTAGTTTTTAACCAGTTCCATCACTACATAGTTTTCGAAGTAGTGCCCGCTGGCCGCACCGTTCATTAGGGTATCGCGTGTCAGCCACATGGAAAGATAGGCGCAAAGGCCGGTATCGCAAAAATACATCTTCGGCGTTTTTGCGAGACGTTTTAACGCGTTGTTAGCGAAGGGAGGCAGGAGGTAGAGAATTCCCAGCCCTTGAAGCACCCGCACCCACTCTTTTGCTGTGGGCTGGGAGATCTCCGCAGCGTCTGCCAGCGTTTTGTAGTTGATTTGTTCTGAGGTCAGCGCAGCGCAGGCGTTCAAGAATTTACGGAAGCGTACCGTGTCAGTGATGCCGCCCGCCTCGGCAACATCTCTCATCAGGTAGGTATCCACATAGGAGTTATAATATTCCTGCCTCTGTTCTGCATCCGCCGTTAGCACCTGTGGCATGCCACCGCGCCAGATGTGTTCAAATACTTCTACAATATTATTTTTTGCCACCAACTTTTGCCGCTCCAACAGACAGGGCAGGGAATAATCAAGTTCACCCGGAAACGTGATACCCTCGATCTCATTTTTGGATAGGCTGTATAGCTCCAAAATACCAATTCTGCCTGCCAGGGTTTCACGGATATTTTTCATCAAGCTAAACTGTTGGGAACCTGTCAGCCAAAAGTTACCGGTTTCTTCGCTTTCGTCACACATGATTTTGATCTGTTCAAAGAGCTGCGGCGCTTTCTGAACTTCGTCGATTATAATTGGGGGCTTGTAGGTCTGAAAGAATAGCACGGGGTCGGTCTGCGCCAACATTCTCACCATTGAGTTGTCAAGAGTAACATAAGTGCGCTTCTGCCCCTCGGCCAGATGCTTGAGCATGGTCGTCTTTCCTACCTGATGCGCGCCTGTTACCAACACAGCCTTGAAAAAACTGCTCATGTGCAGGAATTTTCGCTCGAGTGTGCGGTCAATGTATTTCATGATGGTCCTCCCCTTTTTTAAAAATATGATATTATAAAGTATATCTTATATTATCCTATCATATTCATCCTGTCAATCATCCAGACATACCTGCGCGGCTCCCTCCACAAAATATGTGATAACTTTATTGAAACAAATCAAGATGACACCTTTTACGGTATTCATTAGGCGTCAGCCCGTTTTGCTTTTTAAACTGCCGGATGAAATAACTCACATTGTCGAAGCCGCTATCCAGACTGATCTCCAAGATGGTTTTGGTTGTATTACCCAATAACCGTTCCGCTTGTTGAATCCGGTATCGAATCAGGTATTGGATGGGGGAAATCCCCGCGATCTCTTTGAAAAAACGGCAGAGATATTGAGGATTGCAGCCAGCGGCCTGAGCAAGCATTTGAAGCGTCAGCGCCGATGTATAATTATCTTCGATCAATGAGACGATACGTTTATAGCGGTCGATCCGTTCTTTTTCAAAAGCGGTCGCCGTATCCGCACTGGAAATGAACAACCCGTATCTGTTTAAATCAATAAGAAACTGGAGTATTTCCAGCTTTAGCTGAAAATACCAATCGTCCGTCTTTTTTTCACCCAGCTCAATCAGATGTTCCACACGGTGATTGAGCTGTTTGTATCCGGTATCCGAAGGATGGATAATCCTTGGCAGAACCAATTTATGGCTTAACAGAGGATGAATCAGTTTTTCCTGCATTTCATCTTCATATGAAAATCTTAAAATGGACTGGTTGTATATCAGCGCGTCATGCAGCGTGTGTGAGCCTATCCCTTCCAATAAATGAAGCTCCCCGCTGTTAATCATGCAGATATCCCCTTCTTGCAGGTACAGAGTCTCCAGATTAATCTCTGCTTTATAGCGGCCTTTCCGTATCTTCAATATTTCGGTGTTGTAATGCCAATGCCGCTCCACAAAAAAATGGTCCGGATAAGAAGTTCCCTTTCCGGTACAAAAATTCATGATTGTCAAAGGCCTTTCTTTTGTGCCGTGCTGCACATTTTCCTCAAGAGAATATTCTTTGTTCATACCGGTTCCGTCCTTTCCTCCCGTACCTCCGCTTTTACAGTCCCGAAATGACATAGTATAAAAAACTCAGAATGTCAATATTGTGCTATTATTTTATTAAATAATGCAAGAAATTTCAAGAATTTTTTCTTATAATGTAAAAAATGATACATGGAGGAATTCGTATGATTCAAAAATATGTTTTTGGTACTCCTTTTGAGACAGAAGCAGTAGTAAAAGACATTCCGGCTGTAAACGGAGACCCTGCATACGGGTGTATTTCCACGGAAAATGGCTTCCGCTATACTTATCGTATGGATTGCGAAGATAAAATATATGGCCTGGGAGAAGCCAACAGAGGCATCAACAAAAGAGGCTTCCGGTACATCAGCGACTGTACGGACAATCCTGAACATACAGAGGACGCAGTATCCATGTATGGCGCCCACAATTTTCTGATTGTGAGCGGTAAGGATACATTTGGGATGTTCATAGACTATCCCTCCCGATTAACCTTTGACGTTGGCTATTCGGAAAGGAACCGGCTGGAGATTACCTGTGAGGAGGCCAATCTTTATCTGTACCTGATCCGGGGGGATTCCATCTATGATATTGTGAAACAGTTCCGCCGGATGATCGGGCGCAGCTATATTCCGCCGAAATTCGCGTTTGGATTCGGACAGAGCCGCTGGGGCTATACCACGGAAGAGGATTTTCGCAGCGTAGCCCGGGAATACCGGGAAAATCATATACCGATGGATTTATTATACATGGACATCGATTATATGGAGCGTTTCAAGGATTTTACGGTGAACAAAGAGAGTTTTCCGGATTTCACTCAGTTTGTAAGCGATATGAAAGACGTTCAGATCCACCTGGTGCCGATCATCGACGCGGGCGTGAAGGTTGAGAAAGGTTATGCGGTCTACGAAGAGGGGCTGGAAAAAGGATATTTCTGCAAAAAAGAGGACGGCTCCGAATTTACCGCCGCCGTGTGGCCGGGCTGGACGCATTTTCCGGATGTGCTGAATCCGGAGGCAAGGGAATGGTTCGGAAATAAATATCAGCTTTTGCTTTCCCAGGGAATTGACGGTTTCTGGAACGATATGAACGAGCCGGCCATTTTCTATTCCGAAGAGGGGCTTTGCGAGGCGAAGGAATTTATGAAAGAATTCCTTCAGGACAGCGAACAGTTTTCACCCTTTGCCATCACCGATATGGCCCAGAGCCTTGCGAACAATCCAAAGGATTATAAACGTTTTTATCATGAGGTGAACGGGCAGAAGGTCCGCCACGACAAGGTTCACAACCTATTCGGCTATAATATGACCAGAGCGGCGGGAGAGGCATTTGAAAAATTGTCGCCGGACAAGAGAATTCTGCTGTTCTCCCGTTCCTCCTATATCGGCATGCATCGCTATGGCGGGATCTGGACCGGAGACAATAAATCCTGGTGGTCCCATATCCTGCTGAATTTAAAGATGCTGCCCTCCCTGAACATGTGCGGGTTCCTGTATGTGGGGGCGGATCTTGGCGGATTTGGCTGCGATACCACCAGAGATTTACTGCTGCGCTGGCTGGCCCTGGGCGTATTTACGCCTCTCATGCGCAATCATGCCGCCCTTGGCACCAGGCTTCAGGAATGCTACCGTTTCGAAGAACTGGAGGATTTCCGCCATGTCATCGGGGTGCGCTACCGCCTGATCCCTTATCTGTACAGCGAATATATGAAGGCCGCGCTGAACGATGAGATGATGTTTAAACCTTTGGCCTTTGAATATCCGCAGGATTCTATGGCCTGCCAGGTGGAGGATCAGCTCCTGGTCGGCAATGAGATCATGATCGCCCCGGTCTATACACAAAATGCGACCGGCCGGTATGTATACCTGCCGGAAGAGATGAAGTTCATCAAGTTCCTGCCTGATGGAAATATTCGGGAAGAAATCCTGGAAAAAGGTCATCACTATGTGGAGATTGCTCTTAACGAGGTGCCTTTGTTTATCCGCAAGGGAAAATCCATTCCTGTGGGGGCTGCGGTAGAAACCATAGAAGAAATCTCCGGTGTAACCTTGGAATATGTCGGCTACCCTGGCGCATTCTATGAATTATATGACGACGATGGAATAACACCTGTATAATAATTAGTAGCGCTTGAAAAAGCCTCACCGACTAGTTTTTCATGCAGAGCACTTAGTGCCCAAAATATGGGCACTTTCGTGCTCATAGCTATAAAAGTGCCAACGTTTACTTGACACAAACTATAATAAATTGAAATTTGACATTTGATAGAAAGAATGATATTTTGGTTTTAAAGAACATTTTATGAAATCAAAATTGTAAACGGTTACAAAGAAGGTGGATGGATGAAACCGACGATACGCGATGTTGCTAATAGAGCTGGTGTTTCTGTCGCAACGGTATCCAGATATTTAAATAACAGCAGTCTGATTGCTCCGGTTTCCAGGGATAAGGTACGAACTGCGATCGATGCGTTAAACTATCGTCCGAATATGATGGCCCGGGGCTTGGTGAAACAAAATACAGAAACGATTGCCCTGGTAGTGGATTATTCCCATGAAGAAATTTATGGAAATGAGTTTTTCTTGAAAATCCAAGTCGGACTTGAGCGTGAGTTTTCCAGGCATGGATATTATTTAATGCTGGTGAACATTGCGAGCGCCGGGGAAGCGCCGGGCCTGATTAAAAAAATTATATTAGAAGGCCGGGTAGATGGAATCGTGCTTCTGAATGAAATGGCCGAACCCTCCGTTATTCATTTGCTGAACGAAATGGAGGTTCCATTTGTGATCGCCGGACGCGGAGAATACAAAAATGCGGCGTGGGTTGATATTGACAATGTTTTGGGCGGATATGTGGCCGCCAATAAATTGATCGGCTGTGGTTTGGAAAAGATCGGTTTTATTACCAACAGCTTTCAAAAGCGGTTTGTAAAAGAAAGATTCGAGGGTTTTCAAAAAGCTATGATGGAAGCGGGACTGGAATATGCCGAAACATGGGTCGCTGCCGGATTAAACACCTATCAGGATCAGATAAAATTTTTAAAGGAATGTGAAAAACCCGTTTGTGACGCTTATGTGGTTTCGGATAGCTATATCGCTTATCATTTTATAAAAGCGCTGAAGAACAGCGGTTATTCGGTTCCCAAGGATGTGCAAATAGTAGCGTTTGATAATCAGCTCCTTTCGGAAGTGTCGGAGCCGGGAATCACGGTTGTTGATATCGATGTAACTATGCTGGGTGTGCACGCGGCAAGGTTTTTGCTGGATAATCTGTATCGTTTGGATAAAAATTACGAACCGCAGGCGCGGCATGAACTTTTAGGGGTTCGACTCATAGAAAGGGGGTCTACGTTATGAATATTTTATACTGAAAATTGTAACCGTTTACAATAAAAAATGTAAAATATTAAAAGATTTTGCACTGAAAAGCTGACGGATATTCCAGGGGGTAAAACCTGGAGAATGCGAATAATACGGACTTTTTAAGCCAGTTATAAATAAAAATAGGAAGGAGATTTCAATGTATAATTGAGTGAATTTTTTTAAAACTAATTGTAAACGGTTACAATATGGTACAAGTAAAGGTAGAATGTAAATCTTAAACAGGAGGGAATCATTTATGAAAGCAAAAAAAATCGTATCGTTTACACTTGCAGGCATTTTCATGTTGTCTTGCGCAATGGGTTGTTCCGGTAAACCGTCTGATAGTCCTTCATCGGCAGTACCAGCCGCAAAGGAAGATTCCGCGGAAAAATCCAATGCTGCGCAAGAAACAAAAGATACAACGGCAGATACTGTGAATTTGACCTTTTGGCATACATATAGCGAAGGAGAAGAGGCGGTTTTCCTGGATCAAGTGGTGAAAGGCTTTGAAGAGGAAAACCCGGGAATTAAGATAGAAGCGGTCAGAATGCCTGTCGATGGATTACAGCAGCAGGTAATCGCAGGCGCGTCGGGCGACGCGGCCCCGGATGTGATGCGAATGGACCTGACCTGGGTGGCGGAATTCGCAAAACTGGGCGCGCTGCAGGATGTATCTGCTTTTGATGGATTTTCCGATCTGAAAGAGAATTCGTTGGAGGGGCCTATGAACACCAACTATTACAATAATGGCTATTACGGTCTGCCTCTGAACAGCACGACTACGGTTTCTATCTGGAATATGGATCTGCTGAATGAATTCGGAATTACAACGCCTCCGGATACGATAGACGGACTTGTAGATCTGGCGAAAAAGTATAATGACCCCGCCAATGAAAAGTGGCTGTTTACGGTTGCCGGGACTTATACCTGGGCGATGCTGCCGTGGTTTTGGACTCTGGGCGGCGAGCTTACGGATGAGAACTTTAATGTGGCCAGCGGTTACCTGAACAGTGATCAGTCCGTGGCAGCTCTTGATACCATGAGAGAGTGGTACAGCGACGGAATAATCAGCCATGCGATTATCGGGGAGCAGCCGGACGCATGGGGCGGGATGACCGGAGGAAAGTATGGGATGATTTCAGAAGGTCCGTGGTTTTTCAGTTCCAATGACAGTTCATTTAAAACCGAGACGACGCTTATGCCGGAAGGCGAGGGTGGCAGTATTTCCATCGTGGGCGGCGAAAATATTGTAATGTTCCAGAACAGTGATAAGAAGGACGCGGCCTGGAAGTTTATGCAATATATGCTTAGCGACGAGTCCCAGCTGGCTATGGCGGAAGCCGGGGTGATTCCGACGACCAAAACGGCAACAGATAAAATGGATACCAGCGCCGCTCCCTATCTGGACACCTATCTGACACAGCTAAAGACAGCGAAAGTCCGTACTCCAAGCGCTAACTGGGGTGAAATTGACACCATTTTGGGAAAGGCTTTTGAACAGGTAATTCGGGGTGAAGTAGAAGCAAAGCCGGCCTTGGATGACGCGGCTGCGCAAATAGATGGTTTGCTGAAATAATGCAGCTGTCGGAGCTTGAGCATGGGGGAGTCAAAGCTCCCCTATGCTTAGCATAAGCCAAACGATGGTTTCCCCTGTCAATGGTAGTTCTGATTTATGTATGGAGGTTTGTATGGGAAAAAGATTGCCTTTCGGACAAAGGATCAAGATCGGCTTCCAACAATGGCTTGCCGCGCTGCCCTTTATTGTGGCAGGGTTGATTTTGATGGGGATGTTTACCATTTATCCCTTGGTTCGGAATATTCAGATTAGTGTCTCGGACTATAATATTATTGCGAATAAAACCGGCGGATTTCTGGGGATTCAAAATTATATCCGTATGTTTTTAGATCCGGACTGGCTCCGTTCGCTGAGAAACACATTATTGTACGCGTTGGTTACGGTTCCGGGCCAGATGTTTTTTGGGTTGCTGCTGGCAGTCCTTATAAACTCCGTTACCAAAGCGAAAACGATGTTCAAAGTAATAACTTATCTGCCGGTCATCACTTCCTGGGTGGTTGCTTCCCTGGTATTCAAATATATTTTTGCGTCGGGGAACGGAGGCTTGATTAATTATATTTTCATGCAGCTTCATTTTATCGAAACGCCTGTGGCATGGCTGCAAAATGAATGGACGGCAAACGTTGTTTTATGGATCTTCGGAATATGGAAAGGGACCGGCTGGACTATGATTATATATCTGGCAGCCCTTCAGGGTGTTTCCCAGACTATATATGAAGCGGCGTCCATAGACGGAGCGGGAAGTATCGCCAAGTTTTTCAGAATAACGATACCTTCGGTAAAAAACACCACGCTATATTTGCTCACCGTCCTGACGATCGGTGCGTTCGGAGCATATATTCATGTTATGATGATTACAAACGGGGCTCCGCTTGGCCGGACCCAGGAGCTGATGAATTATATGTATAATACCGCGTTTACAAATTATGATTTTTCTTATGCCGCGGCGCAGGCTGTTGTAATAGGAGTAATCGTATTCCTGATCTCTCTTGTACAAAGAAAACTATCAAAGGAGACGGTGAATTAGAATGAAAACAAACCAAATAAGATATAGTACGGGCCATAGTACAAGCCAAAGCAAAAGCCACAGTAAAAGCCACAGTAAAAGCCGCAGTTTGAGAAAACTTCCGGTTTATATCGGCTTAAGCCTGTTTAGCGTTTCCGCCCTGGTCGTGTTTCTGTATATGCTGGCTACGGCCATGACTCCCCAATCTTATTCCATGCCGTATCCGCCGATTTTGATTCCGGACAGCTTCTACCTGGAGAATTTTAAAATTGCGTGGAATTCTAATAACTTCGGGGCATATTTTGCTAACAGTGTTTTTGTAACCGTTATCGCTACCCTGCTGATTGTGATTGTTTCCTGTATGTGCGCCTACGCATTTGCCAGAATGAAGTTTCCGGGGCGCGATTTGCTTTTTAATCTGTTTTTGTTTAGTATGATGGTACCGACCCTCACAAATTTGGTTGCACAATTCACCCTGCTCCAATCGATGCACTTGGTAGACAAATATACCGGTTTGATTCTTATCTATGTGGGGATTGGGATTGCGTCAAACACTTATTTTCTGAGGAGTTTTTTCCTGGGCCTGCCCCATGAGCTGGAGGAAGCCATGATTATGGACGGAGGGACGAACTGGACAATTTTTCGTCATCTTGTGCTGCCCTTAAGCAAACCGGCTATCGCTACCTTTGGAATTTTGGCATTTTCAAATACATGGGATGAATTCCTGTTGGCTTTGACCCTGATTAAAACGCCTGATAAGAGGACCCTGCCCATCGCCATTAAGTTATTTGAAGGGCAGCATGTCAATAACTGGAGCCTGATATTCGCGGCCTCGCTGATCGCGATCGTTCCTATTCTGATTATTTATATCGCATTTCAAAAAAACCTCATAAAGGGCGGCGCTCTGGACGGGACTTTAAAGGAGTAGAATCATGTTACAGAATAATCAATTTTCCGTATTTCATTCGACGGTTTATCCCTGGCAGTATGTGGATTCGGATCAGGTGCTGCATCTTATGATCTGCGTGAAAGGAGCGGGGCCCATATCCATAAAATGTCTGGCGTGCGACCCGTGTGACACTGATAAAGGGGTGTTTGGGGAAGATAGGCCCAGACTTTTCACGTACGAAATGCGCTGCGAAATGGAAGGGCCGGGAATACAGTATTTTACATTGCATATACCAATGAACACTCATAAGCTGCGGTATCATTTCAGCATATCCGTGCTGGGCCACACGTATCTATACGATGAGTCGGGCCTGTCGGAGGATAAGGAAGAGCTTTATATCCGGCCGTTTTTTGTTGCGTACACATATTCCGACCGGTGCGGGGGAGTGCCGAAGTGGTGTAACGGCATGGTGTGGTATCAGATATTTCCGGACCGATTTGCGAAAGAAGATTCGGATCAAACTCGTGGCTGGCAATCGGGAAAAATCACAGATAAAGATCTGGTATGCGGCGGAACGCTCAAAGGCATTACCTCTAAGATCCCCTATCTCAAACAACTGGGAACCAAAGGGATTTATTTGAATCCGATTTTTCAGGCCGGCTCCATCCACCGGTATGATATCATTGATTATCTCAAAATAGATCCAATCCTTGGAACGGAAGAAGACTTTGTGGAATTATGTGAAAAATGTCATAGCAATGGCATTCGGATCATGATGGATGGTGTGTTCAACCACTGTTCGTATCTGTCGCCCCAATTTCAGGATGTGATAAATAAGGGAGAGCATTCACGCTATTATGATTGGTTTATCGTTTATGATACGGACCGCCTTAAGAAAATGGATGTGAAAACCGGAGCGGATGCACAGTTCCGGGTATCGCCTGTCTATGAAACATTTGCGTTTGTCCCGTCTATGCCGAAGTTTAATACCTGTAATCCGCAGGTGATGGATTATCTGATCGGGGCAGCCGAATATTGGACAAAAAAATGTGGGATCGACGCCTGGCGGCTGGATGTGCCGGATGAAGTGAATATTGAATTTCTGCGGGCGTTTCGGAGACGTATCAAAACACGGAACCCGGATATCTACATCGTGGGGGAATTCTGGGGCAATGCGGTCAAGTGGCTTGACGGCGAAACCTTTGACGGGGCAATGAATTATCCGCTGTATTTTATCGTAAGGGATTTCCTAGCCAAAGAGAAAATCAGCGCGTTTCCGTGTGCGAAACTCCTGACCCAATGTCTGATGGCAAATCCCCCGGTTCGGCGCTGCGGTATGTTTACTTTCTGTTCAACACACGATACGCCCAGGATTCTGTGGCATTGCGGAGAGGATCGGAAAAAAAGGGATTTGTGTTATATTCTTACTGCGGCTCTGGGGGGCCAATTGTCTGTCTACTATGGGGACGAAATCGGAATGACCGGCGGCTATGATCCGGATAACCGCAGATGCTACCCCTGGAATAGCGGGACAGCGCCAAAGGAAATGAAGGAAGCAATCCGCGATGCGGTGAGCCTGGCGTCTGACGATGGGAAGGGCAGGATTTGCCGTATATGCGCGTTGGATGAGGAGGTGCTCGGCGTTATATATGAAAGAAGGAGGTTGTATATCAACCGATCCAAAGAGGAAAAAGAATTACCGGACGGGACGAAGATTTGTCCGCAGAGTTACTGCTATCTATAATTTATAAATTGTCTGCGGGATTGCGACTATCATAGCACTTGTAAGAGCTATTCGTTGAGGAAATGTTTCTACGGAGAGCGTTAATGAGAAAAGAGAGATTTTGTTTGTATAAATCGGTAATGACGGTGAGGATATAAAGTACAGAAAGAATTGAAAATGGAAAGTTTGTGCAATTAAAAGCAAAAACTTGATTTTTCAAAGAGTTTGTGCTTTCAATGAATACAGGAATGGATTCGTCATACGAGGGCATTAAGTCGCTCAATCTTATTGATTGGCTGATTGCTGAATAATGTATCATAATTCCGAGAAACTTTATGTTAGACATTAATCTTCTTGGAAAAGGAGCATCTACCTCCGGGGTAGGTGCTTTTTTTTATGTCCATTTTCAACAAAGAGCGTGAACGCCTATAATTATATTTTCTGGAGGCGGTTCCAGGACGGCCTTGATGTTATTACAAATAACTTGACAAGTGAACAGAGTTAGGAATATAATTAATTTAACGACAAGGATTCACGTGAACCCTCATTCCAAAACTTACAGAAAAGAGGAAACAATATGTCCGTTACCATAAAAGATATTGCCAGAATTGCGGGTGTTTCCCATACGACAGTCCTGAAAGCCCTGCACAACAAACCGAAGATCAGTCCGCAGCTGCGGGAGAAAATCCTGCAGATTGCCAAGGAGAACAACTATACGTTAAATACGAACGCCAGCAACCTGGCGCTTAAGACCACCAATGTGATCGGTATCGTGGTCACAGACATATCGATTCCCCTGTTCGCGGAGATGGTGAGAATGGTAGAGCGGGTGGCGGACCGGTATGGATACCGGGTTGTGGTTTCTTCCAGCGATTACGATCCGGACAGGGAGATGGAAGCGATCTGCAGGCTGCACCAAATGCGGGTGGCCGGAATTATTATCGCTCCCACTTATGAGGAGACGGAATTCGTAGATTATCTGAAAAATACGGATATCCCCTTTTTGGTATTGGGACGTCTGGAAGGAATGGATATTGATTATATTACCTTTGACGACTTTTCCGCGACCTATAAAGCCACGGTTCACCTGATCAGCCAGGGGCATACAAGAATCGCGCTGGCGATCCACGGGGATAAGGATATTTACCCATACCGGTATTGGCTGGAAGGATATCAGTCCGCGCTTTCCGAATACGGAATTCCTTATGACGAGGAACTAATCCTTACCTGCAAAGTGACGCCGGCGGACGGATATGAGACGGCGGGAAGGGTGCTTAAGCTGGAGCAGGAACCCACGGCTCTGATCAGCTGTTCGGACATGGTGGTGCCGGGAATGCTGAGAAAATTCTATGAGGAGGGAAAGCGGATTCCGCAGGATCTCTCGTTGAGCGTCATACAGGATGAGCTGGCATTTGAATACTACATACCGAAGGTGACCGCCGTGAGATACCCGAATGAAAAGTTAGGCCGGCTTTCCGCGGAATTTCTCTTCAGGAAGATACAAGAAGAGCAGGAAGAGCAGCAGAAAGATCAGGAAGAGCACCAGAAGGATCAGGAAGAGCATAGGGAACAGGAGGATCAGGAGGAACAAGGGCAGCAGGCGAGGCGGGAGCAGGAACCCGGGATCATTCGAGAACTGCTGGAGGTGGAGCTGATCGAAAGGGAATCTACAGGCAAAGCCGCAGCACGGACATAGAGAGGGGGAATACGATGGAGAGAGAACAGGAGCTATGGGACGCCGGCTGGATATGGGCGGCGCACCACCAATATACTGCGAATTGTTATATTCTGTTTTGCAAGACTTTTGCAGTGAATGCGCCGGAGAACGTGACCGCAGTGCGCATTCGGAGCGCAGGTACGGAATACAGGCTGTATTGGAACGGAACCTTTCTGGGAAGGGGGAGCATTCCCTCCAACCACGGGAATTTTTATTACGAGGAATTCTGTATCACAACCGAGGTAAAAGATCTGCTGAAAAAGAAGAACTGCATCTGTGTAGTCGCCCATAACTCGGGAGTGGGGCAGCACGGAAGGGAAAGCACGGGAGGCGGTTTCGCGCTGGAGGCCAGGATCGAGGGGGCGGAAGGGACACAGATCATTCAGACGGATGAGACCTGGGATACCAAAGTGCCGGAGTGGTGGAACCAGGGGGCGCCGCAGATGTTCTGGACCATTGGCTATCAGGAGGAAGTGGAGCTAACGGCGTTCGAGGAAGATATGCGTAACCTGCTTAAGCCCGGCCCGGATGACGGAAGTGATCCTTCCGGACATCAGGGAAAAAACTGGGAGAAAGCGGTTCGCGTCTCGATGGATCAGGGGAAAGGAATCTGTCTAACCAAGCGCTCCATACCGCTTCTAAGCGAGCGGGAGGTGTGCGCGGAGAAACTGATCGATGCCGGGTATTGTATCACAGACGGCCCTATATTCACATTTTGCAATGCAGCGGACCGCATGCTGGAAGAGGGACACAGAAGGTTTTCCGAAAATGAAGTTCACTCATTATATAAGAATGAGAAGGGGAAGGGCACGATCCGGGTGCCGCCGGGGAAGGAGCCGGTATACCTGACCTTTGACTTTGGCGCGGAGGCGGTCGGCTATCCCTGTCTGGAATTCGAGACTGCGGATTCGGGAATTCTATATGTGGGGTACAGCGAATGCCTGAACGGGGAAGGAAGAGTTGACCCGACGAGACAGGGAATCCGGCAGGCGGATACGATCCGCTATGGAAGCGGGGAACACCGCTGGGAAATGTTTGGCAGAAGGGCTTTCCGGTATATGCAGATCACGGTGGGATGCCGTGAGAAGGCGGTGCAGCTAGATAAGGTGGGTATCAGACAACTGTATTATCCGTTTGAAAAGGAAGGGGACTTCCGGTGTGATGACGAACGGCTCAACGAGATTTATAAGATCAGTAAAAAGACGTTAGACCTGTGCATGAAGGAGAATTACGAGGATTGTCCTCTGCGGGAGAAAGCGCAGTATCTGGGAGATATCAAGACTGAGGCGGTTATGAACTACTACGCGTTCGGAGATACGAAGCTGATCAAAAAAGCGCTGATACAGTTTGCCCAGGCCCAGGGAACGGATGGCTGGATGCAGAGCATCGCGCCGGGCAGTACCGGCCATAACATCGTGGATTATCTACCGCTTTACATAATGACGCTCAAGGACTACTACCTTTTTACCGGAGACAGGGAAACGCTGCGGGCGCTGTACCCGGCCGCAGCCGGTACACTGCGATGGCTTAAGGATCAGGAAGATGACAGAGGATTCCTGACCAACAGGCCGGACTGGTGGATATTCATAGACTGGGCGGATCTGGATAAAAGAGATACGGTAACCGCGCTTCAATGCCTCTATTACCGGGCGTTACTGACTGCGGCCAAACTATCCTCTGTGTGCGGCGGAATAAGTGACCGGGACGGATATTTACAGAAAGCGGCAAGGCTGCGGGAGAACATCCGCAAATATCTGTACCGGCCGGAGAAAGGCGCATTTATAGACTGTCTGATCACTCCGGCCAATCCGGATTTGGCAGATGAGAAGAAAAAGGAGCAGGGCCGGTTCAGCATTCAGACGAATTGCATTGCGGTTCTTACCGGCGTAGCGGGCAATGAGGAGAAGCAGGCGGTCAGAAACTTTTTACAAAATTTCCGGGGCCAAGAAGTGATTACCGGGTATTTCAAGAATTATGAAATGCTTACTTACCGGATTTTGGGGATGCGTGAGAAGTTTTGGGAGGGTTTCCAATACTGGACCCGGATGGCGCAGCGGTGCGCCGGGACTTGGTGGGAGATATTTGATGAAAAGAGACCGGGGATACCTAACGTAAGCCTGTGCCATGGCTGGGCGTCGGCGCCTCTTAACCTGCTGGCAGGCAGTGTGGCGGGGATACGGCCGCTGACACCGGGATACCGGGATACGCTTTTAAAGCCGGATCTGTTTACGCTTCATGAGATCCATGTCCGGGTGCCTGTACCGGGCGGGTACGTAAGCTGTGACATCCGGCGTGAGGGTGAGAAGTTCTGGCTCACCGGCAGCAGCCCGAAGGATACCACCTTGCATATTCTGTTACCGGCTCTGGAGGGCGGAAACTATGATGTCCGGTATGGAAAGAGCAAAAGCGAAAGGCAGAGAAAGATAGGGAGCTATGCTTACATTCGGCTGAAGGACCGGGAGCAGGTTGATTTTGAGATCACCCCGGGGGACGGCAAAACAGTATTTAATGCAGATAACTGCGTTAAAAATACATATCATCAAAAGGAGGATTTTTATGAAACGAAGAATGATTCAATGGATGGCGCCGGTATTGGCAGTCATGATGGCGATGACAGGATGCGGGACCCAAAAAGAAACGAAGCAGTCCGACCCGCAGACGGAAACCGGACAGACCGGCACTCAGGAAAGCGCTGGCGAGAGCGCTGCCCAGGGAGAAAAGACGAAGCTGGCACTTTGGAATGTGACCGTTGACGGCGTGGATAAAGGTTACGAGGCGATTATCGACGCATACACGACCGCGCATCCGGAAGTGGAAATCGAATTTTACTCTTATCCGGAAACTGACTACTATTCGAAACTGAAATCAGCTCTCTCCGCGGGAATCGGACCTGATATCTATTTTACAACAGGATGGAACAATTTGCAAACCTTTGTGGACTCGGGACACGCTGAGAATCTGGATGGTAAGCTTGACGTCACCGCTTTTTCAAGCGACGCTTTGGAGGTGGAAACCATCAACGGCAGCCTCTACGGTGCGCCCGGAGCTTACGCCCAGTACCTGACCGTATTCTATAACAAAGACCTGTTTGAGCAGGCAGGCGTAACGGTCCCCGCCACGTACGATGAATTCCTGAAGGCCTGTGATACCCTTAAGGCAAAAGGCATCACGCCTATCGCCATGGGCGGGCAGGAAGCGACTCCCTATATGTTCGCGTGGCTGGTCAGCTGCCAGGCCCTGGCGCCGGATTATTTTGAAGATATCCGTTCCGGAAAAGTGTCCACATTTACAGATGAAAGATTCACAAAGGCTATGAACGCGATGAAGGAGTGGGGAGAAGCCGGTTATTATGAAGATAACTATGACGGAACCACGTATACCGCCCAGACCCTGCTGTTCGCCACAGGCAATGCGGCCATGACGCTTACCGGTTCTTGGGGATACGCCGAGGTGATGCAGCAGAATGAAGAGATCAATATAGGCGCTTTCGCTTTCCCCGGGCCGGAAAAAACCTATGGCGTGCGTTCTGTGGCTTCCGGTCTCTCTGTGAATACGGGAAGCCAGAATAAAGATGCAGCTATTGATTTCCTGAACTATACCTGTACGGCGGAAGCCATGCAGACCATGGTGGACGCAGTAGACGGAATACCGGTAACGGACGGGGTCACCTGCGATAATGAAGTGATGCAGGAGGTGGCCAAAGCGCCGGACTATGCGGCATTTCCCAATATCGCGCTAAATATCGCCGGAACCAACAGTACCAATCCCCAGGATGTGTTTACGAACAATTACCTGGATGTCATGAGCGGAAAGATCGATGTCAATGCCCTGGCAGAGCTGATGGATAAGTCCTGGGATCCGGCCGCATACGCGAAACTTTTCCAGAAATAAGGATTGCGGGCCGCAGCAGGACAGCAGCGAAGCTGCGGCCCTTATTCCACATCATGTGTTCCCCTTATTTTAAGAAAAGGAGAGATTTTATTGAAGAAAATACTGAATATGGTAAAGCAGCGCCCGTTTCTCTTCTTTATCGCACCCGGTGCCCTTTTGTATCTGGTATTGATCATTTATCCGATGTTCAGCACCTTCGTCAACAGCTTCTGCCAGTGGGACGGAATCGGTGAGAAGCTGTTTATCGGATTATCAAATTTTAAAATGCTGTTTACGGACCCGATCTACGCGCCCCAGTTCCTGAATGCCCTCAAGAACAGTTTTATTTTTGTTGTCCTGTGCTATATCATTCAGGTTCCGCTGGCCTTTTATTTTGCCTATGTCATCAACCGGAAAGTGTTTTTGTCAAAGACCTGCCAGCTTTTGATCTTTATGCCCCAGGTGATATCCCAGGTGGCGGTGGGCCTGCTGGTGCTGCTATTCCTGGACCCGAATTTCGGCGTGGTCAACAATGGGCTGCGGGCCATTGGGCTTGGAAGCTGGGCCAGGGGATGGCTGGGCGACCCGGTCATACTTAAGCTGGTGGTGGCGGTGATCCTGACGTGGAAGGGGATCGGGATACCCATGATGCTCCTGATCGCCAATATGCAGTCGATTCCGGCGGAGTATGAGGAGGCCGCAGCGTTAGACGGCGCCAACGAGTGGAACAAGTTCCGGTATATCACGCTGCCTTTGTTAAAGCCGGCCCTGACCAATATTATTGTATTGATCTTTATCAATGGAATCGCTACGTTTGATATCCCCTATCTTCTGGGAGGTATGAACGGAGGACCGTCCGGGGCCATTGATACCCTCGGAACGATGTTTTACCGGGTGGCCTTCGGATCGAAATATCTGACCAATAACATGGGGCTGGCGACGGCGATCGCGGTGATCCAGTTCCTGATCATGGTCACGGTCTCAGTGATCCAGATTTCACTGTTAAAGCGCAATGAGACGGAATACTAGGATGCTGGGATGGGACGATTTCAACAACAGGAACCGGACCGTTCAAATCCTGAGTGAGAAAGGGGAAGAAAAATTGAGAAAGAGAAATAACGCCGGGAAAAAATTTGTAACGCTGCTGCTCTCGCTGCCCATGTATCTGTACTGTATCGGCTCCCTGATATTCTTGTCTTACGCGCTGATCAATCCATTTAAGTCCAACAAGGAATTCTTCCAGAACCTGCTGGGTCTGCCAAGACAGTGGACCCTTGAAAATATCATACAGGTGTGGAAGGCAGCGGAGTTTTATAAATATTACATAAATAGTATTGTCGTAACCGTATGCGCCACCCTTTCCATTCTGGTGATCGCCTCCCTGACCGCGTATGGATTGTCCAGATACAAGTTTAAATTTAACAAAAAGGTGAATTCTTTTTTTCTGCTGGGAATGATGTTTCCGGCCACCATTATGATTATCCCGCTGTTCCTCGTAGCGCGTAATCTGGGCCTGGTGGATAACTTCCGGGGCCTGGTGGTGATCTTCACGGCGACGACCTTGTCTTTCAGCGTATTCATATTGGCCGGATTTTTCAAAACCCTGCCCCATGAAGTGCATGAGGCGGCCAAGATCGACGGCGCCGGAGAATTCCGCATTTTCTGGAAAATCATGATGCCTATGGCGAGACCGATTCTGGGTACCCTGATGACGATCACGGCGATCAATGTCTGGAATGATTATTTTATATCGCTGATTATGATTTATGATAATGATAAGCGGACGCTTCCGCTGGCTCTGGCTAACTTCTATGCGGGAAACCAGGCCAGGTGGCCGCTGCTGTTTGCGGCTTTGTTTATCACCACGCTGCCGATCATTATCGTGTTCTTTATCGGCTCCAAGCAGATCGTCAGCGGCCTGACCGCGGGAGCGACAAAATAAGCTGCAGTAAATGCAGCGCTGGAGGAAACGGTTACACCATACCTGAACATAGCTGCAGTAAATGCAGCACTGGAGGAAACTATGAAGAAGATATTTATGGTTTTGCAATCTCATCTGGACCGGGAGTGGTACTGGTCATTTGAAGAGTTCCGGATCCAGATTTCACAGATATTCGACCGGGTTTTGGACCTTCTGGCGCAGGACCCGGAATTCCGGGTGTTTATGGTGGACGGTCAGATGAGCGTGCTGGAAGATTATCTTAAGATCTGCCCGGAAAAGGAAGAATTGATCAAAAGCCTGGCGGGAACCGGACAACTGATTCTGGGACCCTGGCTTTTCCAGCCGGATGAATATCTGGTGGACGGGGAGAGCCATATCCGTAACCTGCGGATGGGCATGGCGCTGGCGCGCCGGTATGGCCCCTGTCTGAATCTGGGCTATCTGCCGGACTCCTTTGGGCACATCGCCCAGATGCCGCAGATCCTGAACGGATTCGGCATCACAGAGGCATTTCTGATGCGGGGAGTGGATAAGCGGCAGCCGCAGGAATTTCTCTGGAAGTCGCCGGACGGCAGTATGGTAAAAACGATCCAGAACGAATATAATAACTGCTGCCGCATCGACCAGCGGCATATGGAAAATGGTGTTTCCATTCTGGATACCCCGGAGGAGCTGGCAGAGAGATGGAACAGGTATGACCGGCAGGAAACTTGTCCGACCCGGTCGGATTATCTCCTGATCACATATGGAGGCGACCATCTGGCTCCGCCCCGGCAGTTCGGCCGGATGATCCGTGTGATGAGGGAACGTGGATATAAGATCAGGGTTGGAAATCTGGCAGAATATTTTCAGACCATTGACTGGACGGCCCCAGATCTGCGGACGGTCACAGGAGAACTGCGGGAAGGGGAAGATATTAGGATTCTGAAAGATGTGGCCGCCGCCAGAAACACGCTGAAAAGGGAAAATGTAATGCAGCAGGAAGCCCTCATTCGAAAAGCGGAGCCGCTGGCCGCCCTTCTTCGGACTATGGGATATGAACTGCCCCTTGGTTTCCTGGAACAGGCTTGGAAATATCTGCTGGCAAATCATGCCCATGACAGTATCTGCGGGTGCAGCCAGGACTCTGTCGAAGAAGAAATGATGAGCCGCTATCACAAGGCAGGACAGATCTGCAATTGGATGATCCGCAGAGGGATGGAACATATCAGCCGGAATATATCCTGGGACCGCCGGAGGGAAAATGAGTACACCCTATGTATACTAAACAGCAGCGGCGGCGAACCCGACGCCATGCTGGAGTGTGAGATCCGCGCCGAACAGCGGCTGAATTATAACGGTTTCTCCATTTACGATGACAAAGACCGGGAAATCCCCTATCAGATTCTGGACCGAAGAGCAGAAACCAGGATCGATTCAGATATTGACGCAGTACAGCGCATGTACCACGAAATCTGCTGGAAGATCGTGCTGCCGGCTCCTTTGACGCCGGGAATAGGATATGCTTCCTACCGGATCATTTTCCAAAACGAAGCCTTGCTCAAGGAATCCCAGACGGATTCCGGCTCAGCCTGCCAACCTCCGGCAAAGTCAGAGCCTTGGCCCTATCTGCATCCCGTTACCTGTACGGCAGAAGGTATGGAAAACGAATATCTCAAAGTGGAGATACCATCCGACGGCACGCTTAACATATGGGACAAAGAGACAGGACAATACTACGAAGGCCTCCATTTCTTTGAAGATGAAAGCTCTGAAGGCGATGTATACGAGCATATCAGTCCCAAACGCCCTACGGTCGTGGACAGCAGATCATGCAGTTGGAGCAGACGCTGTATACAGCAGGGACCGTTAAAATGCAGTTACCGGCTGAGCGTAAGGATAGCAGCGTCATTCCCGGATAACGGCGCGGCCCGGGCTTCTGCCGGGGCTTCGGATAAAATAGACAACCAGATTACTTACGAAGTTTCCCTATATGCAGGCAGCAGGCAGCTTCATTTCGATACCGTCATCCGCAATCAGTCGGAGGATCACCGGATCCGCGTATTATTCCCGGTAGACGCAGGTATCGGCAGCGCCGTTTCGGATGTCCCATTTTCCATCGAAGATCGTCCATGGAATCAATTCCCGTCGCTGCATCCGTTCAGCAGTTTTGTAAGCGTGGGAGAAGAAAAGAACAGATTCGTATTTCTGGGCAAAGGACTGCACCAATATCAGTTAGACCAAAGAGAACAAAACTACCTGGCGGTCACGCTGCTGCGAAGCCAGGGTAGCCTGTACGCATGGGCCGGAGGGAAAAATCCCGAATTTTCAGGCGCCCAGTGCAAAGGAGAGAACCACTGTACCTATGCGCTCTATTTCCCGGCGCCCCAGGCCTTAAGAGGGGAAATCAAACGTACGGCGCAGGGTTATCTGTCAGGACTTCTGACCGGGCAAAACAAATCTGCTCCGAATGCCGGTCTTCCGGTATGCCAAACCTTTGTAAAATGCAGCAGCGGGGAACTGATATTGTCTGCCCTTAAGCCATATGAAGGTAAAAAGGAGATTGAGCTTCGCTTCTATCTGCCCCAAAGCGAGGTGGTGGAGGCAGAAATCCAATTCTATAAAAATCTGCGGGCAGTGCGTAAAATACGGCTGGACGGGCGGACCATTGAAGAAATGTCCATTGCGGATAACAAGATAATATTAAAAGTAAATCCGTATGAAATTGTTACAATCATAGCGGCCTTGGAGTAACAAGGCCGCTATGATGCCATCTTCCCTCCAATTTAAAGAATGAGTGGGAGTAATTTTGTATAGAGATTAAAAAGCCGGTCAAATCCAGAAGCATCTGGCGGCCAGGTTAATTATTTTACAGTTCAGAGGTTTATGATATTACATTTACGACCCTTCTCCCGTCTTCTAAAATAAGAAGAAAAAGGAGGAGGGTTATTTATTATGTTCAACAGAAGAACCAGAAAGTGGCTGGGCCTGTTTCTGGCAGCGGCCTGTGTATTGACGGCCGTGCCGCTCCCAGGCAGCGCGGGCATTGCGAAAGCTGCCCAGGATTACGGCATCGGAACGGGGAAGCCGACGACGGCCAGCAAGGACAGCCAGGGGAATACCGCGTCTTACGCAAATGACGGGGACGACGCCACCCGGTGGTATGACGGGGACAATACCAATGACGGTAACTGGCTGCTGATCGACCTGGAGGAAGTAAAAGAGATCAGGAAAGTCCGCCTTAATTGGGGATCAGATACAGGAACCTATCCAAAGGCTTATCGGATACAGGCGTCTGCCGACGGTACAGACGGCAGTTACACCGATCTGTATGTATCCGAACAGGCGCCGGCTCAGTCGGTGGAAGAATTCGAGGTAAACGGAACCGGCCGTTACATAAAGCTTCTGATCGATTCTCACGGACAGTGGGGAACCAGTGTCTATGAGTTGAATCTGTGGGATGAGGAGCCGGAAGCGACCGCGGACCCATATATGATAAAATACGAGGCCGAGGGCGGCAGATTAAGCGATGCATCCCAAATAGAGCTTGAACATGCATCAGGAGGCCGAGCGGTTGGGCCGCTTCAGACGCCTGGAGGGAACGTTGCTTTTTCCCATATTCCGGCTGCCGGTAAGATTGCGGTTTCTTATACGAGCGAGGGGGACGGGAGGATCGGCCTGTATATTAACGGAACCCGGACGGATATAGAGCTTCCGGCATCCGATACGTTCCGGGAAAAGGTATTCCAGGCGCAGATACCGGAAAATGCGCAGATCCGTGTGCAGTATGACGAAGGGGACCAGCCCATAACACTGGATTACATACGGGTGACCGGGAGGGAAACCGGACTGTCCCAGACCGGGAATTATGAGGCGGAAGACGCGGTGCTGATCCAGGGAGATAACTATGAACCCCAGGCGACGGAAGTAAAAGCGGTGGATCTGGCAAATGCGTCCGGCGGAAAATATGTGGATGGGTTCCAGGAGAGCGGTGACGGCTCCGGCATCTGTTATCCGCAGATGATTGAAAAAGACGGCGTTTACGTTCTGAAATTGGGATATGCCAGATATTATTATGAAAAAGCGGATACCATCAGTGTCTATGTAAATGGGGTCAAGCGGCATCATCTCAATCTGGTATCCCAGGGGTCTAATGTGGATGATACGATCGTCTCGGATCCCTTCGAGCTGGAGTTAAAAGCGGGTGATACGATCAGTATTCAGGTGGATGCCGCGGACAACGACCAGGGTATGCTGAGGATCGATTATCTGAATGTGACGGAAAAGTCCGATGAACCGGATGAGCCGGATACGGTTGTGAACGGAAAACAAAATTTTATGATTATGCCCCAGGACAAGATTACGGTTCCGGTGGAGCATCTGCCTGACGGCGAGGTGTTAAGTTATGAATCGGATCATCAGGAGATCGCGGCTGTGGACGCGATAACCGGTGAGATTACCGGTATCTCGGCGGGAACGGCCCGGATTCGTGGAACCGGGACGGCAGATCCCGGGTTTGAAGTAGTGTATCAGGTAAAAGTGGTGGATAAGGAATCCGAACTGGTTCCGGAAACCATGACGATGGAAGCGGAAGAGGGAACCCTTCTCCAGGGCGAAAACACGGCCAAACAGGTCTTTGTGCGCAGTGACGCGAAGGCTTCCCAAGAGAAAAGCGTGGACGGATTCTACGACAGCGGTAATGGGGCCGGGGTCCTGTTTAAGCCGGCCATACCGTCTGAGGACCAGTACGATATCTCCGTATGCTATGCAAGAGATTCTTATCTGATTCAAACCGATACCATGTCGGTATTTGTCAATGGAGAGAGAAAAGGGGCGATTACGTTGCTGCCGCATACCGGATATTCCGATTATCAGGAATCCGACGCCCTGACACTGAACCTGAAACCGGACGACGAGGTCAGCATTCAGGTCAGCAAAAAGGATCAGGACGCAGGATTACTGCGCCTGGATTATATCCGGCTAACGAAGAAGGTGACAATTCCTGCCAGAGGAATCGAACTTCCGGAGTCTTTAACGATCAATGAGAAGGAGAGCTTGGATATTCCAGTAACCCTGACGCCTGAGGCGGCGGATGCAAAAGATATCCGATGGGCCAGCAGTGGGGAAGAGATGGTTTCTGTGGATCAGGGAACGATCCGGGCAAACGGGACCGGAGACGCCGTGGTCACGGCAGTTTCGGTTTATAATCCATCTATAACGGACAGCGTACAGATTCACGCAGTACAAAATGAAAATTTAGATACGCTCACCAATGATACGATGACGGTAATGATTGACAAGACATTTCCAAGAGTCATCGAGTACCGCATGGCAAGCGGTGCCGTTATGGGAGGAAACTCCAAGGCGCTGACACAGATAAAACTGAACGGTAAGCTGTATACGCCGCAAGTCCGTTATGTAAAAGAAGGAGCCGGGGCGGAATATAAACTGACCGTACCGGAGCTGGAAGCCACGATTACCATGACGGTACGTCTGGAAGACAATATCCTGAAAC
This sequence comes from Diplocloster agilis, assembly GCF_019042275.1. Classification (GTDB taxonomy): domain Bacteria; phylum Bacillota; class Clostridia; order Lachnospirales; family Lachnospiraceae; genus Diplocloster; species Diplocloster agilis. The sequence continues at coordinate 47,326 of NZ_JAHQCW010000019.1, forward strand.
TGGATGTGACCGGGATTGAGGAAAGCGAAGATAAGGCAAAGAGAATTTTTACTTTTGAAATTCCGGACCTCAATATTATCTCTGTCGGCAGTAATGAGGCGGGCGCGGCGTTCGCCGGATCAAAAGTGGAGTCTGATATCACCAAAACGGGAGACCGTTTTCTGGATCTGACGAAGACAAACAGTACGGACGTGACACCGGATGAATACGCTTATGGTTTCCTGAACAATGAAAAGGTGGCCGCCGGAATCCGAAGCAACGGGATGGATACGAAGGTATATAAGCAGACGGTACAGGACGGAAGCGGTTACCGGACCAGTCTGTGGAACGGGACCTGGAGGTACCGGGCGGATGACTACACGAAGAAATTCCAGGATATGCGTGGGGATTACGGCGCGGCCGGGGAAGTAGTTACAAAGACCTACGAGGCAGACTATACGGAGCAGCTTCCGCTGCTGTATGTGGTTCTGGCGGAAGACGTCAACGGTTCCGGAAATGTGGACTGGCAGGACGCGGCTGTGGAATTCCGTAAAATCATGCCGACAGCCCAGGGCATGGAAGAGATTCCCGATGCCGTGGTACAGCGGCTGGTTTTCCCCCAGTCCGGGGAGGGCAACTATCCCTATGTGGCTTCGCTGGATGAGACGAAACGGGTCTACTTAAATACGGACGGCCTGGGCCAGCTGGTATTAAACAAGTTTCACAATACGGGGGTATGGGGAGACTTTACGGTATATGATGACCGCCTGGGCGGTTTGAGAGATTTTAATAAATACGTAAGCGACGCTACAAACCTATATAACTCATGGGTTGGAGTACACACCAATTATACGGAGATATTCGCAAAGGCGGGAGAATTCCGTCCGGAAAGCATCCTGATGCAGGACGACGGTATCACGCCGAAAAACGGAGGCTACCAGGCCTATGGATATTGGCTGGAGCAGGTATATACGCCGGATATCACCTTTGAGGCTTTAAGTCTGGAACGCCAGAATCGTCTGGTGGGCTTTAAAAATGAAGTGCCGGACCTGGGCTTCATTTACAGCGATGTCTTTTCCGGCGGAGGATGGAAAGGACGCCGTCTGGCGGAAGATTATAAAGCGGCAGGTCTCAGCTATTTTGTGGAATGGCCGTACCAGAACGAAGAAGAGGCGGTATGGTCACACTGGGCGGTGGAAAAGGTATACAGCCCGCCGAATCTGAAAGCTTATGCAAGCGATATCGCCAGATTCATTTTCAACCACACCAAAGACCGCTGGGATAATAACGCGGATGTAGACGGACGTTATCCCAACAGCTGTAACCTGCTTATGGGAGCCGACACCACCACCTATGAGGGATGGCCCCAGAAAACCACCAATAACAGTTTTAATCAGGCGATAAGGGTTGTCTTTGACAATAATCTGCCGACCAAATATATGCAGCATTTCCCGATCCTGCGTATGGAAAAGGACGCGGACGGATGGGCCAGCCATATCTGGTTTGAGGATCAGGTGGAAGTGTACAAGGATGAAAGTACCGGAAAACGCATGATCGAGAAAGACGGAAAAGTCATCTATAATCAGGACAGCTATCTGATACCCTGGGATGAGGGACTGATGGGGAATCCGGAAGGGGAAGATAAAGAAGTAAAGCTCTATCACTGGAATGAAAACGGCGGGACCAGCACATGGGATCTCCCGGACAGCTGGGACGGATTAGCCACGGTATACCTGTACGAGCTTACGGATCAGGGCAAAACCGGAAAAACCCAGGTCCCGGTACAAAATGGCAAAGTAACGCTTGAAAATATCAAAGCGAAAACCGCCTATGTCGTATATAAAGGCGAGGCGGCCAAAGAACCGGACGTGGACTATGGAGAAGGCGGATATGTACAGGATCCCGGCTTTAATTACGGGGACTTAAGGTGCTGGACCGTGGACAAGGGTGAAGCTTCCGTGAAAAAGAATGATACGGAGTTTGACGATCCCAATACGCCGGGATGGGGAAGAAACGCCCCTTATGGAGAACAGAGAAATTATGAATTGATCATCGATTCCGAAGAGGAAACCCAGGTGAGCCAGAAGATCACCGGCCTTACGCCCGGCGAGTATGCGGCGTCCGTCATGGTGGAGGTGCAGCAGGGCAAAGAGCGGGAAGCGGCGGTTCTGGTCGACTGTGCGGGAAAGACTTCGAAGAATTATACTACAAAATCCATTCTGTTGGATTACGATGAATATGATTCCAAGATCGGGACCTACATGCTGCGCATGCGCACCACCTTTACCGTACCGGAAGGAACGAATGAGGCGGTGATCCGGCTCCTGGCAGAAGCGGGAGAGGGAAAAGTAAGATTTGATAATGTGCGTATCTATGATACAACCACGCCAAAAGCCCCGGATGACGCCCAGGGAGTCGTGCTGTACCAGGATTTTGAGATCGCCGAAAGAGATGGTGTAACGGGAAATGACCGTTACAAGGCCACATACGAGGGCTACTATCCGTTCAATCTGGGCGGTTCCAACGGAATCCACGAGACGAGGATATCGATCCAGATGCGGCACAGCCCTTATACGGATAACGGGGCGGACTCACCCTGGGATCCGAATACGGCGAAGGTAGACGACACTCTGGACCAGGAGCGCTCGCTGAAAGTGCTGGGAACCCAGAGAGGTATCGCGATTCAGACCACGCCGCAGACGGTCCGGTTCGAGAAAGGGCATCAGTACCGGGTAAGCTTCCTGTACCAGGTTCAGCCGGCAGCGGATTACGCGTTCGTGGTCGGGGACGGCAAGGATACCGGCAGCGATGCGTCAAAACCGGCCAATCTGGTGAGCCAGTCCATACTGGAGCCCACCTCGAAAACCAAACAATTTGTCTATCAATTTACGGCGGATTCGGATCAGAACTGGATCGGAATATACAGGGTGCAGCAGACCTACAGCGTATCCGTGGATCCCACCCCGTTGATTCTGGATAACCTTTTAGTGGAAGATCTCACTCAGGCACAGACCGATAGCAGGGAAGCGCTGGAGACCTTATACGAGCAGAATAAAGACCGGCAGGAAGACCTCTATACGGAGGAAAGCTGGGGAGCCTTTGTAAAAGCGCTGAATCAGGCGAAGGAGGCGTTGAAGCCGGAAGGGACAAAGGCCCAGATCGACGAAGCCTTTGATGCGCTTAAGTCAGCGGTGGACGGTTTAGAACCAAAAGAGGAAGAGAAGCCGGTTCCGGTACAAAAAGATGCCCTGAGGGAACTGGCGGCGGAAGCGTCGACATGGAAAAAGGAACATTATACACAGAGCAGCTGGGCTGTGCTTGCGGCGGCGCTTAAACGTGCGGATACCATACTGGAAGATGCGGAGGCGGCCCAGGAACAGGTGGACGAAGCATACCGCATACTGAAAGCGGCCTGCGATGGTTTGGTAACGGTTAAGGATATCTCGGTCGACGTGCAGATCAAAGAAGGGATGCCGAATATCCGCTTCGGAGATAACAACAGTGTGCTCCATGCAGTACTGACGGACGAAGAATTCAATCAGCTGCAGGACGGAAAAGAAATCGGTATTATTCTTCAGATACAGGCGGCTGATACAGGTAAATACGCGAAGGACATCGAGGCGGTAAACGCGGCTTTGAACGGACAGACACTGGGAGCGTTGCTGGATATTTCCCTGTTCAAATCCCTAGATGGACAGAATGTGAATATAACCGAAACCCATTCGCCGGTACGCCTGATACTGGATGTGCCCCGAGAGTTAAGCGGGAACGCGGATGTTGAGCGGACCTTCTCCATCATTCGGGTTCACAACGGACAGGCGGAGGTGCTGCCGGATCTGGACCGGGAGGATGGAACGATTACATTTGAGAACAGCCGGTATTCCCTGTTCGCCATTGCTTATAAGGATGAAGCGAAAAAGCAGGAGAATAACGGAGATCCGTCGAAGAATGACGGGAATTCCGGAGGCTCGGGTCATTCCGGCGGTTCCGGGAAATCAGACGGCGACAGCCAGACGGCGTCCGTGGCTACCGGTGACACCGCTCCGATCGCGGGTATGGTGATTCTGGTGATCCTGGCTGCGGCTGCGGGGATACTGGTCATCCGGAGAAAGATCAACAGAAACAGGCAAGAGCTATAAGAGTGTGAACAGAAAAGTTTAAATGTTTGGGAATGAAAAGCAGGACCGGGACACGGCTGGCCAATTGACAGCCGGTGTCCCGGTCCTGCGGTTCTTCCCCGGGTTTGGGTATGCCCGCTGTTCAGGGCCGGGATGCTCCGGACAGCCGGATTCATCGACCGTGAACGTTAGAACGGTCCGAGGGATTTCTTGTAGCCGGAGGGGGTAACCCCCATGATCTTTTTGAAGACTTTACTGAAATAATAAGAATCACTAAAGCCTAACGTCTCCGAGATCTCTTTTAAAGGCATATTCGGGTAATTCCGGATCATATCTTTGGCTTTTTCGATCTTCAGCCGCACAAAATAATCGATCGGAGTCAGATCGGTCTGTTTTTTGAAGATTCGGCACAGATATACCTGGGACACATTCATCCGCTCGCTTAACATTTGTAAAGAGATATTGGAGGAAATATTCCGTTCAAAATATTCCACTACCGTCTGGAGCAGACGGTCCGCGGATGTCTCCTTCACCGGAGCGGATGTTTCAAACAGATCCAGGAGCAGACGGTAAAAATGTTCCTCCAGGTTCTCATAGTCCAAAGCGGTGCTGATGATATCTTCTATGTAAAACTGGCTGTTAAATTCAAATACAGTGCCGGAGGACATGGCATATTTCAGGGAATCCAGCAGATAGACCAGATCCTGCTCCATAAACCAGACCGGACGGGTAATCTCCTGCCACTGCTCAAACAGCTGATGAACGCTGTTTTTTAGAATATCGAACTGCTTCTGATCCAACAGCAGATGATAGCGGCTGATCACTTCGTTGGTGATGGACTTGCTATTGGACGGCAGGAAACCATCCTGTGCGAAACGGGCTGTGGATTTTTGGAGCAATACACTCTGGGCGGCTTCCGCCCGGCATTTTTTCAGGGCGTTTCCGAGATTGTCGATCTGATCCCGGAAGTCGGCGTAGACCGTCACCGTAAAGGATAATTCTGCGGCCAGCGCCTGAGGCAGTCCCTGCAGGCGGAGGCGGAAGGAATCCGGATGGAAACGGGAAAAATGCAGGAGCACCGCTTTTTCATTGGTAAAGATCCCGTCAAAGCAGTAGCATTCGCCGGCGGTGGCGAACACCCGGTGTATCCGTTCCTCTACCGCCTCGGATGGGAGATAGGGTACGGACGGATGAATAATATGATCCGCGCTCTGAAGCGGATTGCCGATGATCAGATAGAGGATGACGTAAGTGCCGTCCGCGCGCAGGGGAACAGGCATTTTTTCTTCATTCATCATGACAGAAACCATATTTGTCCGTTTTTTCGCCTGTTGTTCTTTGTGCCGTTCCCGGCAGTGGGCCAGACATTCGTCCAGTTCCCGGATGTCGATGGGCTTAAGGAGGTAATCCAGGACGCCCATAGACATCGCCTGCTTGGCATATTCAAATTCCTGATAACCGCTGATGATGACCGCTATGGCGTCAGGACAGAGATCCGTCATCTCCCGGATCAGCGAAAGGCCATCCATTCCCGGCATCCGAATATCCGTCAACACGATATCGGGAGGCTGTTTCCGGATCAATTCCAATGCTTTGGTCCCGTTGGACGCGGTTCCGATAATCTCGTAATCCTGGTTCAGATCCAGAATTTTCTGTTCCAGACTTTTTAATACATGGATTTCATCTTCTACTAATAACAGTTTCATATATTCCGTCCTTCCTCTTGTTCTTCGCGATACCAGTCTTCTAGGACTCTTTTTTCTCATTTGGCGAATCCGGTATTTCTATGTAAATACGGCAGCCTCCCTGCGGCTGGTTCCCGATCTGGAAAGAGAACCCTTCCCCATATAGAATTCGCATCCGGATATAGAGATTACTCAGGGAAAGATTGCCGATCTTCATGTTGATCACCTCGTCGTTGGCTTTCAGACGCTTGTCACAGTGGCTAAACTGACGGTAAATCTCCCGGACCTTATCCGGCGTAATCCCGCTTCCGCTGTCTTCGATCAGAATGTACCACCCACCCGGCAAAGGTTTGATGTGAACCTCGATCAGCAGAAGCTGGTCAGCCTCATAAAAACCATACTTGATGGAATTCTCAAACAGGGGCTGAAGGGTGAATTTGGGTAACTCCTTTTGATACAAGGCCGGGTCAGCGTCGATGGTCACCTGCAGCTGCCCCTCATAGCGCTTTTTCATCAGGTTCGAATAGTTTTCCAAATGTCCCACTTCGTCTTTGACGGTATAGTGATGCCTGGTATAATCAGAGATATAACGCAGCATTCTGGAAAAATAGACACAGAGCTCCGCGATTTCCTTATCCCCGTGCATGTAACTGATGGATTCGATCATGGCGATCGTATTGTAGATCGTGTGCGGGTTCATCTGGGACTGGAGCGCCAGGTAATTGGCGCGCTCCTCATTCGCCCTGGACTCCACGGTCTGGGCGATGGATTCTTTGAGCTTTAAGAACATGGTGTGGAAAGAACCGTTGATCTGGTCGATTTCCGCAATGTCGTAGGACTGGGACAGGGTAACCGCCAGATGATCAAGGGATACCTCATGAAGCGACTCATTCAGCTCTGTCAGGGGCTGCGTCAGCCGTACGGTCAGTTTCTTCACCAGGACCAGCGTCACAAAGGTAATGGCCAGAAAGGTGAGAAATATGGCCAGAAAGATATAGTTGGAAAATGATACGATCCGGTTGGCCGGCTGGTAGATCACGGTAGTCCATCCACTGTAATGGGAACGGGAGTAAGCAACCTCGCACCGGTCAAAACGGTAATTACCGGCTTCCTCCTCTCTGGCGTTCAAGGACGGAAAGAGGGAATTCAAAAATCCGGTATCCGCATCCTCTGTACCCCAGGGGTAGATGAGCTGTCCGTTTTCGGAAAATACGGCCATTTCCCCGATACTGGACTCGATGGTACAGATATCCTCCACTTTTTCATATTCGTTCTGGACTTCCACCATGCCGTATTTGCGGCCGGTATAATCCGTGATGTTCCGCAGAACGGAGATGACAGGGATATCCTTTGGGCTGAACGTGTCCGGATGAGTGGGAAGGATAATTTTGCGGCCTTTTACCTGATCGAGCAGATCCTGATAGGGATAGTCTTTGAGGGCCTGGGCGATATAAGTCTGGTCCTCTCCGGACTTAACAAAGGTGTAATAGGCCTGCGGCGTGGAGACCATCACCCGGTATGTCTCGATGAGCGGCGCGTCCAGGCTGACGATCATGGATAATATTTTTTTATTATTTTCATTATACTGAGTCCGGGCCGCAGTGTCATCACGGATCATATTCATAAAATCCTGGTTGAACAACAGTCCGTTGGCCAGCTTGTCCATGGAAGACAACAGAGTGTCCAGCTGCTGAGAGGACTTTTCCGCGATCTGGTTCTGGCTGTCGATGGCTTTTTCATAATTATAGCGGTAAAATAAAGTAAAGATCAGGACTGCCAGGATCAGCAGAATGATAAATATTAAGGTAGAATAGGTATAGAATAATTTGGTCTGATAGTTGTGCGGATGCTGCTTTGCCCGCGCTTTGGATTTGATTTTCATAAGTACCCCTCCCAAGATTATTATAGCATGGGGACAGGGCGGACGTAAGCCGTGAAAACAGCCGGCAGTTAAGTATTTTACATCTTCCCGGTTTATGATCTTACATTTACCCGGGGGGGATGGAGGTGTACGATTTAGGTACATCAAAACAAAGAAAGAGGGAATCAGTTATGTGGAAAAAGACATTCGCAGCGGCTCTGGCCGTGATGATGGCAGCCGGAATGATGACAGGATGCGGCAAGGCGCAGGCCCCGGCAGAAAATGAGGCCGGAAGCGCCGAGGTAACGGCGGCGCCCCAGGAAGAAAAAGAAGCGGCGCCGGAAAGCGGGGAGGAAGTAACACTCTCCTTTATGCTTCCCCAGACCCATTACAAAGATTTTGTAAAAGAGCTGACCGCTCAATTCGAGGAAGAGAATCCGGGTTACAAAATCGATGTCCAGGCGATTCCGGACAACCAGTGGATCGATCTGGTCAAGACCAAAGTGGCGGTGGAGGAGACTCCCGATATCATCCGTATCGACAAGAGCCTGATGCTGGAAGTTGGAGAAGATAACTTTTTGGAAATGACAGAGGAACAGCCCTGGTACAGCCGGGCCATCGAAAGCCAGATGGAGCCGAAGATGATCGACGGAAAATTATACGGTATGCCGGCCAGCGGGGACACGGCAGTCGGCCTGCTCTACAACAAGAAATTATTTGATGAAAACAATGTAAAAGTTCCTTCCAATACTGCGGAATTATACGAAGCCTGCGAAGTATTCAAGGAAAAAGGGATTACTCCGGTATACGCATCCGACAAAGACACCTGGACGACGCAGGTTTGGTTTACCGGTGCGGCTCCCCAGGTAGTGCCGGAGGAAACTTTCGCGAAGCTCATGAGCGGCGAACTAAAATGGACCGATGTACCGGAATTTGAAGACGTTATCGCAAAAATGGGTGAATTGAGAGAAAAAGGTTACACCAACGCCGACTTTATGGCGGCAACCTATGACAGCGCGCAGGCGGCTATGGCCAACGGCGAGGCGGCCATGTATGTATCCGGCCAGTTCGCCATCGGTGATATCCAGAAGATCAATCCCGACGTGGACATCCGTATGGCCGTTCTTCCTTATGAGAAGGATATCCTGGCTGTCAGCAAAGGCCCCGGACAGTTCTCGATCTTTAAGAATTCCAAGAATGCAAAAGCGGCTGAGAAGTTCCTGGACTGGATGTCCCAGCCGGAACACATGGACATCTTCCTGGCAGGGTGGGGAGAATACCCGCTGTTCAAAGACCAGAAGATGGAACTGCCCGCATGGCAGCAGGAATTAAACGACGGCTACATGACCACCGGGAATACCGCGGTTGAGACCAACAGCCTGCTGACCGGTATCGATTTGAATGATTTCTGGAGTTATCAGCAGGAGATGCTGACCGGAAGCATTACAGCGAAAGAAGTTATGGAGAAATGGGACGTATCCTTCGCGGATCAGGCAAAAGCCAAGGGTATGGAAGGATTCTAAAGACATACGGGGCTGTAGAAGGTTTCATTCCAACAACCTTTTACAGCCCTGTTTCTGCCCAAATTCATATAGCAAGAAAATTTGAGAAAGAGAGAGGATTTCCATGTTAAAGAATAAGAAAAAGATTTATCCTTTATATTTCGTCCTCCCTGCACTGATCATCTATTTTATCTTCTTTATTCTGCCGTCTTTAAGCGGGATGTTCTATGCATTTACGGATTGGAACTCCAGAAGCATACATACTTATCAGTTTGTGGGAATTGAAAATTTCAAAAAGATATTCAGCGATCCAAATCTAAAGCTGGCGTTGTGGAATACATTTTTCTTTGCCGTTGTCACCGTAGTGCTGAAAAATGTGGTGGGACTCGCGCTTGCGCTGCTGGCCAGCAATAACAGCATGTTATCCGGCGGATACATGAGAGGAATCTTTTACCTGCCCAACTTTTTAAATATGGTAATCATCGGCGTGATGTTTACCGCGATCCTGTATCCCACCGGACCGTTAAACGCATTGCTGTCGGTCTTCGGCATACAGGGGATGGACTGGCTCAATAACCGGAAAGTGGCCATGGGCTCGGTTTGTCTGGTGGAGGTGTGGAGAACGGCCGGTTTCCACATGATTATCTATCTGGCCGCGCTAAAATCGATTCCTGCGGATTATTTCGAGGCGGCAAAAGTGGACGGAGCCGGATATTTTCAGCGTCTGCGCCATATCATTCTGCCGCTGATCACACAGGGAATCACCATCAACCTGATCTTCGCCATCATCAACGGGCTGAAAGTCTTCGACCAGGTATACATATTAACAAACGGCGGACCGGGTAACGCGACCCAGGTAGTGAGCACCATGATCTATAAAATGTTCGGTAACGGTCTGTGGGGTGTGGGAACCGCGTATAACCTGGTGCTAACAGTGCTGATCCTGCTGATCTGCATCGGCGTGATTGTTCTGCTCAAGAGGAAAGAGGTGGATTACAATTGAAAAAGACAGTGAAAGCCGGAGTATTGAATCTGTGTATTTTCCTGCTGAGCCTATTGATCCTGGTTCCGGTCTGCATCGTGGTTCTGAATTCATTCAAGACCCAGGGGGAGGCGGCCTCCTTCACCTTGTCGCTTCCCACGAAATGGATCATGGATAATTACCGGGAAGTATTTGCCACCTCCGATATCTGGGGATCTATGCGAAACGGGATCGTATACAGCGGATTTTCTTCCGTGGGAGTGATGATGGTGTCGGCGATGGCGGCGTTTGTCCTAAGCAGAAGACGCACCGGGGGCTGCAATAAATTTTATTACCTGTTTATGGCCGGACTGGTGCTGCCCATGTCCATCATTCCGACGATCATGACCACCAAGCAGCTGCATCTGTATGGCACCTACCTCAATCTGATTCTGCTGTATATTGCGTTCAATATCCCGTTCTGTGTGTTTATGTATTATGGATTCATGGAGACGATTCCTTCTTCTCTGGATGAGGCCACGCTCATCGACGGCGGCGGTGCGGTATCCCTGTTTTTCCGGGTGATCCTGCCGTTGCTCAAGCCGGTGACGGTTACCAGCGTTTTGATTATCGCCACCGGGATCTGGAATGACTTTTATTATCAGCTGTATTTCACCCGGTCTTCGGATATGTGGGCCATGCCGATGACGGTATACAATTATTTCGGACAGTACAGCCGGAGCTGGAACCTGGTTTGCGCGGATATTGTCATCGCGGTGGTGCCGATTCTGATCGTTTTTATCCTGTTCCAGAAGCAGATCGTAGACGGCATGACTGTTGGCGCGGTGAAAGGCTAGGCGCGCTTAAGACAGGCCAGAGATCTTTTGCGAATATATTATGGCGCAGCATATGCGCCACTGGAGGTAAATATGGAATATCATATCGACACAGCGGTCAAAAAAACGGTCAGACGCGGCCATCTGCGTATGGGCGGCGCTGATCCAAAAGGGAACGGGATAGAGGCGAACAGCCAGTATCTGACTTATAACCAACGGCCCTGGATACCGGTAATGGGGGAATTTCACTATTCCAGAAATCCGGTGGAATACTGGGAGGAAGATCTCCTGAAATGTAAAGCGGCCGGAATTCAGGTGATATCCAGCTATGTCTTCTGGATTCACCATGAAGAGGAGGAAGGGAAATTTTGTTTTACGGGAAGCCGGGATATCCGCAAGTTCGTGGAGCTGTGCGGCAAACTGGGGCTTGGGTTCTTCCTGAGGCTTGGCCCATGGGTTCACGGGGAGTGCAGAAACGGAGGGCATCCGGACTGGATCTATGAGAAATGCAGTCATACCCGCTGCAATGACGAAACTTATCTGTTCTATACAAAAAGGCTGTATACGGAGCTGGCCGGGCAGCTGGACGGCCTGTTCTTCCGGGACGGCGGCCCGATTATCGGGATACAGGTGGACAATGAACTGATCCGGGAGCCGGAACACCTGGGGACGTTAAAGAAGATGGCCCGGGAATGCGGCATGGAGGCGCCTGTCTGGACGGTGACGGGATGGGGGCATCACGGGGGAACCAGGTTCCCGCAGGATGAATTTATCCCCATGTTCGGCGGTTATCCGGAAGGCCCGTGGGAGCAGCACATGGAGCCTCTTGCGCCCAGCATCCATTATCAGTTCCGGGAGGACCGGAACGACGCGGATATCGGTGTCGATGTTTTGGCATTGTCGGATACGCAAGGATATGAGGGGGCGGCAGATTTTTCCCGCTATCCCTTCGCAACCTGCGAGACGGGAACGGGGATTCCCGTGACCTACCACAGAAGACCTGTGATTCATCCGGATGATGCGGGCGCGATGACGCTGACCGGTATCGGCAGCGGGAATAATCTGGTAGGCTACTTCATGTTCAAGGGGGGGACCAACCCGAAGGCCGGTAAAACCACTTATAACGAGACGAAAGATACGGGATATCTGAATAATTTCCCCACACTCAGCAATGATTTCCAGGCGCCGGTCAGTGATTTTGGGGAGATACGGGATGTGTATAAAGTTCTGAAGAGATTCAATCTGTTTCTCGGGGACTTCGGTGAGATTTTGGCGGTGGCTCAGCCGTATTTTCCGGCAGACAGCGCAGATGCGGCAGATGCCGCTGAAGCAACGGAAGCAGCGGAAACAGCGGAAGGTACCCTGATTGCAGAGCAGCATGGAGATTCCGGGAATGAAGGAAAACTTCGGTATTGTGTCCGTGACGGCGAAGAGGGAGGATTTTTATTTGTCAACAATTATGTCCGGCTGGAGCGGATGCCGGAAAGAAAAAATACGATAGTCTGCATACAAAGAACAGGCGAAACCATTCAGATCCCATTGCGTATCACAGACAGTGCAGGCATAACCATTCCGGCAGACAGTTATTTCTTTTTCCCATTTGCGTTGGAGTTAGGAGGAAGTAAGCTGCTCTACGCGACCGCGCAGCCGCTGTGCAGGTATGAGAGGAAAGGCAGGGAATTCTATCTGTTTTATAATCCCAGGGGCATGGTCAGCGAATATTATTTTCAGGACCAACTGGATGCTGCTTTTGACCCGGAACGGATGGAGAAGATAAGGACTGAGGAGGGGACCCTGCTCAGGGTGCGGCAGGCGGGGATGGAGTGTATGGCGGACGTAAAGACGGCGGACGGCAGAACCATCGGCATTATTACGTTAAGCCAGGAGGAAGCGGATAACTGCTGGAAAGAAACTGAAGAATGCAGGTCCTTGACAGAAGGCTATGGAGACGATGGGATTCCCTGCGAATCTGTATACGGGGAACAGAAGGAAAGTCGGCCGGGGCAGGATCGTGCATCAAATGACAGCGGAATAAATCGGGACGCAAGAAAGAGGATTGTAATCTGTAAAGAGGAGCTTTTCTTTCAGGATCAGAAAATACATATCCGTACGGCAAAGCCGGACGGATGCATCTGGATACTGGGGAATGAGGGGGCCGCGAATATGGAAAGACCGGGTAAGGAAGTGGTGGAAAAGACAGGCATACAGGGGAATGAGAAACCGGAAAATACAAAAAAACTGGTTCCTATAGGAAAGAGGGGAGAATTTTACGGATACGCTTATGAAACAGAGGAAAGAATGTGCGCGGCTGTGGTCTGGAAAGAAGAGCCGGCAGATGAAAAGCTATCCGTGAATTATGAATACCTCAGAACGGAAAAAACCGGAGGCTGGGATGTCCGCCAATGGGATATTAAACTGCAACTGCCAAAAATCAGCGAGGGAGAGGATCTGATTCTTACGGTGGACTATCTGGGAGATGCCGCACATCTATATCTGGGAGAGCGGCTGATCGCGGATGATTATTGCAAAGGGATACCCTGGCGGATCGGACTGAAAAGATTTTATGAGGAGCTAAAAGAGCAGAAGCTGACCCTGCAGATTCTGCCGTTTGCGAAAGAACAGCCGGTATATCTGGAACGTTTCCCGGAAAGAAGGGAAGAAGAATTAGTGCGATTAGGAGGGATCCATGCCGAGTGGAAGAAAGAGGTGCTCCTCTCTTTTTGAAACAATACGGCAAACCGCTCCGTGGAATGAAACAATAAATTAAGCCGTAGGAACTGCGGCATCGGAGGTAATATGAAGGCATATACATCAAAGATTAAAATAAGCGGAACACGGCTGCCACAAGAAAATCCGTTGCCGATGTTCCGGTCCGCACAGAAAGATCAGAAAGTAGAAAATGACGGAACCTTAAGACCGGAGGAATTGGAGAAGCTGGGCATAGATACGGGGTTTCGTGTCCTGCCCTACTGTATGCAGGACCGCTACGACACAAAACGGAAGATGCAGGAATACCCAACAGTAGTTCTGGAAAATGAAATTCTGCGGGCGGAATTTTTGCCGGATCTGGGAGGAAGGCTTTATTCACTATACGACAAGAGTACCGGAAAAGAACTGTTATTTAAAAATCCGGTATTTCAGCCGGCCAATCTGGCGATCCGGAACGCCTGGTTCTCCGGAGGAATCGAGTGGAATATCGCGCAGACCGGACACACCTACACAACCTGTTCGCCCGTTTATTTTGCAAGGGTTAAGGACCTGTGGGGGATGGATTTTCTGAGAATGTATGACTACGAGCGCACCAGGGGTATCTTTTGGCAGATAGATTTTCATTTGCCCGCCGGTTCCCATGTGATCTATGCATGCGTCCGGATTATGAATGATCACAGGCATGCGGTGCCGATGTATTGGTGGACCAATACGGCGATCCGGGAAGAGAAGCGGGTGCGGATATTCTCCGGAACCAAAGAGGTAATCTATGTAAAACCGGCGTCCCTGGAGAAGGAGAATACACCCCATGGATTCGGCCACGGGCAGATGCCCTGCCTGCCGACGATGCCGGAAACGGATGTATCTTATCCGTTGAATTCCGAATATACGAACGAATACTTTTTCCAGAACGGGAAGGAGGAGCCCTGTCCGTGGGAAGCTGCGGCCTATGACGATGGCTGGATGTTCCTGGAGAGATCCACGCAGCCCTTAAGGATACGCAAAATGTTCTGTTGGGGAAAACACAGAGGCGGACGGCATTGGCTGGATTTCCTGTCAGAGCCGGGGCAGGGAAACTACGTGGAGATTCAGGCCGGACTGTGCCCGACCCAGCTGCACGGTCTTCAGATGCCTGGTAACAGTGAGATCATATTCACACAGGCTTTCGGGAGCAGCACTGCAGAAGTAGGAGATGTCTGCGGAACCGATTGGGAGACGGCCCGGGACTGCGTCTATGCGCAAGTCTGCCGGACGATCCCGGAGGAGCGCCTGCTATCCATGCATGAACAATTTGTGCAGGAGAGCATGCTCCCGGTCCGTCAGCTTCTGGCCTGTGGAAGCGGCTGGGGCTATCTGGAACAGGAACGGCGGAAGAAAAACATAGAACGGCCGGTACCCGAATGGCTATATTTCCCGGCGGAAGCCATGGGGGAGGAAGAACGGAAATGGTACCAATTATTAGAAGATGGAGTGATGCCAAAGACACAGGCGGAGAATAGCCTACGTTCCTGGATGACAGATACCGCTTGGGAACCGTACTTGAGGGAGGCGGCCAGAAGGGAGCCGGATCATCCCGAGGTCCTGATCCGGCTGGGTGTTTTACTGTATGAAAACGGCAGAGAGGCGGAAGCGGTGCAACTATGGGAACGATCCTTACAGATCAAAGAGAGTGCAATGGCATACCGGAATCTGGCCTGGCATCGGAAGGCTGCAGGTCAAACGGGCGAGGCTGTGCAGATACTTTCAAAGGCTGTACGCTGTGAAGATGGCATGAAAGATCCCGCTTACGCCCAGGAATACCTGGCCTTGTTAAGTGAATGCGGGGAGTATGAACAGATGTGGAACTACTTCCGTGATATCCCCAAGGAACTTTCCGGGAACCAGAGAATCATTATAACCGTGTGTCCAGCGGCGCTGGCACTGGGAGAATATGAGTTCCTGGAATGGGCATTTGCCTATCCGTTTTCTGTGATTCGGGAGGGGGAGAACCAGATGTGCGAGGTCTGGTTCCAGTACCAGGCGCGGCTGGAACTAGGGGCGGATTATACCAGCCAGGAATACGAAGAATGTCTGAGAAGGATAAAAAGAGAGAAAATACCGCCCCGGAATATCGATTTCCGATTGGTTTCCT
This sequence comes from Diplocloster agilis, assembly GCF_019042275.1. Lineage (GTDB taxonomy): Bacteria > Bacillota > Clostridia > Lachnospirales > Lachnospiraceae > Diplocloster > Diplocloster agilis. The sequence goes on from NZ_JAHQCW010000019.1 coordinate 63,108, forward strand.
GATAAATTATAGCATGAGAGCATTAGGGACATGTCCATTTCAGTTTGGGACATGTCCATTTCGGTTTGGGACATGTCCATTTCAGTCTGGGACATGTCCATTTTGGTTTGTCCATTTCGGTTGTAAAGGATACCTCCATTTTGTATAATAGTAGAAAACCAGATTAATAGCGAGCCGGCATTATGACAGGGCCGCGTAGGTTCTATGGAGGAATGAAAATGTTTCAGGCCAGTAGAAACGACGAGATAATCCGTTTGTGCAAAAAGCTTATCTCGCACAGAAGCTATTCCGGGGAAGAAATGGCAGTAGCCGATGAACTTAGGATGTACATGGAGAAGGCCGGTTTCGACGGGATCACAGTGGACCGTTACGGCAATATGATCGGCAGTATCAGAGGAGCGCGCCCCGGTAAAAAGCTGCTGTTTGACGGGCATATGGATACGGTACCTGTGCAGGACAGTGGAAAATGGTCACATGACCCGTTTGAACCGGTAGTGGAAGGCGGGCGTCTGTATGGCCGGGGGGCTACGGATATGAAAGGTGCGATCGCCGGTTTTATGGCAGCGGCCCGTTTTTTCGCTGAGGATACCAAAAGGGACTTTCCCGGTGAGATCTATGTGGCCGGGGTGGTTCACGAAGAATGCTTTGAAGGAGTTGCCGCCCGAAGCATCAGCAATATGGTAAAACCGGACTATGTGGTAATCGGGGAGGCGTCTGACCTGAATGTAAAAATCGGACAGAGAGGAAGGGCGGAGATCGTCCTGGAAACCTTTGGAAAGCCGGCCCATTCCGCCAATCCTGAAAAAGGAATCAACGCCATATATCAGATGAGCAAACTGATCCAGGCTATCCGCCAAATCATCCCGCCGGAGCATCCGGTATTAGGCAAAGGAATTCTGGAACTGACGGATATCAAATCCAGTCCCTACCCGGGAGCGTCTGTCGTGCCTGAGTATTGCCGGGCGACCTATGACAGAAGGCTTCTGGTGGGAGAGTCGAAAGAAAGCGTGCTGGCACCGATCCGGGAGGTTTTGGAGAAATTGGAACGTGAGGATGCAGAATTTTCGGCCGGAGTCTCCTTTGCTGTAGGAGAAGAGATATGTTATACCGGGGAACACATTGCCGGAGAACGGTTTTTCCCGGGATGGCTTCAGGAGGAACAGGAGCCGTTTATCCAGGATGTCGTTAGGCAGTTAAAGTCCATGGGCTATGAGCCGGATATCACCCGATATAATTTCTGCACGAATGGCAGCCATTATGCGGGAGAGGCCGGGATACCAACCATAGGGCTTGGACCCTCTGTTGAGAGCCTTGCGCATACCATTGATGAGTATGTGGAGGTGGAGCAGTTGGTGAAGGCTTCGGAATGTTACTATGGGATTATGAAAGCGTTGCTGAAATAAAAGGACGCTGTCATACAGGAGCTTTTGCTATTTATTTGGTAGGTATGACGATAACGATAAATAAGTATTATAAAAAAGCTCTGATGCAAACCAGAGCTTTTACATATTATATACACGTTTATACCGTCGCAATTAAATGGCGCTACACGGCACCAATGTCAATAATCCTTTTTAAACCATAGTATTTTTAAATCTCCATCATTTCATAAGCGAAGTAATAATCTGATACTCCGCGTCCTCAAACTGGGCCCTCATCAACTGGGTGGAGAGCTCCAGATCCTTGCGCATAATCGCATCCAGGATATCCTGATGCTGATTGGCGAGTATATACAGATCCTCCCTGAAGCTGCTGACCTTAGCGGCGTCATACAGATCCCAGAATGCGGATAGCAGCTGTTCCAACAGGCTGTTCTCCGTGCTGGAAAACAGAATACGGTGAAACTCCCGGTCATTTTTCTCAAAAGTCTGACCTAGCGTTACCTTTCTTTTCATCTCATTGACCTGCACATTCAGCGCCTGCAGCTGTTCAATGGTTATTTTATTAATGACCTTTGGAAGCGAATAAGTCTCTAAGATCGAACGGATTTCCAATAATTCCAGCAAAAGGGATGGATTCGAGCGTATAAAAATGGACCAGATATTGATAATCTGTGATCCGATGTTGGGCATCTGCGCGTAGCGTCCGCTTCCCTGTCTGGAGACAATCACCCCGCTGGTTTCGTAGACACTCAACGCGTCCCGCAGGACTGCGCGGCTGACGCCCAGCGTATCCATCATTTCTTTTTCTGTCGGCAATTTCTCGCCGGTTTCCACGGATTTTAAAATTAATTCGCAAAGTTTTTCGTTTAAATCAGTTTGCTTAGGCATTTGAATTCACATCGTTCCTTTTTATAAATGTAAGAATCCGGCAATTAATACCAGAGTTTTTTTAATCATAACATCACAAAACAAAAAAATCAAGTGAAAAAAGTGAATTTGTCATACAAATATTGAATAATTTGAATAATAATAATACAAATAATGGACAAATGGATGAACAATAATTTGATAATATTAAAATTAAACTATTAATTACGAAAAAAAGGAAAATATATCCTTTAAAGTAAGAAATGCTGAATAAAAGCGAACAAATAATTTAAATAATGTATGAAAAACAGCCTATTTATACATAGACTATAAAGTATATATAAAAATATATTAATTAATTCGTGGTAAAATATAAAAATATATTGACAAATTTATAATAATAAATATAATTAATATATAAGTCAGACAATTCACGAAATAAACTGCCAAAAGTGTACCGAATGGCGGAAGGAAGAATCTGACGGGAGCATATTAACTATATCTTGTATTTTTAACAAAGGAGGTTTTTGAATCATGAAACAAAGTTGGAAGAAGTTAGTTGCGGTATTACTCACAGTCACCATGCTCGGCGCGCTGGGCGGATGCGGACAGGAAGCAGCGGCCCCCACGGACGGGGACAGTGCAAAAGATGCGCCTAAGACCGAAAGCACGCCGGATGCGGCGGAAAATGACAATGCGGATGCGAAGGCAGGGGAAGAATCCCAGTCGGATTCGATTAAAGTAGGTTATTCCCTGAAAACTGTGCAGGAAGAGCGCTGGCAAAGAGAGCTGGACGGCTGTGAAGCAGCGGCGAAAGACTTGAATGTGGAGCTCATCTACCAGGTGGCAAACGGTGATGCACAGACCCAGGTTTCCCAGATTGAAAACCTGATCACACAGGGAGTGGACGTAATTATGGTAACCGCCGTGGATGCCGGAGCTTTGACCAATATTTTAAATACGGCAAAAGAGGACGGAATCAAAATTCTGGTATATGACCAACAGCTGGAAAATACATACGGGGATGCGTTCGTAGGCTATGACGATTTTACAAACGGGACTCTGATCGCACAGGAACTCAAGAATCTGGATATAAAAGGAAATGTGGTGCTGCTGCATGGAGATAAGTCTTCCGGTATAGAAAAGATCATCGACGGAGAAAAATCCATACTGGATCAGCTGGATGTCGAGATCGTGATGGAGCAGTACTGCCAGAACTGGGGTGCGGAAGCAGCACTGGGCTATGCGCAGAACGCGCTTGCGGAACAAAATAACGATATCGCGGCATTTGTATGCATGAATGACGGGATCGCATCGGGAACGATCCAGGCTCTGGAAGAGGTTGGCATGGATGGCAAAGTGGCAGTTACCGGTATGGATTGTGAACTGACTGCCGTACAGAGGATCGCGAAGGGAACCCAGACCTCCACTCTGTACAAAGACAGTGTTGCCTTGTCGAGAGCAGCGATTGAGACGGCCGTGAAACTGGCGAAGGGGGAAGCTGTCACCACAGAGTCCACCATTAACTTTGGAGTAAATGATATGCCTCATGTAATCGTTAATTCCGCGGTTATTACCAAAGATAATATAGACAGTGAACTGATCGATACCGGCTATTATACGAAAGAAGAAGTATACGCAGAATAGAAACGGTGAATTCAGGAGATTGGCGGAGCCGGCCCGGACCGGCCGGCTCCGGTAATCCCTTCAATTTATCCGGGTCAGGATAAAGGAGGCAGTCTATGGAAGATTATATTTTGCGGATGCAGAATATTACAAAGGAGTTTCCGGGCGTAAAGGCTTTAGACGATGTGACATTCTGCGTAAAACGCGGGGAGATCCATTCTCTGGTCGGGGAAAACGGCGCGGGAAAATCCACACTGATGAAAGTGTTAAGCGGCGTCTACCCGGCCGGTGAATACGAGGGCGAGATGTACGTGAACGGGGAACTCAAAAGCTATTCCTGTATCAAAGACAGTGAGAAGGCCGGTATTTCCATCATCTATCAGGAACTGGGCCTGGTCAGTACCATGACGATCTGCGAAAATATCTTTCTCGGCAATGAGATCACAAAGCATGGCGCGATCGACTGGGATGGAGAAAATGAAAAGTGTATGGAGCTGCTGCAGAAGGTGAAACTGAAGGAAAATCCCGGTACTGTGATAGAGACGCTGGGAACGGGAAAGCAGCAGCTGATCGAAATCGCAAAAGCTCTGAATAAAAACGTCGATATTCTGATCCTGGATGAACCCACTTCATCCCTGACGGAAACCGACAGCAAGAATCTGCTGGAACTTCTCCGGCAGCTGAAACAGTCAGGAATTACCTGCATTTATATTTCCCACAAGCTGAATGAGGTATTGGATATCTCCGATACGGTGACGGTTTTGCGGGATGGGAAAACCATTGTGACGAAACCGATTCAGGAGGTTACGGAAAGCGCCCTGATCTCCTATATGGTGGGCAGAAATATGACGGAGGTCTATCCGGATGCGAAGCATACGCCTAAAGATGTGGTACTGGAAGTAAAAAACTGGACGGTTCCGACTAAAAAAGACCCGGAGCGCTATATCCTGGATCATATCAACCTGCATGTGCGCAAAGGGGAAATCGTGGGAATCGCCGGCCTGATGGGGGCCGGGAGGACAGAATTTGCCATGAGCCTTTTCGGGGCTTTAAGCGAAAAGCCCACGGAAGGGGAATTGTATTTAAACGGCCAAAAGAGAGAGCGGTTTAAGAATCCAAGGGAAGCCATAGACACCGGCGTGATGTATCTGTCGGAGGACCGGAAACGGTACGGCCTGATACTCTCCTCCGATCTGCGGACCAATATCACCCTGTCCAGTCTGAATAAGATCTCCAAAGGCGGAGTGATCAACCTGGATCAGGAAACGGAAAAAGTAACAAAAGGAATACGGGATTTGAATGTAAAAACGCCGTCGATCCTGCAGCTGGCGAAGAACTTAAGCGGCGGCAACCAGCAGAAGGTTGTCATAGTCAAAGCGCTGCTGACGGAACCAGGTGTTTTAATCTTAGATGAGCCGACCAGAGGGATCGACGTAGGCTCCAAATACGAAATATACCAGCTGATGCATCAGCTGGCAGATCAGGGCATCTGTATTATCATGATTTCTTCCGAACTGCCGGAGGTTATTCATATGAGCAATCGGATCTATGTAATGTGCGAGGGCAGGATTACAGGCGAATTCGATACGTCGGAAGTAAAGATTACGCAGGAGGAAATTCTTTATTGTGCCGCAGGAGGGAAGGATTGAGAACATGGAACAAGCGAAAACAAAGAAAAAGTTCGAATTCACCAGCATATACAAATACAGCCTGTTTATAGAAGTGATCATCGTGTTTGTGCTTTTTGGGATTCTGACCGGAGGGACATTTTTATCTACCAGAAACCTGTCCAATCTAATGATGCAGGGGGTCACCTGCTCTATCATAGCCATCACGATGACTCTGGTTATCGTATCCTGTAATGCCGACTTGTCGGCCGGGACCGCCCTGGGCTGTATCGGTACCATTGCGGCTGTTCTCCAGGTCACGAAAGGCTGGGGCACGATCCCTACCTTTTTGGCGGTGATCGCCAGCTGCCTGTTCATCGGGGCCTGGCATGCCTATTGGATCGCGTATAAGAAGCTGCCGGCATTCATCGTAACTCTGGCGACTCAGCTGATCCTGAAAGGGGTAATCCTCCTGATCGGGAACGGGGCTGCCATCGGACCGGTCAGGGACAGCTTCGCCCGGTTTGGCAGCGCCTATCTTCCGAATTTCGGAAAGGAAGGCGGTATTCACATATTAAGCCTGATCATCACATTGGCCGGGTGTGCGCTGTACGTATTTCTGACCGTCAGCAGCGAAAAGAAAAAGATTGCCAGGGGCTTGACCGCTCCGAATTGGAAGCGGAAGATTGCCACCATGGTTTCGGTGCTGGCGCTTACTTTCATTATATCTTCGATTTTTATTTTTTACCGCGGTTTTCCCTATGCCATTATCCTGCTGGTGATATTTACGGCCATCTTCCATTTTGTGGTAAATAATACCATGTTCGGACGATATGTATTTGCCATCGGCGGCAACGTGGAGGCGGCAAAACTGTCGGGTATCAACACCGAACGGGTCGTGATGAAGATCTATATGTTACATACGCTGATCGTGGGCGTGGCCAGCGTTATCTATCTGGGACGCGTGGGTCAGGCTACTGCAACAGCGGGCACCTCCTTTGAATTTACGGCGATTACCGGCTGTGTGGTTGGAGGGACCAGTATATTGGGCGGACGCGGCAATGTGATCGGCGCGGTGATCGGCACGATGCTGATGGCAAGCCTGGACAATGGCATGAGCCTGCTAAACATGGGGCAGAGCAGCCAGTATATTGTGAAGGGGCTTGTATTGATGCTGGCGATCGCCATGGACGTAATTTCCAGAGAAAAGAAGGGATGACAAAATGAGACATATTATAAAAGACATCAAAGTACATCTGGTTTCGATGCCTGTGACGGGCGGATTTTCCGACGCGACCAGAAAGGTGGAGATGATCGGCTATACAATCGTAAGGCTGACGACAGAGGACGGCGTGGAAGGGTTTGGCGTAACTTATCATGAAGTCGGCGGGGAAGCTACCAAGGTACTGATTGAAAAAAATATAGCGCCCAGACTGATCGGGAGGGACCCGTTTGAGACAGAGGTGATCTGGCAGGATCTGTCCCAATATCTGCGGGGGGTAGGCCGAAAAGGCCTGATGTTCTGCGCGCTCAGCGCAGTGGACATAGCGCTCTGGGATCTAAAAGGCAAGCTTTTGGATCTGCCTCTATACCGGTTGTTCGGAGGCAGCCAGACGAAGGTGCCGGTCTATGGAAGCGGCGGATGGACCTCGTACACCGATGAAGAGCTGGTGGAAGAGATGAAGGGGATCGTGGCCAGAGGCTATCAGATGGTAAAATTCAAGGTCGGCTACGACGGAGGAACGAAACCGGCGCGGGATGTGGAACGGGTACGCAAGGTACGGGAGGCTGTAGGACCCGGGATCGGGATCATGCTGGACGCCAACAACTGCTGGGACGCGGCCACAGGAGCCAGGTTCGCCAATATGGTCAAGGAATACGACATCATGTTCCTGGAAGAGCCGGTATGCGCCGACGATATTCCGGGCTTAAAGCGGTATAAGCAGTCCACGGACTTGCCGCTGGCGACAGGAGAACATGAATATACCAAATACGGGGCCAGGGATCTGATCATGAACAACGCGGCGGATATCGTTCAGCTGGACGGCACAAGGGCCGGCGGTTTCACGGAGATGTTAAAGATAGCGGCCCTCACACAGGCCTGGAATTTAAAGTTCGCGCCCCATGCGATGGAGAATATCCATATCCATCTGGTCAGCGCATTTTCCAATGCTCTGTTCTTGGAAAGATTACTGCTGTTTGAAGAGATCACCCGGAATATCTACCGGAATCCTCCGGAACCGGAGAAGGGCTTCATGACCATTCCGGATCTGCCGGGATTGGGACTGAAACTGAATATGGATTTTATCCGGGAGCATGACGAGGAATTCGGCACGGTGTATTACATAGCCAAGGACAGCGTAGGAATAGGATCAGTTTGAATAAAAGGGGACATGTCCAAAACGATGACTACGAAATGAGTCAAGACAAAGAAATAATCCGGATATTGACGATGCAAATGGGAAAGGCGAGGAGGAACGATCATGAAAATGTTGGTTGGAAATGAATTCACGGACGCAAGTGACGGCGGGGTTCTGAATGTGGTAAACCCTGCTACGGGCCAGGTCATTGATACCGTGCCGGCGGCCACTAGGGAGGACGTAAAAAGGGCTGTGGATACGGCGGCAGAAGGGCAGAAAGCCTGGGAAGCCATGACTTTGCGGGAACGTACGAAGCGGCTGAAACGTTTTGCGGAACTGGTAATGGAAAGACGGCTTGAGCTGGGGGAGATGCTGGCGAAGGAATCCGGAAAGCCTTATATGGCGGAAGCGGTATGGGAAGCCGATTCCGTGGCATATGTAATCGAAGGTTCCTGCGAGGTGGCCAAACATTTTTATGGAAAAACCATGCCGTTCGGGACAGAGCCTGGTTATGACCATGATATCCAATTTACGATTCACGAGCCATTGGGTGTCATCGCCTGTATCATCCCCTTTAATTTCCCGCCTGCGATCTGGTCCTTTAAAGTGGGGGCTGCGCTGGCCGCCGGCAATGCGGTAGTGGTAAAGGCTCCTTCTTATAATCCAATGACTATCCTGAAGCTGCACGAAATGCTGGTGGAGGCCGGGGTTCCGGCGGCCGTCGTACAGTGCCTGACCGGAAGCGGCAGCAAGGTGGGAAACTGGCTGACGGAAGATGGAAGAATTGCATCGGTTAACTTCACCGGAAGCACGCAGACCGGTATCCAGATCGCCCGGAACGCGGCGGAACATCTGACCCCTTATCAGTTTGAACTGGGCGGGAACGATCCATTTATCCTGTTCGGGGACGGCGATCTGGCGCTGGCGGTGAAGGAGGCAGCCGATCAGTGCAGGAATAACCGGCAGTGCTGTACCGGGTCCAAACGGTTTATCATACATAACTCCCTTAAGGAAGAATTTATCCGCCGCCTGATAGAAGAGTATCTGTCGAAAGAAGTACAGGGAGATCCCATGGATCCCAGGGTGACCATGGGACCCATGATCAGCGAGAGAGCGGCGCAGGAGGTGGAAAAACAGGTCCGGCTCACCGTTTCCCAGGGCGCCCGGATCGTGTACGGCGGAAAGAGAAACGGGGCGTTTTTTGAGCCGACCATACTGGACGGCGTGACTCCGGATATGGACATCGCCCGGGATATGGAAGTGTTCGGACCGGTCTGGCCGGTGATCGGATTCGATACGGCAGAGGAGGCCATCGAGATCGCCAACAATTCAAACTATGGTTTGGGAGGCGGCCTGTTTTCCAGGGATATCGGTACCTGCATGAAAGCGGCCAAAGCGCTGAAGACCGGACATGTGGCGATCAATGGTTCCGGAAACTTCCGGGCGGCCGAACTTCCCTTCGGCGGAGGAAAGCGTATGAGCGGAAACAGCAGAGAAAGCCTGTCGGCAGTTATGGAAGAGGTGACGCAGAGCAAATCCATTGTACTTCGCTATGTGCTGGAGCCTTGACAGGCCTATACGAGGAACAGGAGATAGAAGCAGTGAAGTTTGGTATCCACTATATTTACTGGCAGAAGGATTTCTCCTGCGTTTCTTATCTGCCCTATGTGAAGAAAGCAAAAGACGCAGGATTCGATGCGTTGGAACTGGGCGACGCCCTTTTCTTCCGGATCTCAGAAAAGGATGTGGCGGAATTGGCGGCTGCGGCCAGGGATGCAGATATCACTCTGGCGCTGGGGCTGGACCCGCCTGCGGGATGCTCGCTTACTTCCGGGGAGGAAGCACACAGAAAAAGAGGGATCGCCTTCTATGAGACAGCTTTTGAACGAATGGAGAAGCTTGGAATCCGGGCTGTTGGCGGAAACATGCTCAATGCCCCATTTACCCCGCCCTATGCGGCGCACCAGAAAAGAGAATGGGAATACGCGAGGGACTCTCTGAAAAAAATCGCTTCCGCGGCGGAGGAATACGGGATGGAGATCCATGTAGAGATCGTGAACCGGTATGAGGGACATATTGTCAATACGGCGGCCCAGGCCAGAAAGCTTTTGGATGAAATCGGGCTGCCCAACGCAAAAATGACCTTAGATTCCTATCATATGAATGTGGAGGAATCCAGTTTTACCAATGCGATCCTGACAGCCGGAAGCCGCTTGGGGCATTTCCATCTGGAAGAAAACCATAGAGGGCTTCTGGGAACCGGACACCTGCCGCTCTATGAGTTCCGGGACGCTTTGCGGCAGATCGGGTATACCGGAATTCTGACTATGGAGTGCCTGGTGCGCGCGGGGGATGAACTGGCGGATGGCTGCAGGATCTGGCGGGACATGACCGGCTGGGCGGATGAGGAGGAACTGGACCGGCAGGCCGGTGAATCCGTCCGGGCGATGAAATATCTGTTCTCAGAAGGAAGACGTTAATAAATCAGAGCATTTTAAGAAAGGAGTAAGGAGATGGCTGCGCTTATCCGGTGCGGGTTCCCTGTATAAATCACTGGGACAAGACGCAGTCCTCCTTAAAGTATAGATATGACAGACAGCAGATATTTGCATCCGGCAGACCAGATCTGCACCATATTGAAACGGATCTATGATAAAGATATGACCACCTTGACGGGAGGAAACCTGTCCATACGGGATGATGACGGCGTAGTCTGGGTCTCGCCCACGAATATTGATAAAAGTGCGCTGACCAGGAACGACATTGTAAAAATATTACCGGACGGAAGCATAGAAGGACGGCATCGTCCCACCTCCGAATACCGGATTCACTGGCAGATTCTGCAGAGGCGCAAAGACTTAAAGGCAGTCCTTCATGCCCATCCGCCGGCTCTGGTGGCCATGAGTGTTCAACATGAGGTGCCGGATACCAGGATGCTGGCCCAGAGTTACCACGCGGTTGGAATTCCCGGTCTGTCGGAATACGGGATGCCGGGGACGCTTGCTTTGGTGGAACATGTGGTCAAAACCTTTGACCAGGGAGTTACGGCTGCTGTTTTGAAAAATCATGGGGTTTTTCTGGGAAGCGGCGTGGACCTGTTTGATGCGTTCCGGAGGTTTGAACAGTTGGATTTTCATGCCAGAATACAGCTCCTATCCGGGATACTTGGTCCGGCGAAGGGGCTTAGCGTTTCGCAGATCGAAGAATTATACCGGAAAGGCCCGAAGCTGTCCGGCTTCTTTGATCGAGACGTGATCAGCAGCCGAGAACTGGAGCTTCGAAGAGAGTTAGCGTGGCTTGTAAAGCGGGGATATGAGAAACGGCTGTTTAACGGCAGCTTTGGCACGATATCTGCCAGAGTGAAGGAGGATGAATTCCTGATCTCACCGGCTGGCAAAGATAATGCGCAGCTGTCGGAACAGGACTTCGTGCTGATGGGGGGAAATACCTGTGAGCAGGGCCAAGAGCCGGACTTGTTTGCGGACTTACACCGGAGGATCTATGAGAGGCATCCGAAGATCCAATCCATCATTATGGCGGCCCCGGTATATGCGGCTGGATATGCGGTTACAGAACGAGAGTATGAGGTGGCTGTGATCCCGGAATCATACGGGGTACTGCGCAGCTGTACCAGAATTCCATTTGACAAGCTGGTGAAAGAGCCGCAGACAGCGGCCGATGTGACAGGGGAAGAAGATCCGTTCTGTATCCTTGATAATCTGGGAATCCTGGTTATGGGGATATCCCCCCTGATGGCGTTTGATAAGCTGGAAGTGGCGGAGAGCACGGCCATGTCGATTCATATGGCGTACATTAGCGGAAAAGAAATGAAGGTCATGACAGATGAGATGAAAAAGGAACAGGACCAGCAGGAATGAGCCGGTGGTTAAGCGGAAAGGAAAGAAGGAGGTAAGGATATGCGTCGTGGAATAAAAATTATTATGGGATCTGATATAGCGGCATATGATCTCATGCAGGAAGTCCTGGAGATATTAAGAAAAAAAGGTTATGAGGTGGAGGATGCGGGAACCTCAGGACCGGACAGCGGAGATTTTTCCGATGCGGCCAGGGAAGTGTGCACACGGATTCAGAACAATGAATTTAAGCGGGGAATCCTTATGTGCGGGACAGGAATCGGGATCTGTATTGCCGCCAACAAATTTAAAGGTATTCGGGCAGGGCTGGCATATGATGTGTTTCCGGCCGGGCTGGCCAGCGCGGATAACGGGACCAATGTGCTGTGTACCGGAGCCTGGATGCAGGAATCGGCAGAGCATTGCGCGAGGATGATCGAGACCTGGCTGCTGGTACAGTATACGGGCAGGGACACGGAAGGGATGGAGCGGGCTGCGTTCATCGAGGCGAACTGTTAACCTAAGAAACGTGGGCGGCCGGCAATGAAAACCCGCGGATAATGAGAGGATGTGTTGTTATGAGTGAAAAATTAAGAGTGATTATCGGCTGTGACGGCAGCGGATATCCGTTGAAAAAGGAGATTGTAAAAGCGCTGCAGGAGGATGGCTATGAGGTACGGGATGTGGGCAGTTTCCAGGACGCCCAAGGGTATTATCTGGATGCGGCGGAACCGGTATGCAAAGCGGTGCAGGCGGGCGAGTATGACCGGGGAATCCTGGTCTGCGGGACAGGGCAGGGAATGAATGTGTCCGCAAATAAATTCAGCGGCATCCGTTCTGCGATCTGCTATGACGTATTCGCGGCCAAGATGTCGAGAGCCGATAACAACGCCAATGTACTGTGCACCGGAGCGTGGCTGGTGAAGCCGGAGGATGGGGTTCAGATGGTACGGGTCTGGCTGACGTCGGATTATTATGATACAAACATCTATGGTTTAAAACAGGTGGAAGAATTCGAAAAAGCCATGAAGGCCGGCGAATAGCGGGAAACAGCGGGAGGAAAAATGACAGGTAAAAACTATTTGGCAATGGATTTCGGAGCCAGTACCGGCCGGGGAATTGTGGGAAGCTTTGACGGAAAAAGACTTACGCTTAGAGAAGTACACCGGTTCCAAAATTATTTCGTACCGGTCGGAGGAAATTATTACTGGGATGCGTTCCGCCTGTTTCATGAGATTCTGCTTGCGGTCACAAAGGCCGGTCATGCGGAGGGGACTGCCGGATTATACAGCATCGGTATCGATACCTGGGGTACCGATTACGGCCTTCTGGATGAGAACGGCCAGCTGCTGGGAAACTGCCGGTGTATGCGGGGGGCGGATGGAACCTATGTGGAAATGGTGAACCGGGAAGCTTCACCGGAATATTTATTTGAGCGCACGGGCATACAGACGATCTACGGAAATACGCTGTTTCAGATCTATGAGCGGGTGCATTGCCAGGACCCGGCTATCCGGGAGGCGAAGCATCTGCTGATGCTGCCGGACCTTCTGGCCTATTTCCTCACCGGTGAGAAACACCACGAATACACGATGGCCACTACTTCCATGATGTATCATCCGCTGCAAAGAGACTGGGACCGGGAGCTGTTAAGGAAGCTTAAGCTGCCGGATCATATTTTCTCGGATATCCTGATGCCGGCGCAGACGAGCTTTCCCCTTCTTCCGCAGATACTTAAGGAGTGCGATGCGAGGGAGCTTAGATATGTTCCGGTGGGCACCCATGATACGGCATCCGCGGTGGCGGCGGTCCCTTTGCGGCAGCGGGAAGCATTCTGTTCAAGCGGGACCTGGTCCCTGCTGGGTGTGGAGACGAAGCAGCCGGTCCTTACAAGGGAAGTATATGAAGCAAATTTTTCCAACGAGGGAACTGTGGACGGCGGTATCCGGCTGTTGAAGAATATCATGGGCATGTGGATTGTGCAGCAGTTCATGAAGGAGTGGGAACAGGAAGGCCAGGCGCTTTCCTGGGATGAAGTGGTCGGTCAGGCTTCCCGGATAGAAGCGTTCCGCTCTTTTATCGCTGTGGAGGATCCCGTGTTTTACCAGGCGGGACATATGATTCAAAGAGTCCAGGAATACTGCAGAAAGACGAATCAGCCGGTTCCGGTGAGCGTGGGAGAACTGTCCAGATGTGTCTATGAAAGCCTGGCCATGCAGTATCGGAAAACCTTTGAAACGCTGGAGCATATTCTTGGTTACCGGCTGGAGGCACTGCGGATCGTGGGAGGCGGCTGCCGGAATAAGATGCTGAATCAGTTTGCGGCCAATGCCCTGAAACGGCCTGTGTATGCAGGGCCCGTGGAATGCGCCTGCGTGGGTAATATCCTGGTGCAGGCCATGGAGAATGGAGAGATCGGCTCCTTTGGCCAGCTCAGGGAAGCTGCGGCGGATTCTTTTCCTGTCGAGACGTATGAACCGGCCGACATGGACCTGTGGGATGAGGGATATGAAAAATATAAGGCAGTCATGAGAGCGGGCGCGGCCTGTAAGGATTATTCGGACTAGGAGAAATGAAACGCGAATAAAGCGCGGATCATGCACGAAAAAAACATATAAAACGCGAATGAATACGACTGGAGGGTTAGGAAAATGAAGATGTTGATAGATGGTGAATGGGTGGATTCTTCCAGCCATGAGACAATTCCGGTCCTGAATCCCTATACGGGAGAAGTTCTGGATCAGGTGCCGGCGGCTGCCAGAGAGGATGTAGACCGGGCTATCGAAAGCGCGGTAAAAGGGCAGAAAAAATGGAACCGGCTGAAAATTAGGGACCGGGCAGAAATATTGAGGGCATATCTGGAGCTGTTAAAGAGAGAGCGGGACGGACTGGCCAGATTATTGACACTGGAAACCGGGAAACCCATTTTTGATTCCTATGGAGAGATCGATTCGGTTTCTATGACCTTTGAAAGCTCGATCGAAATCGTAAAGCACCATTATGGGAAGACAATGCCGATGGGGATCGAAGGGGGATATGACGATGATCTGCAGATTACGGTACACGAGCCTTTGGGTGTTATTGCCTGCATAGTCCCGTTTAACTTTCCGGCGGCGCTGTGGGCATTTAAAGCAGGCCCGGCGCTTATGGCGGGGAATGCGATCGTAGTCAAACCGGCCACGTCCAATCCGTTGACTGTGCTAAAGCTCATGGGACTGCTGGTGGAAGCCGGGGTGACTCCGGAAGCGGTACAATGTATCACAGGACAGGGCAGCAAGGTAGGAAACTGGATCTGCAAAAATCCCGCGCTGGCGCAGGTGAATGTGACCGGAGGTGTCCGGGCGGGGATCGAAATTGCGAAGCAGGCGGCGGAACATCTGACCTCCTACAAATTCGAGCTGGGCGGCAATGATCCTCTGATTATCTGCAAAGACTGTGATATGGATCTGGCGGTGAACGAGGCCGGAGATAAGACCAGAAACGCAGGCCAGTGCTGTTCCGGGGCCAAACGGTTTATCGTACATAACTCGATCAAAGAAGAATTCGTTACCCGTCTGATCGAAGAACGGCTGAAGACTGTGAAAACCGGGGATCTTCTGGATATAAACACGGATTTTGGCGTTCTGATCAGCGAAGAAGCAGCCAAAGAAGTGGAAAAACAGGTCGCCCTTACCGTAGAACAGGGAGCGAGGCTGGTCTACGGAGGACATCGGAAGGGAGCGTTTTATGAACCTACCGTGCTGATGAATGTAACTCCTGATATGGACATTGCAAAAGATATGGAGGTGTTCGGGCCGGTCTATCCGATTATCGGGTTCGACACGCTGGAAGAAGCCATCGATATCGCGGAGCGTTCCCACTATGGCTTAAGTGCGGGAGTGATTACCGAGAATTTTCAGGATGCGATGACCGTGGCGGGCGCGCTGAGGTCCGGTATGGTAGCGGTCAATGGCTCCGGCGGCTTCCGGGCGCAGGAACTGCCTTTTGGAGGCGGCAAGAAAATGAGTGGAAACAGCCGGGAATGTATTTCCAGCGTGTTAGAAGAAGTGACCCAGGAGAAATCCATTATTTTCCGGTATGCGATGAAAAAATTCCATGCTTATGAGCAGAAGGCGGAAGACTGACGGGCTTCTAAAGCGTAGAAGATGGATGAAGAAAGCGGAAAAACCGCTTGTTTGGAGGAAACGATGAAAAAATTCAAAGGATTATATCCTGCTCTGGTGACTCCGTACGACCGGAATGGGAAGGTAGATGATAAGAAAGCGCAGAAGCTGGTGGAACATTTGCTGGACTGCGGCGTGGATGGTTTTTATATAGGAGGCAGCACGGGGGAATCCTATCTGCTGTCCATGCAGGAGCGTAAACAGATGCTGGAAGCGGTGGTCGAGGCTGCGGACGGAAAGGCGGAAGTGATCGCCAATATCGGGGTATTTGCCACGGAACACGGTATCGAGCTGGCGAAACATGCGCAGAAGACCGGAGTGGCGGCTATCTCCTCCGTGCCGCCCTTTTATTTCAGCTTTAACATGGAAGAATACATCCGGTATTACGAAGATCTGGCGGACGCGGTGGACGTTCCCGTACTGATCTATAATATTCCCGCTATGTCGGGGATTCATTTTTCCAAGAGTGACCTGGAAAGGCTGCTCTCCAATGAGAAAATAATCGGGATAAAGCATACCAGCTATGATCTGTTTCAGCTTCAGCAGATTATTGAGGAGCATCCGGATAAAAGCGTGTTCATTGGGCACGACGAACTGTATCTGAGCGCACTGGCCGTCGGGGTGCAGGCCGGGATCGGAAGTACCTTTAACATTATGGCCGGGAAATTTCAAAGGCTGAATCAGCTATTCGCGGAGAAGAAACTGGAAGAAGCGCTGAAGGTTCAGGGCGAGGTGAATGCGGTGGTAGAGGTTCTGTGTAAGGTTGGGGTGTTTAAAGGGATCAAGGAAATACTGAAGCTGCAGGGATTTGACTGCGGGGATTGCAGAAGACCGTTCCTTCCCTTAACGGAGAATGAGAAAGAACTGGTGAAAGAAACTGCCCGGCTCCAGCATCTTATATAAGAATATTGAACGATTTGGGACATGTCCATTCCAGTTTGGGACATGTCCATTTCAGTTTGGGACATGTCCTGATTCGATAATGAGCTATGCCAGCGGTAAAACAAGTTCTGTCAGAAACACAACCGCGCAGGCAGCCAGAGAGACCTGGAACAGACTTTTTCCGCGGTAGGCCAGGAACACTGCAACTACGAGCGCGGCCGCCGCTGACCATACACTGGCGGTAGCGCTTAAGATAGCAGGGAAGGTCATGACCGACAGGGTAACATAAGGCACATAAAACAGGAAGGACCGGATAAAGGGATTTTTAATCTCTTTTCGGATCAACGTCAGCGGAAGCACCCGGATCAGATAGGTCACTGCCGCCATTACAATTATGTATATAAATGCGTTTTTACTCATTGGGCACCTCCTCGGAGTCCCTGACCGGGAAGAAATAAGCCGCCGCACCGGCGATCAGGATCGTTAACAGGATGATTTTAAAGCCGGAAGAAATCGTATTCAGCACCGGAATGAAAGTGATAAGCAGGCTGCAGGCCATGGATACCAGTATGACACCGGCTAATACCTTGCTTTTTCTGGCCGGAGGAATAATGACTGCCAGGAACATACCGTAAAGCGCGACGTTCAGCGCGCTGAGCACCCGGCCCGGAAGCAGGCTGCCTGATACCGCGCCCAGCAGAGTTCCCAAAGTCCAGCCCGGTACTGCCACGCTGATCAGGCCGTAACTGTAAAAAGGATTCAGCTTGCCCGGCTTACACACGGATACGCCGAAGATCTCATCGGTGACTCCATACCCCACAAACAGCCGGTGGTGAAATGGTGTCTGCTCCTCTAATTTCTGGGAAAGGGAACAGGACATCAGGCAGTAGCGGAGATTGATGATAAATTGTGTGACCGCCATTTCCATATACGAAGATCCTGCCTGTATAATACCAAGAGCGGCAAACTGTCCTGCCGAAGTCAGATTTGTAAAGGACATCAGCACCGACTGCCAGGGAGACAGTCCGGCCCCTGCGGCCATGATTCCAAACGTAAAAGAGACAGCCAGATAACCCAGTCCGATGGGAATACCGTCCTTTAATCCATTTTTAAACGCAATTCCATTGTGTTTCATAATTTCCTCCAAGAGTGCATGCTTTTTGCACATACAGGTATGGGTGAACATCTTTAAGTTCAACCGTTCCTCCAAGAGTGCATGCTTTTTGCACATACAGGTATGGGTGAACATTTTTAAGTTCAACCGTTCCTCCAAGAGTGCATGCTTTTTGCACATACAGGTAACAACCTTTAATATCATATAATAAGAAACCCGAAAAATCCACACCAAAATTAGAATATCAGGCAATAACAGGCATCTTCCATATTTATTTTTATCCATAATCTGCATCAAAATAATAGAAAATATGCAGCCTTTTTAACATGTCTTTTTTTAAAATAATTTGCAAAACTTCCCTCATCAAAATGATTGACAGTATGTAGTTTTATGACTATAATAGAACTACAAACAGTCAATTAAAGAAAGGAGATCCCAATGTCAAATCGAATATCCATCTCCGAATCAGAATGGCAGGTAATGAAAATCATCTGGAACGACCCGCCCCAGACCCTTCAGGAAATTCTGGAAAAACTAAAACACACGGACTGGAGCAAAACCACGATCCAGACTTATATTGCCCGCCTGGTAAAAAAAGGCGCATTGTCTACGAAACGGCAGGGAAAAGGATATCTCTACTATCCGGCCATCTCGGAAAGCGAATGCCAGCTTGCGGAAAGCCAGAACTTTCTGCGCCGTGTATACGATGGCTCTCTATCCAGTATGGTGTCCGGTTTTGTGAAAAGCAAAAGCCTGTCCAGGGAAGAACTGGATGCTCTGAAAGCATTGATTGAAGAGCAGGAGGAAAAGTAATGCAGATACTTGGAAATATATTCAGTGTCATCCTGTATTTATCGTTTATCGGAAGTATCGTTTCCTTTGCCGCCTTATTTTCCAAAAAGGTTCTGCATCTTGTACAGCCGCTGTGGTTTGGCGCAGCCGGTTTGCTGTTCTATTTGGTTCCGGTTATTGTTCCCCAGGTGCGTCTGATTCCCGGCGAGAGACAGACATGGCGTTACGGCTTCCGGATCGCGGCCATTATTTGGATTACCGGTGCGTTTTTGTTTGCTCTCTGCTATCTGGCGCGTACCCTGTTTGCCGCCCGGGCTATGAGAAAATGTACAATCTGCGGGGATGCGCGTGTTTTAAAGATATTAACCGAAATCTGCACTGGTGAGCGGCTTCAGAAAATTCCGCGTGTCCTGTTCGGAGAATTCAAAGACCCGGTCTGTGTTGTGACGATCCTGCGCCCGTACATACTTTTGAACAAAAGGATCTTACCGGAACTCACCGATCCGGAATTGGCGATTATCCTACGGCACGAAATTCTGCATATTAAGAGAAAACATCATTTGCTCCAACGGTTCTACGACCTGGCGTCGGTCCTCCACTGGTGCAATCCTTTTGTATGGATATCCAAAAATGATTTTGAACTGATATGCGAAATGGATTGTGACAGAAAGGTACTGAAAAGCTGCACAGAACTGGCTCCCGGTGATTATACAAGAACGATGCTTCATCTGCTGGAGATGTCGTCCGGTACCGGAAAAAACACTGGTGGAAGAATAGCAGCGCTGGGATTTCTGATGGCGAAGCAGCGGTTTGCTGCGATATTGGCTTATCCAAAACACATATGGAGGATCATCACTCTGGCCATTTTAGGAGGGCTAGTCGCCGCTGCGGTTCTGCTGTCCATGTCTGCCAGCCGGACATATTTTTATCCATATCCGGCCCTGATGGGCCCTGCGGAATACAGTGATCCTGATGCACAACGATTCTGATGGTAAAGCCCTGTCACCGATTCAAAAACAGGCCTTCATAGCAGCGCATATGAATATCAGTATAAATACCAGTATAAATACCAGTATAAATATCAGTATAAATATCAGCATCAATACCGGTTATCCTACCCAAATAAACTACATATGTAGATGAAAGGAGAAAAGATGAATCAGATCGAAATAAATAACTTGACAAAGCAATACAAGAATCAAGTGACTGCTTTAACGGATATCAGCTTCCAAG
This sequence comes from Diplocloster agilis, assembly GCF_019042275.1. Classification (GTDB taxonomy): domain Bacteria; phylum Bacillota; class Clostridia; order Lachnospirales; family Lachnospiraceae; genus Diplocloster; species Diplocloster agilis. The sequence continues at coordinate 82,988 of NZ_JAHQCW010000019.1, forward strand.
TGGAAAGCGGTGTATTCGGGCTGCTGGGCCATAACGGCTCCGGAAAAACAACACTGATGAAAATCCTAGCAACGATTATGCGGCCGACGTCCGGGTCGGTACGGATCGGGGGCTACGACATAAATACACAGGGTGAGGAGGCACGCCGTCTGATCGGATATTTGCCCCAGGAGCTTTCCATGTACCCGACTCTGACCGTATTCGATTTCGTCTGTTATATGGCTGCCTTAAAAGGGGTGAAAGACCGTAAGAAAGTGATGGATGTATTAGAACAGGTGGATATGGGGCAATATGCGGGCCGAAGGATCGGGCAATTATCCGGCGGAATGAAACGCCGGGTAGGAATCGCCCAGGCGCTGGCGGGGGATCCGCGGATTTTAATTGTGGATGAGCCGACGGCCGGTCTGGACCCGGAGGAACGTGTCCGCTTCCGCAGTGTTCTTTCCCGATTTGCGAAAGACGATAAATGTGTTCTGTTGTCCACCCACATCGTCGAGGATGTGTATCAGCTCTGTGAAAAGCTTGCCGTACTGCGTAAGGGGGCGCTGTTTTTCAGCGGGAGCGCCGAAGAGCTTTTATCCAAAGCAGCCGGTAAGGTCAAGATCGTGGAAATAGAAAAAGAGAAGGACCTGGCGGCGCTGCAGAAAAAAGCCGTCGTACTGTCCGTCACTTATGAACACTCCGGCATTCTGGCCCGGATTCTGGATGAGCGGGGCGAGTTCCCGGTTCCGCCGGTGGCGGAAACGCTGGAAGATGCCTATGTGTATTGTATGGGAGGGAAAAACTATGAGTAAACTGGCCGCGGTTGCCAAATACGAATATAAAATGCAAATCAGCCGTCCTGCCGGATGGGGAGTCCTTCTATTCTCCACGGTTACGGCATTTCTGGACTGCCTCCCAACAGCGGCCAATATGGCCCGGGTGGAATTCCTGGGGGAAATCCACTACTATGTGAGGCGGGTCTTCGCATTTGACGGCCTGATTCTTCTGTTTGGCCTGATGTTTTTGATGGCCGGCCGTCTGGTTGGCGACCGGAAAACAGGAGTAAAAGATTTATTGATGGCGGCCCCGGTGCATAAGAAGGATTATGTTGGGGGGAAACTGCTGGGAAATCTGTGTTATACACTCACCATGATGTTTTCCCTGCTGGGGATTTCCATCTGTGGATATCTTCTGTGCCGCCGGGGAACGGAAGGGATCGGAAGCTTTCTGCATGTCGGTTATTCCGTCGCGTTATATCTGATTTTGCCCGCGTCCTTTTTTGTAACGGCCAGCTGTGTTATGCTTCCTGAAATACTGGATATCCGATTTTTCTACCTTTTGTATTCCATCCTGTTTATGGTAAACGCGTTTTCGGTAAATTCGGCAGAAAAAATGCCGTTTTATATATTTACGCAGGGAGATCTGACAAAATACATCTGGCGGCATCCGAAGTGGCCGCAGATCTATCCCGGGAGTGCATGGTTAAACCTTGCTTTTCTGCTGGGAACCGGTATTTTGGCGGTTACCCTGGTAGCCGCGAAACGATCATTTTGGAGGGCGGATGAATGATAAAACATGAATGCAAAATTGTCGGGATAAATCCGGTGTGGATCACAGGACTGCTTACCGGTGTCTTTCTGGCCGTCTGTTCCGGCGGCGGGGATAATATCCATTGGGGCTATGTAGGGTTTGAAATCATCTTTCCCTTTTATACCGCGATTATCGTGGGGGAATGGTGCAGGGTCAGAACCGACCCGATGTTTGAAACCATCGCGGCGCAGGCAGAATCCCTGTTTACATGGATCGTGCGCAGGTATATCCTGCTGCTGGCCGGTATTCTTATATTTTCCATTGCCGGTATAGAAGGTGTCTCGGCGCTCAAACCGGGGATGGATGTGATGGATCTGCTGCTCACATACATGACGACCGCTTTTTTTCTGTCCAGCCTGTGTGTGGCGGTATCCATATGCACCAGCACTCCCCATATGGCTGTTATGGTGACGGGGATCGTCTGGCTGTTCTCCCTTATGGCAGTCAGTATGATAAGGTACAAACCGGTATCGTACTTCTATCTTTTCATCCGCTATGCAGGAGGCGATGATCCGATTTGGCGCGTGAACAAAACGATATTGGTCGTATTGGGCCTCTGCCTATGGGGGATTTCTTACACAGCTTGCCGCATCCGAATCTTTGCCACGGCTGATCCTGGTAAAGATTAACTCTGGGCCAGATGATCAGGCCAAAGCAGACAGACCAATCGCACAGCATTACAACTGAATATCTACATGATACCGGTCATCAATCAGAATACAATTACAATTGTACTTTTTACACATCTCCAAATAGAAGGAATTTTCCCTAAGTACAGAATCTTTCGTACAACAGGTATCGTCCAGCCGCTTTTCGATGACATTCGCATATTTTTTTATATCAGCAAAATGGTTTTCAATATAGGATTCTGTCATTACAAGGCAATAAAACCTGATTTCATTCAAGTATTTGCTGCCAAAATCCTCTTGCCAGTCAAAAGGAATATAGATCCCCTCCACAATAAGATTCTGATGATTCTCAAGAGCGGTCTTTATGATTTCACTGACAATTGGCCAGAGATAATCTGTCAGTTTGGCACCATCTTCCGGGGTCAGTTTCGTTTTTCCGCTTCTTATCAACCCCATTTTTAATAAATCAATGGAGAAATAGGGATATCTGTATTTCTCCATTAGTTTTTGTGCCAGCACAGTCTTCCCGGTATGCGAAGCTCCCGCAATTAATAGTATCATTTGATATCTCCTTTAACTTCCTAATTTACCGAATCGTTCTTATTTTAAAGTGTAGATTAGCGCACGCGCTCTGTCAACGCGCTATTTTTCTAATATGCTTTATCTCTAATAAAAATCCCTAATAAAAATCCCCAATAAAATTAGAACCGGATTCCACAAATAAAACTGAATAACCCGTGCCCTGCACACCACTCCATAATACAGGCCGGAAACCCAAAAATGAACAGTTGACGGTGGTAATTAAAAACATGACAGAGTATAATAGAAGAAATACTACAGGGACAACTCCGGCCGGAAGATTCTGCCGTTTGAAGTACAAAAAAGGCCGCCTGCTATTTGAACTTGATTTTAAATGCTAAGATAAAAACACGAAGAGAAAACAACGAGCGCCGGGCCATAACCGCTCATGCGGAAGTATGAAAAACCGGGCAGCAGAAATGGAGGGTTCACATGGGATACGAAGATCTTGAAGATTATGAAGACGAGGAATTAGAAGAATTAGAAAACAGTGAGGGATTGGCGAAAACAGAAACAATAGAAGTGGATGGGGATCTGGCCGAGCTGGGAGATGCGCAAGCAGAGGAAAGCGAACTTGGCGGGACCAGGGAGATCAGCTTCGGCGCCCGCAGTAAGGAATCCATAGAGCGTAACTTAAGGGATGTCAGATCCGAATACAGCAACGCCCTGTCCAGTTATGAGCAGCTGAAAGAGGATGCGTCCAAAGGATGGATCGGTGTGGAGCCAAATATTAGTAAAAGAAAAGCCGAGATGGATTATTGCAAATCTAAAATAGCCGAGCTGGAGCGGGAACTGAGCCGGGCCGAAGATTAAGAGACGAACGGATAAGAAAAAGGGGGAAGCGCTTATGTCTGACAGAATCCGAGACGTGGGTTTCCGGGATCTGTTCCGGGGCCTTGATATGGCGGAGATCGAAACGCCGAATGAGATTAAAATACCGGATGAGGTGTTCAAACGCCTGTTGGAAGGCACGATGGAGCGAAGTTATCTGAACGGGGTCAGCCAGTTTGATTATTTCGTGCCTGATGAGACGGAGCGCCACGGTGAGGTGGAATGGCTTCAGATCATCCGGCTTCCGGTGCATCCGGACAACATAGAAGACTATGACCTGATCAACCGGTGGCAGGGCGTGCTGTCCACACTGCATATCTGGGGATACCGGACGGTATTTTTACTCCAGAGGACCGGCGGCCGGACCAGCCTGTACCTGGGGGTCACGACCGCCACCCAGGGCGTGGGTTCCAAGGACGCGCTGGATCAGATGATGGAAGCGACGGCGGCCAACATGCCGGGCGTGGCAATGGAATGGGTAAGACATGACCAGACGAAGGACGACCGTCATGAGAAGATCTACGATGTGCTGAACCATTATCATGCCATCGGCGCGGTGACCGGAATCCCTTCCTTTATCAGTGACGAGAGCAGAAGTGTACTGCAGACGCTGGATCAGCTGGCTTTTGGGGTGCGTAAGATCAATGGCCGGGAGCGGGATTACTCCCTTCTGGTGATCGCAGACCCGATCCCTGACAATGAGATCAGCAGCATCATTAACCGGATGCGGGAGCTGGGCAGTGAGATTCACAAATATGTGTCCCGAAGCGTAACGGAAAATCAAGGCACCAGCAGCCAGAAGGATGTAGGAATGGGCGGAGCGGTTGGCGGAATCCTGTCCGGCCTGGGCACCGTGGCCGGGGCTTTGATCGGCAGCTGGCTTGGCGCTCCTTACCTGGGAAGTAATCTGGGCCGCGGGATCGGTGGGGCAGTGGGCGGAGCAGTCGGTATGAACAAGACCAAATCCGTATCCATTAATTTTTCCCGTTCGGTGACAACAGAATATCTGGACAAATTTGCCCAGTATGCCGAAGAAATTATGGAAAAACATATCGCCCGCCTGAAAGAAGGCCGGAACCTGGGCTACTGGAATGTGGGCACTTATGTGCTTGGAAGGACCAAGATGGATATCGCCACCGTGACCGGTATGCTGCGCTCCATCTATTCCGGCGACGAGACTTATCTGGAGCCAATCCGCCTTCACGTCCTGCGGGAAGACAGCAATGCCGCGGAAATCGTCAAAGGCTTCCAGCTCATTTCCCTGGAAAATGAAAATATCGATAAGATGATCGACAATGAATATAAAAAGAAATACGAACAGGATCATATCTGGCATGTGTTCGGACGCCGGTATCAATACTTAAGTACGCCCATGAACACAAAGGAACTGGGGCTGACCACCTCCCTTCCCCGCAGAGATGTTCCGGGCCTGCGGTTTGTCAAGACGGCCGTCCGGTTTGCCAACAATCCTCCGGTGCTCAATGAGGATTCCATTTCCATAGGTAAAGTGGTGGATATGGGAGTGGTGCAGAACAACGAATACCGGATCGATCCCAATTCCCTGGTCCGTCATGCCCTGGTTACCGGGGGCACCGGTTCCGGGAAATCCACCACCTGCAAGGCGATTCTGAACGAAGTCGTATCCCGGGGGATTCCGGTTCTGATTATCGAACCGGCTAAGGACGATTATGTGCGGTGGGCTATGGAATTAAAAGAAAAGAAGGGAATCCCTTTTCACATTTATATGCCGGGCGCGTCCTCTTTTAACGGGCAGCCTCTGGAAGAACTGGCGGTGAATCCTTTCGAACCGGCGGCGGTCAAAGGGGCCAAGGTTGACCTGATGGCCCGATGTGAGAATCTGGTCTCCCTTCTGGTGGCCAGCATCCCAAGCATCGAGGACGTCCTGCCGGTGCTGATCGACGAGTTAGTCTATGCAAAGGCGGAGGATTTCTTCCAGGAGGATTTCCACTCCGGCGAGGCGGTGAAGCCATTCTTATATCCGAAAATGGAAGACCTGATTCCCATGGTGGACGATCTGGTGGAAGGATACGATCCAAGAAATTATAAGACGATCCGAAAATCCTTGATCACCCGGTTAAAATATCTGACCCGCGGAAACCGGGGCCGCCTGCTGAATGTGACGAAATCCACCGACTATGATGCGCTGTTCGGCCAGCCAACCGTCATCAATCTGAGCCGGATCGCCGGGAGCCGGGATAAGGCGCTTATCATGGCGCTGCTGATGTTAAGCCTCTACGAATACCGGATATCGGCTTACTCCTACCAAGCGGACTACCGGAAGAGGGCACAGCAAAATGAGCTGCTGCACCTGACCATGATCGAGGAGGCCCATAACCTACTGATGAATCCTTCCGCAGTGACCAACGATTCCGGTAACCCCCAGCAGGTGGTCGCGGACCTGTTCAGTAATATGCTCTCTGAGATCCGGGGCTACGGGGAAGGCATCACCATTGTCGACCAGGTTCCTACACGGCTGATTCCGGATGTGATTAAGAATACCAATTATAAATTTGTGCACCGCCTGACCGCGCCGGATGACTGTGAGGTGATGGCCGCCTCCCTGGCGCTGCGGGAGGATCAAAAATCCATGATTCCGGCGCTGGAGATCGGGAACGCCATTGTCTACGGCGATAACGACGATGCGGCGGTTTGGGTGAAGATGAATAAACCTAAGGGGTGAGAAGCAGCAAGTAGGGAAAGGGGGAAATCATGTGAAACCATGGATGTATTTTGTGATAGCTGTTTTCGTGGTTATGGTTCTGCTGATCATTTACTATTTCATAAAGAAAAAGAAGAACGGCCGGATACCGGAGCAGGACTTTACATCAGAACAGGATTTGACGCCGGACCAGAACCGAATACCAGCTCAGGATTTGACGTCAGACCAGAACCTAACGCCGGACCAGAACCTAACACCGGAGGACGAAGAGATCATCCGCGTACTGGCCGAAGGAATCAGCCATCATAAGACTGAATTCACAGGCCTATATGAACTGATGTACCAGATCAGCCGGGGAAATACCAGGAACGCCTCCGGCACATTTGGGGAATGGTGCCTGAGAGTGGAAAATTTCGAGGAAGACTCTGCGTTTTCCAGGCTGTTTTCCGGCAGGTTCTCCGGTATGGAATCAGGTGAAGCGAAAGAACAGATACAAAATGCGAAACTGATTATTCAGGGTATCTTCGAAAGCGGAATCAAGCGGGAGGAGGCCCAAAGCCTGCAGGCGGACAAACGGACGGTATTTTCTTATGTAACTCTGGATGATACGGCTGTTGTTCCCGGACAGCTCTATAAGATCTACCGGCCTTGCTGGAGTGATGGGGCCCTGATTTTGGAAAAAGGAATTCTACGCTTCCCGCAGCAGGACAGTAACGATACGGACAGCAGTAAAGAATAAAGCAAGGAGGTTCCAAATGGGAATAGAAGAAATGGGAGATTTTGAAGAACTGGAAATCCAGGACCGGCTGGAAGACATTTCGGAATTTGAACATTCTCTGGAAAACAGCCAGGGCCTGGAAAATTTGGATGAAACCCATATACGCCGGACGGAGAGGCTGGAGGAGGGGATTTACCGGGATACCATCGGCAGTTTCGGGATGCCGGCGGAGATGGACAGCCTGGAAAATGAGCTGATCTCAGGGGAGCCGCTGGAGGATATGGAGCACTGGCATATGCAGGAAGGAGATATGTCTTGTGCGGTGGTCTGCCAGGAATTCGTGGCGGAGGAGCTTTTGGATACCGAACTGAATGAACAGGATCTGGTGGAATTCGCCGTCTCGAAAGGGTGGTTTGATCCGGAAACGGGCACTACCCTTGAGGATACCGGAAATATTCTGGAATATCTGGGCCTGGAGGTAGCGCAAAACGAGCACGGAAGTATAGAGGATATCGAAAGAACCCTGGAAGAAGGCGGCAAGGTCATTGCGGGTGTGAATAATATATCCCTTCTGACTCCTGATTCCATGGAAAGTATCTTTTATCCGTCCCTTACTGCGAATCATGCGGTGGAAGTGATCGGCATCGATAGAACGGACCCGTCGAATGTGAAGGTTATCCTGAACGATCCGGGGCTTCCGGGCGGCCGGGGGATCACCTATGACCTGGAGGAATTCCAAACGGCATGGAACACAAGCGGCGGCTTTATGGTAAGCGCCTATCGGTCTGATAAATGAGAGGAGGAGATCCCGGAATGAAAGAATATATAAAACAAGTACAGGAAAAACAAGCGGTGCGGAGTATGATCCCCATGAATTTCCAGATGGGATTCCCGGTACTGAATCAAAAGGGCCAGGAACTTCTGGCGATATTTCCCTACTACCGCACGAAGGTGGAAGGCAGTCAGATACACATGAGTATACCCAGATTCCAGGCTGTGGTGACTTATCCGTCCGGCCGCCTGGTGCGGGTGGAAGATATGAAATACAACAGCAGGTATCAGGAGGTCGATTTTTCGGCATATCCGGGTGTCTTCAGCCGGGGAACGGGAGAACATGCGGCGGCTTACCGCGAGGCGGTGGAGCGGTACCTGGACCGTGTCGGAGCGCTGCTTAAGCAGCGGTCGGACCAAGCAGAGATATCAGCGGAGCAGATCGGACTGATGCAGGAGGAGCTGTTTCAGATCATAGAACCATTTTACACGGAATATTACAGAAAACTGTTGGAGGAGTGAGGCGGATGAAGCCTGTTGTGCAGCTGGCAGTAATCGATACGGACCGGAAAAATATCGGATGTATCAGAAAACTGCTGACAGATACGGCGGTGAGGTATGATGTGGATATGCAGGTGGACTGGATCACGGATCTGCGAAAGACCGGCCGGCTCTTTGAGGCGTCCGACACACTGCAGCTGGTATTGATCAATCTGGGCCTGGGGCGGATCGCCGGAACGCTGGCAAAAGAGTTGTACCAGAAGAGCCGCTGCTATGTGATGTATTATGCTCAGGAAAAACTGGATCTGGAGCCCTATCTTATGGCCCGGCCGATCGCCTTTCACGCGGACTTGACGGATCATGCCTTATTTATCGGCAAGGTACTGGCGCTGTGTACCATGATCCTCCAGGATAAAAACCTGTTTATCCGAAACGCCAAAAGCAGCACCATACTGGTCCGGTACCGGAACATCCGGTATTTCGAGAGCAATTATAAAAATGTAACCCTCTATACCAGCCAGGGCCGCAGCTATACATTCCGTGGGCGGCTGGACGAGATCAGCCGGCAGGTTCCGGCATCGGTCTTTCTGAGAGTACACCAGAGCTATCTGGTAAATCTGTCCTATGTGGAGCGGGTGGATAAAAGCAGGAAAAGCCTCCTGCTCAACAGCGGCGAGGAATTGCAGATCAGCAAGCCGTATTATGAAGGGGTGATCGGAAGGTTACTGGGCGATCAGTAAAGTGACTGTGTGGAGGATAGGATGAGCGCAAAACGTGTGATAGGAATAGATTTTGGAACCAGCAATTCGGTGGTCAGGGTGAAACGGTACGGGGAAGACGGCGGGCCGGTCGGTGACCGGCTGTTCGTATCGAACGTACTCTTTGACGGCAATGACAGCGTGCCGACTTTGGTACAGATTCCCGAGGATGTGCAGATCACGCCGGAGCTTGAGCTTCAGGAAGAGGACTGTGAGTTCGGCCGGGCCGCGGCTGAGGAGCAGCCGGGGATGAAGACCTGGCGGGACTTTAAGACGGACCTGGAGAGCAAAGACCCGGAAACCCGTATGAGGGCGCGCTGGCTGACGCGCCGGTTCCTGGAGTATATCTACCGGCAGTACCAGGCCCAGGCCATTCATCTGGGAGAGGGAACCGATGAAGAACTGGTCTATGTCAGTTATCCGGCAAAATATTCGGATGAAAACAGGCAATTTATGATCGGGGCAGCAAAAGACGCAGGCTTTTCCAATGTCCGGGGTATCACGGAACCGGAGGCTGCGGTTAAGGCCTTCCTGGTGCAGGGCGAAACGGAGCTGCGGGAAAAAGGCCTGCTGTGTACGGACCGGGCCGTGTATCTGCTGTTTCTGGATATGGGAGCGGGGACGACGGACCTGGCAGTGTGTAAATATGAAAACGGCAGCGCGCAGATTATTGCCACCTGGCCGGATGAACGGACCGATATCTATTTTGGCGGAAAAGATATCGATCAGGTTCTGAGCGGATACGTGGAAGCTTATCTGCGCAGCAACAGCCAAGTGGTCCCGGCCGGCTTTATCGAGCATTTCGGGGAAAAATACATCGACTCGGTCAAAGCCTGGAAAGAGGTGACAGTTTCCAGAACGCTGAAACGTAAGAAAAGCGTGCCGTATTTTACCGCGGTAAAGAATCCTTATCCGAATCTGCCGGATTTCTCGCCGGCGATCGATCGGGAAGAATTTGAGAAGACCTGCGGGGAATATCTGAGAAGCTTTCCCGAATTAGTGAACGGCTGTCTTGCGCACACGAAAAAGGCAGATCCTGATTTCCCGGGTCAGGAGGGGATCGATCTGGTGCTTCTGACGGGCGGACACAGCCAATGGTACTTTATCCCGGAGATTCTGACGGGAAAAAACCAGGCCTATGGCAGCGTGACGCTGCCGAAAATCCAGGCCGACCCTGACAGGGTGAGGCTGAGCGGGAAGCCCCAGGAGATGGTGGCTGTCGGGATGGCTTATGACCTGTTAAACCAAAATGTGACCGGCATAGCGCAGGAAGACAATCTTCCGGAACGTGTGGAAGCTGTGAAAGCCCCGGTTCCGGCCTGTGATCTACCCGAAAAGATATTAACCCGGGAAGAAGTAAAAAGGCAATTTACCGGAAAGAAAGATATTATCGTGCCCGAAGGCTATACCAAGATCGCGAAAGATGCCTTTAGTGAGGTGTTATTGCGGGAATTATTTTCAAAAACGGCGTGGAAAATCGAGAACGTTCAGCTGCCGGAAGGCCTGCGGCAAATTGAAGAGAGTAGTTTTTTAGGCTGTTTTAAATTGAAAAGTATCAATCTGCCGGATGGTTTAATGAAGATTGGAGGTTCTGCATTTAGATTTTGTGAGTCATTGAAATCAATCGTAATACCAGGGAGTGTTAAGGTTATACCGGGCCTGGCTTTCCAGGGGTGTTCTGCTCTGGAGACCGTTATTCTAAAGGATGGCGTGGAGAAAATCTGGTATCAGTCTTTTCACAAATGCACTTCCCTGACTTCGGTTGTTATACCGGGCAGTGTCAAATTCGTGAATGAGGCTGCATTTAAACATTGTCCGAAACTGAAGTTAGTAGTAATAGAAGATGGCGTGCAGAATATCCATCCATCCGCTTTTGACAGAGGGAGCATGATGACGATCTGCTGCCGGAGCGGTTCATACGCGGAACAGTATGCCAGAGAATACGGAATAGGAATCCGATTATTGGCAGATGTACAACTGCATAACCGGATAAAGTGATTTAGGCCGAAAAAGCTCCCGGGAGCAGGAAAGGGAGCAGGGAAAATAGTAAAGTTGGTGATTATATGGCGACGAAGAGAATCATAGGGATTGATTTTGGAACCAGCACATCCGTCATAAGGGTAAAAAGATATGGTGAGGACCGGGTGCCGGTGGGTGACCGGCTGTTTGTCAACAATGTATTGTTCGACGGAAGGGACAGCGTGCCGACTCTGGTCCAGCTGCCGGATGATGTTGAGATTACGCAGGAGCTTCAGTTACCGGATGACGAGTGCGAATTCGGATACTACGCGGCGGCGGAGCAGCCGGGCATGACGATCTGCCGGAACTTTAAAGTGGAGCTGGAAAGCGCCCGGCCGGATATACGGATGCGGGCCAAATGGCTGACCGGCCGTTTTTTCCAATATCTGTACGAGGTCTATCAGCAGCAGAAGAATCAGCTGGGCGATAATGCCGATGAGGAAATCACCTACGTCAGTTATCCTGCGAAATACAAGGAAGAAAACCGGCAGTTTATGATAGAGGCGGCAGCCCGGGCAGGATTTAAGAATGTAAAGGGTATCACAGAGCCGGAAGCCGCGGTACGGGCAGTCATGGTGCAGGAAGAAAAAGAGATGAGAACGCTGGGCCTGCTGGGAGGCGGCTGTTCCTACCTGTTATTTCTGGACATGGGAGCCGGGACTACGGACATCGCCGTCTGCCGGTATGAAAAGGATGAAACCCGGATCATATCCACCTGGCCGGATCAGGACACGGATATCTATTTCGGCGGAAAAGATGTGGACCACATATTGACCGGTTACATTGAGCGGTATCTGAGGGAACACCGGGATATCGTTCCGGAATATTTCATCGACAGTTTTTCCGATAAATATATCGACAATATAAAGACCTGGAAAGAGACTACGGTATCCCGGACACTGAAGAGGGGAAAAAGTATCCCCTACTTCCAGACCGTGAAGAATCCCTATCCGTCTCTGCCGGATTTTTCACCGGCCATTGACAGGGAGGAATTCGAGCGGGCCTGTACGGAGTATCTGAAAAACTTCGCGGTTCTGGTCAATGGAAGCCTCGCCCATACGCAATCCATAGTGCCGGAGTTCCCGGGGGGCCAGGCCATCGACCTGGTGATCCTGACCGGGGGGCACAGCCAGTGGTATTTTATAACAGAAATGTTGGAGGGAAAAAGACCGGAGTTTGGCAGCCTGGATCTCCCCAAGATCCGTGCCAACCCCGCCAGGATCTTCGTCAACGGCAAACCCCAGGAGACGGTGGCGGTGGGAATGGCATATGAGCCGCTGCGGGTAATCGCTCAGAGCATACCGAATCGGCAAAACATACCGGGTGTGCAAAACATATCGGGTGTGAAAGACGGGCCGGGTGTGAAAAGCGGGCAGAATGGAAATATAACGGCAGCCCAAAGGGATCTATTAGAGAAACCTAAGAAAAGCCGGGAGGAGATCATCACGGAGATGTCCGGGCGGGAACTGTATCAATTAGCGTTGAAAGAGCCCGACCGGAAGCGTAAGCTCAGACTTTTCCGTGAGGCGGCCGAAAAAGGCGAATCTCATGCGATGTACCGGATGGGGAATTACTATCAGCTGGGGCTGGATTCCGTGGCACAGGATTATGGAGAAGCCTTACAGTGGTATCAGCTGGCTGCCGACAGAGGAAATGTGATTGCCCTGGAAAAGGTAGAGCAGCTGAGAAAGACAATGGGGCTTCCGGCTTCGGTGAACGGAAAGTCATTAACTACAGCGGAAGCGCTGTATGAGAAAGCAAAAAATGAAGCGGACCGTAAGCAGAAGCTGCAGTATTTCCGGCAGGCTGCGGAAATGGGCAGTCCGCAGGCCCAGTATCGGATGGGCACCTATTATGAGATGGGGCTTGACCCAGTGGTAAAAGATACCCGGGAAGCCCTGCGATGGTTCGACCGGGCTGCGGCCAATGGTAATACGGCCGCCCGGGAAAAGGCAGAGCAGCTGAGAAAAGATATGCCGGCTCAGGCAGCCGGATTAAACGCGGGAAGCACGGAAGACACCCGCATGTCATACACCGCCAACAAAGCGGCCGGCCGGGTGATACCGTCCAGTGGTCTGTCCTATACGGTAAATGATATGTTGAGCTGGCTTCCGGCAGAGGTGGAACGGAAAGTAAACCGGTGGAACAACAATCCCGGCCTTCTGTGGAAATATTATGAAATCCATTATAAGCAATTGAGCAGTTGGTCACAAAAATTAAAGCTCCAGCTACAGACAGATGAGGTCCCGATCCTCTATTTGAACCGGAAGGGCGCCCAGAGAGGGGATCTGATCGAGTACGGCTTGATATTTACCAATAAGCGGATTCACTGGCGGTTTGATTTTCTATACAAAGACAGTATTTTTTATAAGGATATCGTGGATATCAAACCGATTGCTATGCCGGATTACCTCGCGCCCCCGGATCAGGCTTCGGATCGGGAAACCGGGCTTGCCGTCAGGCATTTTTACATGGAGCAGAATGCAAGAAAAATCAAGACAACGAATATCTGGCTGACTTACACAGAAGATCATATCATACCGGAATATCAGCTTTTTGAGGCATTTTTTAAGGAATTCAGAGCTCAGTAAAGCTGCCGTCTAAATTATTGCATTTAGGGACATGTCCAAAACACCTTTTTTTACAATTAGGGACATGTCCAAATCGCCTGTTTCGATAACCGCGTCCGGATTATGAATGAGATCAATTAGGGACATGTCCGCATGAAATTGGGACATGTCCTAATTATGTCCGTATTATGTCCAGATTAGTGGTTTTGCGTGAAGAGATTGTGTGTTATACTATAGGAACTGTGGTACCATCAGAACATCCGTCTGTATTCAGGCAAATACATACTACATATGAAAAACACGCAGGAGGTTACACATGAGCAGGGCAACGGGGGAAAAACAAAACGGAACAGGCAACAAAAATCGGTGGGCCAGCAAACTGGGCTTTATTCTGGCAACGACAGGGGCGGCCATCGGACTGGGAAATCTATGGAAATTCCCATATCTCATGGGAAAAAACGGGGGATTCTCGTTTTTGGCGGCATACCTGTTTTTTATATGCGTGCTGGGACTCCCGGTTATGATCACGGAGATGTCATTGGGAAGAAAGACCAGGCATGATCCGGTTCAGGCCTATGGGGATGTCCACCCTCACGCGAAGGTCGTCGGGGTGTTCGGAGTACTGGCGGCTTTTATCATTCTGTCTTATTACAGCGTGATCGGCGGCTGGATCTTAAAATATTTTTTCAGCTACGCCACCACGTTACAGGCGCCGGCAGATTTTGAAGCCTTTATCGGAAACGCAGGAGAGCCGGTATTCTGGCATTTTCTGTTTATGCTGATGACGGCGCTGATCTGCTTTTTCGGGGTCCGGGGAATCGAAAAAGCCAGTAAATTTATGATGCCTGCCTTATTCGTGATTCTTTTGATTATCGTGGTGAGAAGCGTCACTTTGCCGGGAGCTTCCAAAGGACTGGCGTTTATGTTTTCCGTCAGGGATTCAAAATTCAGTATCGGTTCCGTCAACGCGGCGCTGGGACAGGTGTTCTATTCGCTAAGCCTTTGCATGGGCATTACGATCACTTACGGAAGTTATCTGAGCAAAAAAGAGAGTATTCCAAAGAGCTGCATTAGTGTGGCGCTGCTGGATACCTGTATGGCGGTACTGGCCGGAGTCGCGATTTTCCCGGCTGTATTTTCCTTCCAGCTGGAGCCCGGCCAGGGGCCGAGCCTGATCTTCGGCACACTGCCGAAGGTGTTTGGCGCCATCAAAGGCGGCTCCATCTTTGCCCTGCTGTTTTTCCTGCTGGTCTTTTTTGCGGCGGTGACCAGCGCGGTGGCATTGCTGGAGGTTACCGTATCATTTTTAATAGACAAATGGAAATGGAAGAGAGGACGCGCTGTCCTGATCGTGGCTGTCCTGCTGTTCCTGCTGGGTATTCCAAGCTCACTGTCCTATGGAGTTCTCTCGGATTTTAAAATATTGAACTATAATTTCTTTGATTTTGTGGGTATGCTGACAGACAATATCCTGCTGCCGGTTGGTGGAATTCTGATGTGCTATTACATCGGATGGAAATGGAAACCGCAGTATCTGGTGGATGAGATCGAGCAGGAGGGAGTGCGGTTCCGCCTGAAGAAGCTGTGGATCTTCTGTATCCGCTTTATCACTCCGATTCTGGTGCTTATCGTCACCATCTCAGGATTTGTCAGCATCGCAAACGTGGTTATGAAGTAAGCAGGGGATGAGAAAATGATAAAGGCGGCAGTAATGTCGGATACACATAACGTATTAAGGCCGGATGTCACGGAGATCCTGAAGGAATGCGACTGTATCATACACGCCGGAGATCTGAGCAAACCGGCAATATTGGAGCAGCTTAATAGGATCGCTCCGGTCTATGCGGTGCGCGGAAATAATGACAAAGAATGGGCAGGAGATCTGCCCCAAGAGCTTCGGTTTTCTTTGGGATGGATGCGGTTTTATCTGGTTCACAACAAAAAGGATGCAAAGCTTGGAGAAGAGCTGCCGCATGCGGTCATCTTCGGACATTCCCACAGGTATCTGGAAGAAAGAAAAGACGGCGTTCTCTGGCTCAACCCCGGAAGCTGCGGCAGGCGAAGATTCGATCTTCCTGTGACTATGGCGGTCCTTGAGATCACAGAGGATCGGTATCAGGTGAAAAGGATTGATTTTCCGGCTGAATCGAAAGAGTGAAACAAATTTTATCTTTCTTGCAGAGTTTGATAGTAATGATCTCCTGTTAACGGATATCCCAGGGCCGCCGAGATTTTTTGGCAGGAAAAAACCAGCTGGGAAAGTAATGTATCCGCACTCCCGGAGTCGGTATAGCGGTCGATGGGCCCCGTCAGGTTTAATGCTGCAACCGGTTGACTGGTATAATCAAACAGCGGGACAGCGATACAGCCGATTCCGGCGGCGTAACATTCAATATCTGTGCCATAGCCCCTTTTGCGGGTGGCTTTGATTTCTTCCATCAATGGTTCGATCTCACCGATACTCTTTGCCGTATTCTTTTTGAGAGATTTCTCCACAACCGGGATCAGTGACAGCTGCTTTGCCTCTGGCAACAGGGAAAATAGGATTTTACCGCTGGCGCTTAAATTCAGCGGTATTTTTTCGCCCAATTTTGCAATGATGGTAATGGGCGTGTTGGTTGGAAGCGCCTGCTCAATAGTGATAATGGTTCCATTCTGTAAGACACATAGCTGGACGGCTTGCTGCGTTAAGTCGGCCAGTTTTTTCATGTGCAAAGAAGCGATCCGCCCCAAAGGTGAACTGTCATAAGCGGTCTGAGCCAGGCAGTAAAGCTTGTAGCCCAGTACATAACGGTCCGGCTGCTCGGATTCCAGGCGCAGGTAATTATGATCTGTCAGACACTTTACGATACGGAAAAGAGAGGCGTTCGGTATGCCAAGTGTCGAGGAAAGATTTTTGATTGTCTGTGGTTCGTGATTCTGCGCCATATAATCCAGAATCTGTACGGCTCTGTCTACGGCCGGCGGATAAATATTTGTATCAGTCATTTGGTGGTCTCCTTAAATATTTCCTCAATATTTTATAAGTTCAGTTATCAGAATTGCCCACAATCATTCCTCCGGCGGGAAAGCTGCACACTGTACGCAGAGGAGAATGCGCCGGAGCACGCCGGCGCATATAGAATGTCTATCGACATTATATCATAACCACCAAATGTGGCAAGTTGAACTTATAGGTGGTTGAGTATTTGAATGTATGTGTGAGCTTCCCAACGGAATCCCGATTAATCCATGATAAACTTACTTGGTATATCATATATGAAATATAAAATATTATATATGAAATATTGACCGTACGAAAAAACCGGAGTATAATATCATATATGGAGTTATATGTTTCATATATGAAATAAAAAACAAAAACTGAAACCAAATTATAGTGAAAAAGAAAAGGAGTGTGGTGTCCGGGAAAAACAACGGATATTTGTTACAGATATCCGTGTATAGTTTTTTTAAATGAGGGGAAGGAACGAAAGAGGAAGGAACGAAAGTAGAAGAAACAAAAGAAGAAGGAACTAATGGGAACGTACAAAAAGGAATGAACGAAAGAGGAACAATTTACAGAGAATTGAACTAAAAAAACGATCAAAAGAGAGACCATCTAAAGAGAAGGAACGAGAGAGGAACAATGAAAAGAGCAGAAGGGAGATGCAAGTTTGAATACAAAACCCAGAATCGGTATCCTTGGATTCTCTGATGGAGAGCCCGAGGTACATGAAGAGCTAAAGGAGATCGTAAAGGCCCAGATGGATGCCATCGCAGACGCGCTTGAAGAAACCGGCGAGGTGGAAGTGATTCGGGCAAAGAGGCTGGTCAATTCGGTTAGTACAGCCAAAGAGGAAGCAGAACAGCTTGCGCAGCAGGGAGTGGATGGAACCATCTTTTCCTACGGAGTTTTCAGCTTCCCGAATTTTTCCGTGATTGCGGCCAGAAATGGCAGAGGACCATATCTGCTGGCGGCGAATCTAAACCCGGACTGGCCGGGAATGGTAGCCATGCTGGCCAGCGGCGGCGCCCTGCATCACCTGGGAATAGATCATTTCCGGGTGGCGGGAGATGTGCAGGAGCCGGAGGTTCTTAAGAAATTTCTGACATTTGCCAGATGCGCGAAGGTGGTCACCCGCTTAAATGGGCAGAAATACGGACTGATCGGGGGCAGAAGCCTGGGGATGTACAGCGCCACCGTAAGCATGCAGGACTGGCAGAGACAGTTCGGCGTGGACGTGGATCACCTGGATCAGTCGGAGATCCTGCGCCTGGCACAGGAAGTACCGGAAGAGCAGGTGGAGAAGGCGTTCGATTGGCTGAGCAGGCAAGTAAAATCCATCGAATATGATGGCGACAGGCTGACGCCGGAGAAGCTTAAAACACAGATCCGGCACTATGAAGCTTTAAAGCGGATCGTTGAGAAGGAAGCGTATGATTTTATCGGTGTGAAATGCCATTATGAAATGAGCCGACATTACTGTACAGAGTGTATAAGCGCGGCGTTTATGAATGATCCCTATGACTGGGACGGAGAAAAGGAGCCGGTGGTCTACGCCTGCGAGGCGGATTCCGATGCCGCCCTCACCATGCAGATCCTGAAGATGCTCACCGGTTCCCCGGTAATCTTCATGGACGTCCGGCACTATGACAAAGAACATGACGTGATGGTGTTCTGCAACTGCGGTTCCCAGTCTACCTGGTATGCCGGGGCTTCGGATGACCCGGCCGAGAACCTGAGCCAGGTCACATTATATCCCTGCCTCCCCATCTATGCGGGCGGCGGCTGCCATGTTAATTGTATGACCAAAGCGGGGAAAGCGACACTGGCCCGGCTGAACCGGACACAGGGGCGCTACCGGATGTCCCTAATGACGGCGGATTTTGTGGAGCTGCCGGAGGAAAAAATGGCGGAAACCACAAAAGAATGGCCGCATGTATTCGCAAAACTGCCCTTTGACCATAGTATTTTCCTGGAAAAATTCGATGCGAACCATTGCCATGCAGTCTATGGGGACCATGTGGAAGAACTGAAGATGATCTGCCGGATGATGAATGTGGATGTGGAACTTTTGGGTGAGGAAGAAAGGGCGGTGTGAGCGGATGCAGAGAATCATGAAAAATCCCGATGAAATCGTGGACGATATGCTGAGAGGGTTCCTAAAAGCGCACAGTGACCTGGTAGAAAAAACTCCGAATCCCCGGGTAGTCAAAGCCAGAAATATACAGCCGGGCAAGGTGGGCGTAGTGACCGGAGGAGGATCGGGCCATAAGCCCGCGTTTATCGGTTATGTAGGCCGGAACCTGTGTGATGCCGCAGCGGTGGGGGAGATCTGTACCTCTCCCACGGCGGCAGCGTTCCTGGACGCATTCCGGGCAGCGGATCAGGGCAAGGGGGTTGCCTGCCTGTATGGAAATTATTCCGGAGACAACATGAACGTGAAAATGGCCGTGAAGATGGCACGCAGGGAGGGGATTGAGGTAAAAACCGTGGTGGCCAATGACGACGCGGCTTCCGCCCCTTTGGATCAGCGGGAGAAACGAAGAGGCGTGGCCGGAGAAGTGCTGATGTGGAAAGCCGGAGGCGCGAAGGCGGCAATGGGCGGCAGCCTTGACGAGGTGGTAAACGCGGCACAAAAGGCCATCGACCAGACCAGAAGCATAGGGATCGGACTGACCCCCTGTACGCTTCCGGCTGTGGGCCATCCTAATTTTGAGATCCGGGAAGGAACGATGGAGGTAGGCATCGGACATCACGGAGAGCCCGGTATCGAAGTGTGCCCGTTGGAGAGCGCGGACCGGATGGCGCAGCGCATGCTGGATGTCGTCCTTCCGGACGGACCTTTTGAACCGGGAGACGAATTGGCGGTACTGGTTTCCGGGCTTGGGGCCACACCGGTTATGGAACTATACGTGCTGTATGCTGAGATCGAGTCGCGGTTAAAGGCAGCGGATTACCGGATACACAGGGCGTATGTGGGCAATTATTTTACCTCCCTGGACATGATGGGCGCTACTTTAACCGTGACAAAGCTTGACCCGGAATTAAAGGAATTGATCGATTATCCGGCATACAGTATGGGATTGACACAGATAGGACGGGAGTGAGGACATGGATAAATTTTACAACCGTGACGGGAAAGTGATTCTGGACAAAATGGTGAGGGCCATTCAGGAGAACAAAGATTATCTGGGCGAAGTGGACGGCCTGATCGGGGATGGCGATCACGGTATGAACATGAATAAAGGATTCACATTATTCCAACAGCGGTACCAGCATCAGAATTATTTCTTTACAGAAGGGCTTGAATATCTCGGAGGAATACTATTTAACGAGATCGGAGGCTCCATGGGACCCATTTACGGAACATTGTTAAGCTCCATGACAGAAACAGTAAACACCGCCGGCAGTGGGACAGAAGATGTAGGAGGCACTGTAATGGAGGATATATCCGGGACTGAAAATGGGAATACAGCGAATATGTCTGCAGGTGATATAAAGATTAACCTGGAGGTATTCTGCCGGATGCTCTCCCATGGAATGGAAGAACTGTTTGACATCATTGATGCCAGAGCAGGGGATAAGACCTTGGTGGATACCCTGTATCCGGCAGTGGAAAGCCTCCGGTCCTCCGTCGCAGAAAAACGGCCGTTCCGGGAAGCGCTTCTGCTTATGAAAGAGGCGGCAGAACAAGGACGGGATTCCACAGTAGGGATGATAGCCAGATACGGACGCTCCAGCCGGCTGGGAGAGCGCTCCAGAGGCGTGCCCGACGCAGGCGCGGTCTCCTGCTGCCTGTTGCTTACGTCAATGGCGGATGGAATACTGGATCTTATTTCCTAAGGAGGGGAAGACATGAAACTAGCCATTGGCTGTGATGAAGCAGCATATCAATTAAAGACCGTTCTGATCCAACATCTGCTGGCCCGGGGGATAGAAGCGGAAGATTTCGGAGCAGATCCGGGACAAAATGTTCTCTACCCGGATATCGCCTATACGGTAGCCGACGCGGTTGCAGCCGGCCGATATGAGAGGGGAATCCTCCTCTGCGGAACCGGAATCGGCATGGCCATATGCGCCAACAAAGTCCCGGGAATCCGGGCGGCGGTATGCCACGATCCTTTTTCAGCAGAGAGAGCCCGCAAAAGCAACAACGCGCAGATCCTCTGCATGGGCCAGCGTGTCATCGGAGAGGAACTGGCGAAATATTTGACGGATATCTGGCTGAACTGCGATTTCCAGGGGGGCGGCTCCGCTCCAAAAGTAGAGCGGATGATGGCCCTTGAAAAAGAACACATCCGGCAATACGAGGAGAACGAGGCGAAATAATTATATAGATTATGCTTGATCTTAACTATACGGATCCATAAAAGAGTATATGTAAATTTATAATTCATTCCTCGGGACACAAACTAATGGATTGAATAATATTCCCAGGAAGCCAGAACAGGTTCTTCCTCGGGTTTGGGTATGCCCGCTGTTTCAGGACGGGGAGATTGCCGGTGTCCGGGTCTGCGGGGATGCTTTCGGCGGCCGGGTTCTTTGGCGTCTCCCCGGGAGCGCATAGGGCGGCTGTGCATACGCTTAGTGGAATCGAAAAGCCGGGTTCAGGATGCACGGCGGACTTCACGTCCGACGGGCAAGAGCCTCTGAACCGGGAACACATCACGTGTTCCTGGT
>NZ_JAHQCW010000002.1:0-94487 GCF_019042275.1 Diplocloster agilis
CGGCCTTTCACGGGAGCCTGGCCGATGCGGTTAGGCTCCCGTGAAAGGCCGGCCCTCCCCCGGAACCGCTCCCTGCGACTGTCCGCTCCGGCCCCAAGTAAAAAAGAGCCCCCCAACTGATCCAAAGGCGGAAAATGCTCCTGAAAAGGATTGAGATTGGCTGCGGATTCGACTATAATGAGAGTGTCAGTAATTTTTGATGTCATGGTCAGAAACAGTCGGGGTCGGGGGTGTCTGGTTTTTGGGCGCGGTACTGAGAACGGCTGTTGCTTCACAAAAGGTGTGGCAGATTCAAACAACAAACGAAAAGGAGTTGGGTAATCATGAACAAAGATTTACTAGCAGTGGCAGGCGGACGGAAACCGGCGGATCTTGTGGTGCAAAACGGCAAGATCGTGAATGTCTATTCCGGTGAGATTTATGACGGCGGTGTGGCGGTTTCCGGCGGACAGATCGCGGCGGTGGGGGACGTGGCGTATACGGTTGGCCCGGATACCCGTATCATTGATGCAGGCGGGAACTATATTACGCCCGGATTTATTGACGGGCATATCCATCCGGAGAGCTCAAGCCTTTCGATCCGCCCGTACGCGGAGATTATGTTAAAACACGGGACTACCGTGATCATGACCGACCTGCATGAAGTAGGCGTGGTCGGCGGACTGGAAGCCATTGAGGCGGTTTTGGATGAGGCGGCGGTGACCGATCTTAAGTTATATTTTGTGGTGCCATCCCATGTGCCGTTTTCTCCGTTTTTGGAGACCAGCGGCGGTAAATTTAATACCGAAATTATAGAAAAGGCTTTGAAACGGCCGGACGCGGTGGGACTCTCTGAGATCGTCGGTCCCTATGTGCTGGCAGGTTTCCCGGATTTATTGCAGTCTATGGATGTGGCGGTATCGATGCCCGGCAAAACGCTGCAGGGCCATCTTCCCGATATGAGCGGTCCTGCCATGAATGAATGCCTGGCGGCCGGTGTCAGTACGGATCACGAGTCCTTATCCGCAAAGGATGCTCTGGAGCGTTTAAGAGGCGGCTGTAATCTGATGATACGGGAGGGCTCCGCAGCCAGAGGACTGGCGGACTGTATCAAACCGATTATTGAGCAGAAGCTGGATACTTCCAGAGTCAGTATCGTGACCGACGATTTACATACGATAGACGCGGTGGACCGAGGACATCTGGACGACGCGGTCCGTGTGGCTTTAAATGCCGGCCTGGACTTTATCAAGGCGATCCAGATGGTTTCTCTGAACGCCGCCCGGGCTTTTGAGCTGGATCAGGAGATCGGCGGACTGGCTCCCGGTAAGAGAGCGGATATCAATATTACGACAGGGCCGGAAGATTTTAAGGTGAAGACGGTAATCGCCGGCGGGAAGCTGGTAACGGAAGATGAGAAGCTTCTGGTATCTTATCCGGTTGCGGACCATAAGCCCTGTCTTTTGAATACGATGAAGCTTAAGAACCCCATCACCGCGGACAGTTTCAAATATTATGCGCCCGAGGGAGCGAAGCGGGTTAAGGTTCAGGTGATGGATACGCTGCCCTGGATTCCCATTACTCAGGGACGTGAAGTGGAATTACCGGTTGTGGACGGTGTGATCCGGTGCGACGTTGATCAGGATGTTCTCTATATTGCCCAGGTGGAACGGTATGGTATCAACGGCAATATCGGCAAGGCTTTCATGGGAGGCTTTAACTTGAAAAGAGGAGCCATCGCTTCCTCGGTTGGTCACGATAATCATAATATCATCGTGCTGGGGACGAATTTCGAGGACATGGCTGTTGCGGTAAACCGTGTCGTAGAACTGACCGGCGGACAGGTGGCGGTCGACGGCGGAGAAGTGGTAGCGGAAGTGGCTTATCCGGTCTGCGGCCTGCTTTCGGATCTGTCTGCGGAAGAACTGGCGGCTGAGAAGAAGACGCTGATCGCGAAGATTCATGAGATGGGCTCGAACATTCCGATCCCGTTTATGTTCCTTTCCTTTATCTGCCTGGCGGCGCTGCCGATGTATGCCATTACGGACCATGGATTTATCGATGTACTGACCCAGCAGATCATTGATCCGGTGTTGGAAGTACTGGAATAAGCGGTAAGGAAAGGAGCCGGATTCATGGGACAGACATTATTGAAAAATGGATATATCGTCTCGATGAACGAGACGGAACAGGTTTATGACGGCGGAAGCGTCCTGGTGCAGGATGATAAAATACTGGCTGTGGGGAAGGTGGATCCGAAGCTGGTAGCTCCGGACGCGGAAGTAATCGAGTTAAACGGCCGCTATGTGCTGCCCGGTTTTGTCAATACCCACGTCCATACTTCCCAGCAGATCAGCCGCGGGGTCGGAGACGATGTGGACTTTATCACATGGCTGCACAAGCGTATGTGGCCTTATGAGAGCAATATGACCGAGGAGGATTCTTATTATTCCACCCTGATGTGCTGCCTGGAGCTGATCCGCTCCGGTGTCACGTCCTTCGCGGAACCGGGAGGACAGTTTGTAAGCGGCATGGTAAAAGGGGTTACAGAAGCGGGCCTGCGGGCCAAGCTGGCCAAATCTGTCATGGACTGCGGAGAGGGCCTGCCAAAAATCTGGCAGCGGACCGCGGATCAGGAACTGGAGCAGCAGGAGGACGATCTGAAGCGTTATCACAACAGCGCTGACGGGCGGGTCCAGATCTGGTTCGGCCTGCGTACGATTTTCAACAACACGGATGATCTGATCATTCGTACCAAGGAGATGGCTGACCGGTACGGTGTCGGTATCCATATGCATGTAGCGGAAGCCAAAAGTGAAGTGGAATATACCCAGGAGGTTTACGGAGAGCCTACGGTCACTCACCTGAACCGGCTGGGGGTTCTGGATAAAAATCTCCTGGCCGTACATACGGTGTGGCTGACTAATGAGGAGATCCGCATGTTCCGGGAGCACGATGTCAAGGTATCGCATAATCCGGCTTCCGCTATGCGGGTGTTGGGCTTTGCCAAGATCCCCAGAATGCTGCGGGAAGGGGTCTGTGTCTCCATCGGTACGGACGGTGCATCCTCCAGCAACCGGATGGACATCGTCGATGAGATGTGGCTGACCTCCCTGATCCACAAAGGATGGCGTCTGGATTCCACGGTAGTCCCTTCGGAGGATGTGCTGCGCATGGCCACCATCAACGGCGCCCGGGCATTGCTGGACGACCGGATCTACGGAAGCCTGACGCCGGGCAAGAAAGCGGACCTGATCGTAATCAACCCTCACGGGCCGTCCATGATGCCGGTGAACGATAAGATCGCCGCGCTGGTTACCGCCATGCATTCCACAAATATCGAAAGCACCATGTGCGATGGAAAATGGCTGATGCGCGACCGTAAGATATTGACACTGGATGAAGAAGCGATCCTCAAAGAAGCCAGCGCCAGGGGAGCCGCCATATATGACAGGGCTGGAATACATCTTCCCGACCGGTTCCCGGTCACTAAAATAGCGGACTGATTCAGGGCGGGATCGGATTCAAAAATGGGCTTCGCAGGCCATGGTTCTCCGCTATCCGGCAGAGTGCGCGGGAATCGGCTTGCGAACCCCATTTTTGATTGACAAGAGTCCGATTTAATCTTAAACTGGTAGATATTCAAATGCGGTCTGTTGGGAAGACGGACATTCCCGGACGGATCATAAAAAGGAGGGATACAATGGGAACAGCAGACAGATTTGAAAAAGTGTATAAGCAGGGTATCACGACTGTTACAGAGATCTGGGTCGATAAGAAAACCGGCGTTAATTATCTGTATCATTTAGACGGATATTCAGGCGGTTTGACACCGCTAATAGACAGAGAGGGAAAACCTGTTATCTCTCCGTTGGAATATCACGAGTGATTTCAATATGAGAAAAGCTTTTGTAAAATAGAATAACAAAAGAGAGAAGGATTGCTATGGGATATAAAGAAGATAAAAGATATGCCGGACACATGGACCAGCTCTTTAAGGTCAACCGGGTAGAGATGCTGGACGGACGCGCCGAAGGGGCCAAG
This sequence comes from Diplocloster agilis, assembly GCF_019042275.1. Taxonomy (GTDB): domain Bacteria; phylum Bacillota; class Clostridia; order Lachnospirales; family Lachnospiraceae; genus Diplocloster; species Diplocloster agilis. The sequence continues at coordinate 4,024 of NZ_JAHQCW010000002.1, forward strand.
CTGCTGGATGTTCAAAATGGTTCCGGAATGAATTTTTCCATTAACATCAGCCGGGGCATGGACATTCCTTATCTGAGCTATATGGGATGCAACATCAGTTTCGTATCACCCTGCGGGGTAGTAGCGCCGGAATATTTCGATGATAAAGAACTGGGATTTTTAAAGAGTTTTACAGCGGGTTTTCTGACAACCGGCGGCTTGTCCTATATCGGAGGCCCCTGTGAATATGAAGGAAAATCCTATGGACTGCATGGAAATGTAGCCAATACGCCGGCGGATACCTTCCACTATGAAATCCAGGAGGAAGACGGAAACGCATGCCTTATCGCCGGCGGTAAACTTCAGGAAGCGGTCCTCTTCGGGGATAAGCTGTCCCTAACCCGGCAGATCAAGTGCTGCTACAAAGAGAAAAAATTCACGATTAATGATACGGTGACCAACGAAGGCTATAAAAAAGCGCGCCATATGATTCTCTATCACATGAATATCGGTTATCCGCTGCTGACGCCGGAGTCAAAAATCTACATTCCTTCCAGTAAGGTGATACCCAGGACGCCTCATTCCGCAGAAGGCCTTCACTGTTGGAACCAGGCTCAGGAACCGGATCCGAACTATGAAGAGATGTGCTTTTATCACGAAATGACCTCCCCGATGCCAAAAGCGGCCATTTATAACCCGGAACTGGGAATCGGAATCTCCATCGCCTTCAAGCGTTCCGCGCTGGATCATTTTGTACAGTGGAAGATGATGGGGGCAGGGGACTATGTGATCGGTCTGGAACCCTGCAACGCGACGATTGACGGAATCGAAGACGCCATAGCAAACGGATCTTTGAAATATCTGGAGCCTCAGGAATCCGTCCGTTACCGGATTGAGGTTGAAATCCTGGAAGGGCCGGAAGAATTTGAGAAAATTCAACAGCTTTAGGAGGTTTACAAAAGGCAGCGGAGCAATAGAAAAATCCGCTGCCTTTTTTATTCCATACGAGGAAAGTGTGCCTGTGAGAATAAAAAAGTCCTTCGGGAAATCGCACTGCGGCGGAAAGGAATGCCGCTTACGCGGCCTGCCGCAGGTGGAGAGTTTCGCAAGCGAAACACTTTTCTACCGTGGCTTATGAAAACAGAAAAAAATAAAATAGAACAAAACAGAAGGATGGAAACCATGTGTGACACCATATTTTATCCGATCTTAATTTTAGATAGCAGATCAGAAATCGAAAAAGCGAAAGAATTTCAAATCCTGCATTATAATTGGGGAGGGGATTACCGTCCCAACACATACGGGCGCATGGGAGTGCTAAGAGACAAGGGGCTGGCTGTCCGGATGACCTGTGAGGAAATCCCGCCGGAGGCCGTTTGCCATACCAACAACGGACCGGTTTATCAGGACAGCGCAATGGAATTTTTCTTTTGCTTAGATTCCAGCCGGACCGGTTATTTTAATTTTGAAATAAATTCCGCCGGAGCGGTACTGGCGCAGTTCGGACCGGACCGTGCACACAGGGAATTTTTAAGCGGGGAGCTTCTTGCAACGTGCGATTGCTGTGTACAGGTCCTTGAGGATTCCTGGCAGGTAGATTTATTTATTCCATTTTCTCTTATACAGGAGGTACAGGGAAAGCCGGGGCTGACAGCAGGCGACAGGATAACCTGTAATTTTTATAAAATAAGGGAAAATCCGGATCAAATGCACTTTGCCAGCTGCTTTCCCATTGAGAATCCCACGCCGAATTTTCACCTGCCGCAGTTTTTTGGAAACGCGGTCGTGGTGGAAGCGATCTGAATCTTTTATCCCTGATGCATGACTCCATATGGAGGTTTCCTGTGTACCGGACGAAGGGACTGTGTAAAAACAGTCTCTTTTTTTATTCATGAGCATTTTTATTCGCGTGCGATTGACAAAAAACAGAAATCAACGTATAGTGATATAAGTTCTATTTAGAACATACTAAGAGAGAGGCGGTGGTATTTCTTGATCCCAAGTCCGTCCGATATCCTGTTGTCAAACCAATATGGATCGAAGGTCTATGAAAAGTTTCAGGAATCCGTCTGTGATAAATATAAGCTGACAAAGATGGAACTGGATATCCTTATGTTTCTTTACAATAATCCGGAGAAAAACAATGCCAGTGATATTGTAAAGGTGAGAATGCTGACTAAATCACACGTTTCCATTTCCATTGCCAGTCTGGTAAAAAAGAAATACCTGGCCCGTACCCCAAGCGGACATGGACGAATGGTGTATTTGGAGCTGTCAAGCCGGGCGGAGGAAGTGGTTCAAGAGGGCCTGGCCATGCAGCAGCGGTTTTGGAACGTCATGTTTGCCGGTTTTCCCGAGGAAGACAGAGAACGATTTGGAAAATATCTGCAGAAAATAGCGGAGAATTTGAATACCGCCTATCAGGAAGGCATACGAAATCAATAAACAAATGGAGGATACTATGGAACAGGAACAACAAACCAAAGTCGACCTGGGCAGCGGCAGTGTAGGCAGGCTGCTGCTGCGTCTGGCCCTGCCGACGATCATCGCCCAGATTATCAATGTACTTTATAACATCGTAGACCGCATCTACATAGGCCATATCCCTGGTCAGGGAAGTCTGGCTCTGACGGGAGTCGGCGTTACCATGCCGGTGATTATGGCTATATCCGCCTTTGCCGCCCTGGTCAGCATGGGAGGGGCTCCCCGCGCGGCCATCATGCTGGGAAAGGATAACAAGGAAGAAGCGGAAAAGATTCTCGGAAACTGTACGGTTTCCCTGGTCTTTGTAGCGGTCATTCTGACGGGGGTCTTCCAGATCTTCGGCAGGGACATCCTGATGGTATTCGGAGCCAGTGAAAATACGATCGGATATGCGAGCGATTACATGCGGATCTATACGTTAGGCACGATCTTTGTGCAGCTGGCGCTGGGCCTGAATGCGTTTATCAATACCCAGGGCTACGCCAAGACCGGTATGATTACCATAGCGATCGGCGCGGTCTGCAATATTATTCTGGATCCCATTTTTATATTCGGATTCGGTATGGGGGTCAAGGGGGCAGCCCTTGCGACAATCATTTCCCAGGCGGTTTCCGCAGTCTGGGTAGTCCGTTTTCTCTGTTCCCCCAAAAGCTATCTGCGAATACGGAAAAAGAATTTCCGTCTGGAATCCAAAATTATTCTTCCGTGTCTGGCATTGGGCCTATCCCCATTTGTGATGCAGTTTACGGAAAGCGTTCTGTCCGTATGCTTTAACACCTCGCTGTTAAAATACGGCGGTGATATCGCTGTGGGTGCTATGGCCATTTTAAGCAGCGTGATGCAGTTTTCCATGCTGCCCCTGCAGGGAATGACCCAGGGAGCGCAGCCGATCATCAGCTTCAATTATGGCGCGGGTAACTTTGAGCGGGTGGCTAAAACGTTCCGCCTGCTGTTAATCGTATGTGTGGGATATTCCTGTACACTTTGGCTTTTGTCCATGGTCACACCGCAGCTTTTGGTAGGGATGTTCACAAATGAGGCGGACCTGATGGCCTATGGGGAATGGGCGCTTCGGATCTACATGGCCGTATCCCTTCTGTTCGGAATACAGATCGCCTGCCAGCAGTCCTTTATTGCGCTTGGAAATGCAAAGACATCCTTGTTCCTGGCCGTCCTGCGCAAGGTTATCCTGCTGATCCCTTTGATTTATATTGTTCCCAATTTCGTAAATGATAAGGCGATGGGGGTATTCCTGGCCGAACCGATTGCGGATGGAATCGCCGTATTGACCACCGGGATATTATTTCTGCGGATGTTCCGAAAGTTAAAAATGCAAATGGCAGGTTATAAGAAGGTTGAAGAGAATGGATAAATAAGGGAAGCGGAGGCTAATGAAATTATGGAATGGGGCCTTATTGACTTGTCCACGTTTAAAGACTAGAATAGATATAAATAATTAAATAAAGGGAGGTTTTTACATGAAGGTAAAAAAGTTAGACCACATCGGTATCATTACCACCGCGCTGGAGGAAGTTCTTCCGGTTTATACCGAGCTGCTGGGCCTTGAGTGTCATGGGGAGGAGATTTTGCCTGGAGGGGAGGCAAAAACCGTATTTATTCCCTGCGGCGATGTGGAGTTGGAGCTTTTAGCTGCGACCAGTCCGGACAGCCAGACTGCTCAATACTTCAAGGCGAAAGGCCCCGGAATTGATCATTTTGCTCTCGAGGTGGATGATATCAATGAAGCAGTGGAATATCTGAAATCCAAAGGAGTAAAGATGGTAGATCAGGTTCCCCGCCCGGGCGCAGGAGGTTCCATGATCGCATTCATCAGTCCGGAGGATGCGGGAGGCATATCTCTGGAGCTGTGTGAGAAGCCTAAACAATAGGAATTTCTTCATGGATTTTTAACAAAAGAACGGTACAAGAAGATAAAAATACCATAAGACAGACAGGAAACCAGACGGCTAAGATGAAAGATGATATCCTCCGTAAATAAGGATTGGTCTGGAAAGATAAGCAGAATATATGTAGACGTGCAGAACCGTTAGAAACTAAATTCTACGGTTCTGTTCTTTGTCATATGCGTTTCAGATAACATTTCTCCAACAGGTTGATAAGCTTATAGAGGACCATCGCGATGATACACAGAATCACGATGGACATCATTACCCAATCCAGTTTAAACACCTGGCTTCCATAGATAATCAGGTACCCAAGTCCCCTTCTGGCCGCCAGGAACTCCCCGATGATCACGCCAACCAAAGAAAGGCCGATATTGACCTTCATATTGCTGATCAGATTCGGAATATTGCTGGGCAGTACGACTTTAAACAGGGCATGCCGTTTCCTGCCGCCCAGTGTATAAATCAATTTTATTTTCTCAGGATTCACTTCCACAAATCCCGCGTACATACTGATAATGGTCCCGAAAATAGCCACCGAAATCCCGGCTACGATAATAGTTTTTGTGTTAGCCCCAAGCCAGACGATCAGAAGCGGCGCCAGCGCCGACTTCGGCAGGCTGTTCAGCACCACCAGATAGGGTTCCATGATCTCAGAAGTTTTTTTGCTCAGCCACAGCAGCACAGCTACGGCCACCCCGATCACGTTAACCAGCATAAAGCTCACCAGCGTCTCCGCCAAAGTGATGCCGATGTGTGTAAATATAGATCCGTCCTTGGTCATTGAAATAAAAGTAGTAGCAATCCTGCTCGGACTGCTAAAGATAAAAGAATCTATAATTTGTAAACGGGTGGTGACCTCCCACAACAGCATAAATATGACAAACACCATAATTCTGGCTATCGTGACGATCCGTTTGTGCCGGATATGTTCCGCCAGGTATTTGGCCTGTGAAATGGAAAGATCATTCATCGTCATTCAGCTCCTTCCAGATGAGGTTAAAATAATCCTTAAATTCCGGTGCGTTCCGGCTTTTCAAAGCGGTACGGTCCTCCATGTCGATATGGATCGGCACGATTTTGCGTATGGAACCGGGGCGTTTCGACAGAATGATCACCCGGTCGCCAAGGCTGATGGCCTCGGAGAGATCATGGGTAACCAGGATAGCCGTCTTTTTTTCATGCTTGATAATCGAGCCGATGTCATCCCCAACGGAAAGACGGGTCTGATAATCCAGTGCCGAAAAGGGCTCGTCAAGCAATAGCAGATCCGGTTCCAAGGCCAATGTACGGATCAGAGCCGCCCGCTGGCGCATACCGCCGGAAAGCTCCGATGGTTTGGAGTCCCGGAATTTCTGGAGACCATACGTTTCCAACATGTAATCCACGTTGTCCTTATTCCGGGAGGTGAGCTTTTTCTGAATCTCAAGCCCAAGCAATACGTTACTATAAACGGTACGCCATTCAAACAGATGGTCTTTTTGCAGCATATAACCGATATTCGTGCTGGAATCGTGAATATTGGTACCGTTTAATTTAATGCTCCCGGTTTCCGGCTCAATCAGTCCGGAGATCAGGGAAAGAAGTGTGGATTTACCGCAGCCGCTGGGACCGACGATCGAAATAAACTCGCCGTCTTCCACTTGAAAAGATATATTGGACAATGCCTGCGTCTCACCGCTCATACTGTGATAGGCATAGCTGACATGGTTTAATTCCAGTAAAGGATTCATAATATTCCTCCAATCGCGTTATAATTTATCATATGACCCCAAACCCATTTTGTGAGAGAAATCTTCTGTTTTTCGCAAGATATACCGGTTGCGCAAACCCCGGCTATACGGTATGATTTCTCTAAAAGAAGGCATACCGGCCGATACATACCGGAAACACACCCACGGAGGAAAACATGAATCCAAACACAAACATAAATTATCAAAAAGAACTGGACAAACTGCTTACAACCCTTCAAAAGGAGGAGCGGGTCCCATCCCTTTTCCTGCACAGCTGCTGTGCTCCCTGCAGCAGCTACGTACTGGAATACCTGTCCGAATACTTCCGCATAACCCTATTCTATTACAATCCCAACATCAGTCCCGAAGCCGAATACCGAAAGCGCGTAGAGGAGCAGAAGCGTTTAATCGCCACTCTTCCTGCGCGCTATCCGATCTCCTTCAAAGAAGGCCCCTATGTCCCCCAGACCTTCTACGATGCCGTCAAAGGCCTGGAGCACCTTCCCGAGGGAGGAGAACGCTGCTTCATCTGCTACGAACTCCGCCTTCGGGAAGCCGCCCGCTTAGCGAAACAGAACGGCTTCGACTATTTCACAACGACACTGACAATCAGTCCCCTAAAAAATGCCGCCAAGCTAAACGAACTGGGCCAAAAAATCGGGTCCGAATACGGCATAACCTACCTGCCTTCCGACTTCAAAAAAAGAAACGGCTACAAACGTTCCATCGAACTATCCGCCGAGTACGGCCTCTACCGTCAAAACTACTGCGGCTGTGTCTTCTCCAAAAGGGATGCTGCATCTACTGTAGCTGAGCGTGGGGGCCGGGAAGGCGGATGGGCGGAGGAGCTCGGAGAGACCCGGCGGGAGCCAGGGGACGGAGGAGGAAACAGACCGGCGCCGCAAAACGCATCGGACAGACCTAAGCGGATCTAGTTACGAAGGAATCCGAACCCTTTATTCGCAGGGCCGGGGCAAACTCGCCAGAATACGGCTCAGACAGTGCCCCGGCCCTGCAGGGTTCTGATCCCTTCTCCACAAGATCCGCTAAGGTCCGTCCTCAAGCGTTTTGCGGAGCCGGTCTGTTTCCTCCCCCGTCCCCTGGCTCCCGCCGGGTCTCTCCGAGCTCCTCCGCCCATCCGCCTTCCCTACTCTAGTGACAGCTTAGTTGCAAGTGCAGATAGGCAAATTCTGTCTCTTCACTTTCAACCTTTTGGAAAAATAGAAAACAACTTATTAGCAGATTAAATTATAACCCACAATTCCCTCACAGCAGGGAGTAACTTACCGTTTTACCATAGTAGGGGGAGAAGCCTGGGGGTGTGGGACGGGATGGCCTGATGGCTGGGAACGGGGCTTCTTCGGGCCGGGATAAACATCCGGGGCGGGAAATGCTTGAGGGAGGACCTTAGCAGATCTTACGGAGAAGGGCACAAAACCCTGTGGGTCCGGGGCACTGTCTGAGCCGCTTTTTGGCGAGTTTGCCCCGGACCCGCGAATAAGGGGTTTTGTGCCTTTCGGAGTTAGATCTGCTTAGGTTCTCCCGATGCATTTCCCGCCCCGGATGTTTATCCCGGCCCGAAGAAGCCCCGTTCCCAGCCATCAGGCCATCCCGTCCCACACCCCCAGGCTTCTCCCCGGCCCATGCTATAAAACAAATAAGTTCCCCCCTTGCCTGAAACAGTAAAATTGGTTATAATAAGCAGGTAAGTTCTGGTGCACCGTTCGGTGCGGAGTATCTTTTTATCTGGCCTATTGAGGCAAATTTCCCGAGAATGTGATTGGAAAAGGAAGCGTGTAAGAGGATTGGAGGGATGCCTATTGAGGGAAAAAAGAGGTTGACAATTGGGATGGTATAGTATAATATGTTACTAGTGAAACGAACATAAGTTCGCATCTTGAAAAAGGAGAACACAGATGGTAAAAGCAGATAAATTAAAAGCGTTGGATGCGGCGTTGACGCAGATCGAGAAACAATATGGCAAGGGTTCTGTGATGAAGCTTGGAGATACCTCCGCGCATATGCAGGTGGAGACGGTGCCCACCGGGGCTTTGAGTCTGGATATCGCGCTGGGGCTGGGCGGAGTACCCAGAGGCCGGGTGATCGAAGTATATGGCCCGGAGTCCAGCGGTAAGACTACGGTTGCTTTACATATGGTAGCGGAAGTGCAGAAGAGAGGCGGGATCGCAGGCTTTATTGACGCGGAGCATGCGTTGGATCCTGTGTACGCGAAGAATATTGGAGTGGATATTGACAATTTATATATTTCCCAGCCGGACAATGGGGAACAGGCGCTGGAGATTACGGAGACTATGGTACGTTCCGGGGCGGTGGATATTATTATTGTGGACTCGGTGGCCGCGCTGGTGCCCAGAGCGGAGATTGACGGAGACATGGGTGACTCCCACGTAGGACTTCAGGCGAGGCTGATGTCCCAGGCGCTGCGGAAGCTGACCGCGGTGATCGGTAAATCCAACTGTATCGTGATCTTTATCAATCAGCTCCGTGAGAAGGTCGGCGTGATGTTCGGGAATCCGGAGACCACGACGGGCGGACGTGCTCTGAAGTTCTATTCCTCCGTTCGTCTGGACGTGAGAAGGATTGAGACTCTTAAGCAGGGCGGAGAGATGATCGGAAACCGTGTCCGGATCAAAGTGGTGAAGAATAAGATTGCGCCGCCGTTTAAAGAGGCGGAGTTCGATATCATGTTCGGACAGGGAATTTCCAGGGAAGGCGATGTCCTGGATCTGGCCGCAGAAGTGGGTATTATTAATAAAAGCGGCGCCTGGTACGCCTATAACGAAGATAAGATCGGCCAGGGACGTGAAAATGCGAAGATCTTTTTACGTGAGCATCCTGAGATTATGGCGGAAGTGGAGCGCAAGGTAAGAGAACATTATGATCTGCAGGACGTTCCGCTTGATGAAACGCCTAAGGCCGCCGCAGAGGAAGAGAAATCCTGATGGACGAGTGTAAACGGAAACAGGCGAAGGCGAAAGCCCTTCGCCTGTTAGAACATATGGACAGAACAGAGCATCAGCTTCGGGTTAAGTTAAAAGAGCAGGACTTTAACGAGCAGGAGATCGATGAGGCGGTCCGTTATGTGGAAAGCTATCATTATATAGATGATGCCCGATATGCCGCCAATTACATTGAACTGAAGGCGGAGTACAAGAGCCGGAGGCAGATAGAGCAGGCCCTGATGACCAGAGGGGTGGACCGTCAGGTCATCGCGGATGCCTTCGAGGAATATGGGAAGATAGATGAGACGCCGCAGATTGAAGCCTTCCTTCGGAAAAAGCGGGTGAACTGGCAGGAGGCCGATGAAAAAGAAATTTCGAAGCTGTATCAGGCGTTGATGCGCCGGGGATTTTCCGTCCGGGATATCCGAAGCGTCATTGACAAATACAAAAGGAGTCACTATAATGAAGAATGATAAAAGCTTTCGCATAAAGTGAAAGCTTTTAAAATGTAAAGAATTGTATGAAGAAAACGTAAAGAACGTAAAATCCTCGCAAAGAGAATCCCGAAAGGATGTGTAATTCCATGGAAAGTGGGCCCTATCGAAGTTGTAGCGTGCATAAGTTAAACCATACTGTGAAATAGCTAAGATAAGATGGGCCTTTGCTTACATTGTCTTATTTTAGTCTGTTTCCGTGAACGAAAAAAATAAGACAATGGGAAGGAGTTACGGATCATGATAAAGATTTTCAGAACCATCGACGGAGGAATTCATCAGGTAAACGAGGCGCAGGAAGGATGCTGGGTGGCACTGGTGAATCCCACGGCGACAGAATTGCTGGAGATATCCGAGCAATATGGGATCGAGGTCGACGACCTTCGGGCTCCTCTGGATGAAGAGGAGCGCTCCCGTATCGAGGTGGAGGATAACTACACCCTGATTTTAGTGGATATCCCTGTTATTGAGGAGCGCAATGAAAAAGACTGGTATGTGACCATTCCTATGGGTATTATCGTCACCGATGAAATGATCTTTACGGTCTGCCTGGAGGATACGCCGATTTTGGGCGCTTTCATGGACGGCCGGGTGAGAAATTTCTATACCTATAAGAAAACCAGATTTATTTTGCAGATTCTGTACAAAAATGCCACGATGTTCCTGCACTATCTGAGAATTATCGATAAAAAGAGTGAAGTCATCGAGCATAAACTTCATGTGTCCACTAAGAATCGGGAACTGATCGAGCTTCTGGAGTTGGAGAAGAGTCTGGTGTACTTTACCACATCCCTTCGTTCCAATGAAGTGGTGCTTGAGAAGCTGCTGAAAGTGGAGAGTATCAAGCATTATCCGGAGGATACGGAGCTGTTGGAGGATGTTATTATCGAGAATAAGCAGGCGATTGAGATGGCCAATATTTACAGCGGTATCTTGAGCGGAATGATGGACGCGTTTGCATCGGTTATTTCCAACAACCTGAATATCGTTATGAAGGTGCTGGCAACCATTACGATTGTTATGTCCATACCGACCATGATCGCCAGTTTTTATGGCATGAATGTTAATTCGGCCGGTATGCCCGGAGCGTCCAGTCCTTACGGCTTTGCTTATGTCATTATCTTTTCCCTTGTTGTTACCCTGATCGCCGCATTTATTCTGGCTAAAAAGGACTTGTTCTGATTCACATTTGTTCCGACAAATGCATGTTCTGACAAACATAAAGAGGTGTGCCTATGAAATTTTTGAATAAACTGGAACGGAAATTTGGCAAATACGCGATTCATAACCTGATGTACTACATTATCATTTTATACGGTTTTGGTTTTTTACTTGCCTGGTTTGGCGGAGATTTTTATTATCAATATTTAAGCCTGGATGCTTCGAAGATTCTTCAGGGCCAGATCTGGAGGATTGTGACGTTTTTAATCCAGCCGCCCAGCACCAGTCTGCTGTTTGTGGTATTTGCCCTGTATTTGTATTATATGATCGGCAGTTCACTGGAGAATACCTGGGGAGCTTTCCGGTTCAATTTGTATTTCTTCACCGGGGTTTTATTACATGTCATCGTTGCGATTTTGCTATACCTGTTTACCGGGCGCGTTTATCTGCTGGGAACTTCCTATATTAATATGTCTTTGTTCTTTGCGTTTGCGGCGCTGTATCCCAATATGGAATTTTTGCTGTTCTTTGTCCTGCCGATTAAGGTGAAGTGGCTGGCTATACTGGACGCCGTATTCTTTGCCGTGTCCATCGTGGGCGGTTTCATCGGCGGCTCTCCGGCCACCAGTATCGCAGCGATCATATCACTGGGGAATTTCCTGATGTTCTATTTTGCAACCAGAAACTATCAGCGGGTTTCCCCAAAGGAAATTCAGAGAAAGAAAAAATATAAAAGAGAAATCCATGCGTCCACCAGCGGTCCGAAGCATAAATGTGCGGTCTGCGGGCGTACGGAGTTAGACGGAGATAATCTGGAGTTCCGTTTCTGTACCAAATGTGATGGAAGCTATGAGTATTGCCAGGATCACCTGTTTACTCATGAGCATATCAAAAAACATTGATATACTGTTTAGTTTGGAGGAGTTTATGAAAAAAACGAAAATCATCTGTACAATGGGGCCAAATACCAATGACAGGGAGTTATTGAAGAAATTGGCCTTGAATGGAATGGACATTGCCAGGTTTAACTTTTCTCACGGCGATTACGAAGAGCAGCTGCACCGGATCAATCTTTTAAAGAGTGTCAGAGAAGAGATCGGCCGTCCGATCGCTATGCTGCTGGATACCAAAGGCCCGGAGATCCGTACCGGCATTATGGCCGGTGACCGGAAGGTGCGCTTGAAAGAAGGAGATACCTATATACTGACAACGGATAAAGTGGAAGGCGGAAGCCATCGCTGTTCCGTGACCTATCCGGGACTTGTGGAAGATCTAAGCGTGGGCAACCGTATCCTGATCGACGATGGTTTGATTGAACTTCAGGTTCAGGAGCTGACGCAGAAGGATATCATCTGTACCGTGGTCAACGGCGGAGAGCTGGGGCAGAAAAAAGGAGTCAATGTGCCGAACGTCAGCGTAAAGCTGCCGGCGCTTACCCAGAAGGATAAAGATGATATTTTATTCGGAATCGAGCAGGGCTTTGATTTTATCGCAGCATCCTTTGTTCGGTCCGCGGCTTGTGTGAAAGAAATCAAGGAGCTGTTAAAAGAACACGGAGCCGGATACATTCCCGTCATATCGAAGATTGAGAATGCGGAAGGAATTCAGAATTTTGATGAAATTATGTACTGCAGCGATGGCATTATGGTAGCCCGGGGGGATCTGGGCGTGGAGATTCCCGCGGAGGAGGTTCCCTACCTGCAAAAACAGATCATCAAAAAATGTAATGATAACTATAAGCCGGTGATAACCGCCACACAGATGCTGGATTCCATGATCCGAAACCCGCGCCCCACCAGAGCGGAAGTAACGGACGTGGCCAATGCGATCTACGACGGCACCGACGCGGTCATGCTCTCCGGGGAGACAGCCATGGGCAAATATCCCGTGGAGGCGCTTAAGATGATGTCCAAGATCGCAGAGTTCACAGAATCCAATGTGGATTATGAGCAGTTAATGGAGCACAAAAAAATGCACCGCAAGAATAATATTTCCAGCGCGGTGGCCTACTCCTCGGTGGCAACCGCCGCCAATCTGGGCGCCAAATGCATCGTTACCCCGACGGTATCCGGCGCCACGGCCCGGATGATGTCCAAATTCCGTCCCAAGGTGAATATCATCGGCGTATCCCCCAACGAAGCCACCCTTCGTAAAATGCAGATTTACTGGGGCGTGTATCCGCTTCTTTCCGTGGAGGAAGATACGACGGAAGAAATCATGGACCGGGCGGTTGAGCTTGCAAAAGAGCAGCAATTTGTCGAAAAGGGAGACATCGTTGTGCTGACAGCCGGTATCCCGTCTACCAATGTGCAGGCCGGAAAAGGCAGCATGAGCAATACCATGCGCGTGGTCATTATCGACTGATACCAAATACTGACATGTCCCTTTCGGATTTTTTCTTGAAAATGCGCACATACTAGAGTATAATAATTTTAGAGCGAATAGCGAGAAGCAATTGTTCGTGTAATTCCTGAAATGTTCGACAATCCTGCAATTTTGAACCTACATTTTCTTTTATGGGATTCCTATATTGCCCGTTCTGATGTCAGGCCGTCATTACGCAGCGGAAGGCAGATGACGGGTTGCGGTCGCCCACCTAGCTGTGGCTAGGAGTCAAAATAGCAGGAAACGGCATTTTGGGGTAACAAAAGAAGAAAGCAGCTGTTTTCGGACAGCTGCTCTTTTTTTGTTCCATAGGTAAATATGACCGGGCAGCCCGTCCAATAGTTTGCATAAAACACCGGGCTGTGTAATATATTTTATATATCATAAAAAAGGACAGGTATCTTATGAACAACAAGGTGAAATATAAACTGACGCTGATCCTGCTTGGAATCCTGGTTATCTTGTTCATCATGATCAGCCAGCTGATACCAAAAAAAGAGACGGTTCCGAAACCGGAAGAACCTGAAAAGCCGCTGGCCAACGCTGAGCTGTTCATTTTAGGGACCGCTGCGTCCATAGAAGGTCTGGAAGAGAACCAAGTCTATACCGATCAGGGACTCTTTCTCAATCAGACGGGAGAGGATCTGGAGCAGTACCGGATGCAGAACATCCAGGTCGTGTTAAAGGACGGCGTCATCGAGGCTGTCTGCGGGACCCTTGAAAAAGAGACCACATTAGTGAATGTATGGATTACCGGGCCCACAGAAAATGGATTCCGGATTTTTGTTGACGGCTATTACATAAATTTTGAAGGAGATAAACCTACCCAGGATGTCAACGGAGTCCTGGGCGATGTGGTGGTCGCCTATGAGAAAGTGACACAGCTGCGTATCAAACAGGACACCATTTCCGGACGTATCCTGTCCGTCCAGCTGGACGGTGTGGAGATCGAAGGCTACGGCCTGGTTCCCTTCTCGGATCAGTTCCGCCTGTATCAGATCTATGGACAGCTGGCGCAAAAAGAACTGGTCAACCTGGTAGTCGGATACGACATAACCGAATTCGTTGTGGCGGAAGGCAAGCTATGCGCCGGACTGATAAATAAACCGCTGACCATGGATCACATCCGGGTCCTGATCAAAACCAACGATTACGCGGATATCTTCCACAGCCAGGTACAATTGTCCGGGAACAACGGGTTTACGATCCAATATGGGCAAAACACAGAGGAGCACGCGGCGCTTGAGAGTGTCACCATCGCTGCGGACAGTCCCTACTGGGAAGAAAACCGCATTCTGCTTACCCCTGCGGATGGCGGTACCCTGACGTTAGAATCCATAACCAGGAACCAGGGCAATCCCAGCTACGCAGGAACCCTGGAAATCCGCAGAGAAGACGGCGGCCTTGTCATCGTCAACGATATTCCGCTGGAAGAATATCTCTATGGAGTCCTTCCAAGCGAGATGCCTTCCAGCTACGGCCTGGAGGCATTAAAGGCCCAGGCGGTCTGCGCCAGGAGCTATGCGTATAATCAGATCCTGAACAGCGGCTATCCCCAGTACGGAGCCCACGCCGACGACAGTGTCAAATTCCAGGTATACAACAATCTGCCTCAAACCCCGGAGGTGGTGCAGGCAGTTGACGAAACACGTGGAATTGTAGCCGCCTACGAAGATACGGTTATTACAGCCTATTATTTTTCCACCTCCTGCGGCCATACCACCGACGGCTGTATATGGAATCCGGAGAGCAACGATTCCACTCCATACCTGCAGGGCAAATTTTCCGGCGACGAGCAGCCGGAACAGGATCTTACACAGGAAGACGCTTTCCGGGCCTTCATCGAAAATACCGACTATGCTTCCTACGACAGTCAGGAGAGCTGGTACCGCTGGAAGGTACGGATTCCCGCAGCCGGCCTGACCGAAAACATGAAAGCCTTCGGCAATATCGGCGCCGTGAAAAGTATGGCCATTACAAAAAGAGGAGCCGGCGGCGTAGCTGCGGAGCTAAGCGTCCAGGGCACCGAAGGAAACATCGTGATCACCAAAGAGTATGACATCCGCGGAGCACTGTCGCCAAAAGGCTGCACAGTTACCCGGATGGACGGTTCCGAGGTGGAAGGCTCCTCGCTTCTGCCAAGCGGCTATATCATCTTAAGCCCGGTTATGGAACAGGATCAGCTGACTGCCTATGATATTACCGGAGGCGGCTACGGCCACGGAGCCGGAATGAGCCAGAACGGGGCGAAGTTCATGGCCTCCCAGGGCAAATCCTATCAGGATATCCTGCAGTTTTATTATAGCGGAATTAATTTTAAGCAGCTGTATTAGCGGCGAAGCCATATTGATCCGGTCGTGAGGCGGGGCATGCGGATACTGCGGGTCACCCCGGCGTCCCATCTCACGACCGTCTTCCATATTGGACGCTTCGGGACCGGCATCTTGGTATCGCATTCATTTTCGAATATGCTCATAAAGAAAAACTTCACACATGTCCTTCCTTGCAGTTTTAGTGAAATCATGGTATGATTTTTTAACAGCAGTTTCAGAGGAAGGAAAAATGTATGTACCTCATTTATATTATTCGGGATTTTAGTAAAAGGCTATCGAAAGACCATGTAAGTGCTTATTCCGCGCAGGCGGCCTTTTTTATCATGTTGTCTTTCTTCCCTTTTATGATGCTGCTGCTGTCGCTGGTCCAGTATCTGCCCATCGGCAAGCAGGATATCTTTAACGTGATAAAAAGTGTGACGCCGGTTTCTTTTAAATCCACGGTTATTATGATTGTAGATGAATTGTATGATAAGACCGTTACGGTGGTATCCTTATCCGCTGTGGTGGCGGTCTGGTCTTCGGCGAGAGGGATCATGTCCATTGCAGGAGGACTAAACTCGGTCAATGGAGTCAGTGAAACCAGAAATTATATATTCATCCGGATACGGGCGGCTTTTTATACCGTTTTGTTTATTATTACTTTGCTGCTGACATTTGGCCTGCTGATATTCGGGAACTGGATTCTGGGATTTATAGAGGAGCATATTCCGGGAATTCAGGGGACCTTTTCTTTTTTGATTCAGTTTCGGTCGCTGATTATGGTGCTGGTGCTGATGTTCTTCTTTACCTTGATGTACAAATTTCTGCCAAACCGTAAAGCGGGAATGTTTGCCCAATTCCCCGGGGCTCTTTTTACCGCCATCGGCTGGATGGCGTTTTCATTCGGTTTTTCCATCTATATCAACTACTTCACTGATTTTTCCAAAATATATGGAAACCTGACGACAATTATTGTGGCAATGCTGTGGCTGTATATCAGTATGTACATTCTGCTGATCGGCGCGGAAATAAATTCTTATTTTGCGACGGAAATCCGGCTGTTTCAGGCGAGGAGACGTAAAAAATCGGAAAAAGGAGAAAAGTAGGGCCGACTTTAACAGACTGACTCCAAAAGAAATTTAATCTTGACAATTCACCGCATCGTGTATAGAATATAGGAGATAAGAAAAGGCTGTGAAGGTGTTTAGTAGAAACTCATTTTCCTGCAGAGAGAGGGAGTCACCGGCTGTAAGCTTCCTCAGGTTCAGATGAGCGACGAATTTCCCACCGGAGCTGCATTTCCGAAAATCCAGTAAGAAATGCCGTAACCTGTGCGTTAAACAGATGACAAGTGCCCGGGCAATATACCGGGAATTAGGGTGGTACCACGGATATCGCTTCGTCCCTTTCCAGGATGGAGCTTTTTTTGTGTCCCAAAAGTGATACGGCCTATGATGAATAGAATGGGAAACAGTCTAGAGCTTAACAAAAGTAAAGGAGAAAGACAATGAAAGAAAAATTGGATCAAATCAGGCAGGAAGCGTTGAAGCAGATCGCAGATTCAGATGCGCTGGACAAATTAAATGATGTGCGGGTAGCTTTCCTGGGCAAGAAAGGAAAATTGACCGCTGTTCTGAAAGGGATGAAAGACGTGCCGGCGGAAGAACGCCCGCTGGTCGGCCAGCTGGTAAATGAGACCCGAGCGGCGATTGAAGGATTTCTGGAAGAATCCAGGGCAAAAATGGAGAAGCTTGCACGGGAAGAGCAATTGAAAAGGGAAGTCATCGATGTCACCCTTCCTGCCAAAAAGAACAGCGTAGGCCACCGGCATCCCAATACGATCGCCCTGGAGGAGGTCGAAAGGATCTTCGTGGGTATGGGATATGAGGTTGTGGAAGGCCCGGAAGTGGAATACGACTATTATAATTTTGAGGCGCTGAATATACCGGCGAATCATCCCGCCAAGGATGAGCAGGACACGTTCTATGTCACAAGCGACATCGTGCTTCGGACCCAGACCTCGCCGGTCCAGGTCCGCACAATGGAAAAAGGAAAGCTGCCGATCCGCGTGATTGCCCCGGGAAGAGTGTTCCGTTCGGACGAGGTAGACGCGACGCATTCCCCTTCCTTCCATCAGATCGAGGGACTGGTGATCGATAAGAACATCACATTTGCCGACCTGAAAGGGACGCTGGCGGAATTCGCAAGACAGCTGTTCGGACCGGAGACAAAAGTAAAATTCCGTCCTCATCATTTCCCGTTTACCGAGCCCAGCGCGGAGGTGGATGTCACCTGCTTCAAATGCGGAGGAAAGGGCTGCCGTTTCTGTAAAGGTTCCGGCTGGATCGAGATTCTGGGCTGCGGAATGGTTCATCCCAACGTCCTTAAAATGAGCGGAATCGATCCTGAGGAATACTCCGGTTTCGCGTTTGGAGTCGGATTGGAACGTATCGCGCTGCTGAAATATGAGATTGACGATATGCGGCTGTTGTATGAAAATGACGACCGTTTCTTAAAACAATTCTAGGAGGAAGAATAAGATGAATACATCATACGCATGGATGAAAGCATACGTGCCGGGACTTAATGTATCGGCTCAGGAATTCACGGACGCCATTACCCTGTCCGGCTCAAAAGTGGAGGGATATGAGGCGCTGGATGCGGATCTGGATAAGATCGTCGTCGGCTGCATTCTTTCCATCGAAAGGCATCCGGACGCGGATAAACTGGTCATTTGCCAGGTGGATATCGGACAGGACCAGCCGGTTCAGATCGTCACGGGAGCGTCGAATATCACAGTAAACGATAAAATCCCCGTAGTATTGGATGGCGGCAGAGTTGCAGGCGGACACGACGGCAAGAAAACGCCGGGCGGAATTAAAATAAAAAAAGGAAAGCTGCGCGGCATTGAATCCAATGGAATGCTCTGTTCGATCGAAGAACTGGGAAGCAGCCGTGATATGTATCCGGAAGCGCCGGAAGACGGTATCTATATTTTCCGGGAAGATGTGCCGGTGGGAACGGATGCGATAGAAGCGCTGGGTCTTCACGACGTGGTGTTTGAATATGAGATCACGTCCAACAGGGTGGACTGCTATTCGGTGCTGGGTCTGGCCAGGGAAGCGGCGGCCACCTTCCGTCAGGAGTACAAGCCTCCGGTCGTGAAAGAAACCGGTAACCAGGAAGATGTAAAGGATTATATCAAGGTGACGGTCAAGGACACGGATCTTTGCCCCCGTTACTGCGCCAGAGTAGTAAAAAATATAAAAATCGGCCCTTCCCCCAAATGGATGCAGCGGCGTCTGGCGGCACATGGCATCCGGCCGATTAACAATATCGTGGATATCACCAACTACGTGATGGAAGAATACGGCCAGCCGATGCACGCCTACGATCTGGACACCATCGCGGGCCGCGAGATCATCGTCCGCCGGGCATCCAAAGACGAAAAGTTCGTCACTCTGGACGGACAGGAACGGACCATGGACGAATCGGTACTGATGATCTGTGACGGGGAGAAGCCTGTGGGTGTCGCTGGTATTATGGGCGGTGAGAACTCCATGATTACCGATCATGTGCAGACCATGTTATTTGAAGCCGCCTGCTTTGACGGAACCAACATCCGTCTCTCCAGCAAGAAGATCGGGCTGCGCACCGACGCCTCCGGAAAATTTGAAAAAGGCCTTGACCCCAACACTGCCATAGAAGCCATTAACCGCGCCTGCCAGCTGGTGGAAGAGTTACAGTGCGGAGAAGTGGTGGGGGGAACCGTCGACGTCTATGAGAAGAAAAAAGAAGGCCGCGCGATCCCGTTTGACGCGGATAAAATCAATAAGCTGCTGGGAACTGATATCTCCCCCGAAGATATGATCGGGTATTTCGAAGCGATTGAATTAACGTACGATCCGGCGGCACAGGAAGTACGCGTCCCTTCCTGGAGACAGGATTTGGAATGCCTGGCGGACCTGGCCGAAGAGGTGGCCAGATTCTATGGCTATGAAAATATAGCGACCACTCTGCCAAGCGGAGAAGCCTCCACCGGTAAATTATCCTTCAAACTGCGTGTGGAATCCGTGGCGAGAGATATCGCGGAATTCTGCGGTTTCTCCGAAGGTATGAGCTATTCCTTTGAGAGCCCGAAAGTATATGATAAGCTTCTGATCCCTCAGGACTCCAAATTGCGGCAAAACGTTGTGATCTTAAATCCTCTGGGAGAAGATTACAGCATCATGCGCACACTGCCGTTAAATGGAATGCTGACCTCTCTGGCTACTAATTATAATAGAAGAAACAAGAACGTAAGACTCTATGAACTGGCTAATATCTATCTGCCCAAGCAGATACCTCTGACGGAGCTTCCCGAGGAACGGATGCAGTTTACCATGGGTATGTACGGAGACGGAGATTTCTTTACCTTAAAAGGAGTCGTGGAAGAATTCTTTGACAAGTTGGGTATGCGTCAGAAAGCGGTATATGATCCCAATGCCCAAAAACCTTACCTGCATCCCGGCAGACAGGCTAACATTATTTATCAGGATACGGTTGTGGGCTATATGGGAGAAGTGCACCCCACGGTGGCCGATAACTATGGGATCGGGGAACGCGCCTATGTGGCCGTTCTGGATATGCCTGAGATCGTAAGCCGGGCTACCTTCGACCGGAAGTACGAAGGCATTGCAAAATATCCGGCCGTCACCCGCGATATCAGTATGGTGATGCCTAAAGAGATACTGGCGGGTCAGGTGGAGGAAGTCATTGAGAAAAATGGCGGACAATATCTGGAGAGCTACCAGCTGTTTGATATCTATGAAGGCGCGCAGATCCGGGCCGGTTCCAAATCTATGGCCTATTCCATCGTGTTCCGGGCGAAGGATAAGACCCTGGAAGAGGCAGATGTGACAGCGGCTATGGAGCGGATACTGAAAGCTCTGGAAGCCATGGGAATCGAACTGAGGAAATAATAAAAGGGGACATGTCCATTTCGATAAAAAATCGAAATGGACATGTCCCCTTTTGTCTTACATTTCTTCGAGGGAGCGTTTCTTTTTGATGACAACCTCCTCGTCATAGCAGGTGAACATTTCGTCTACCTTGGCTTTGTTCATTTTCGGTGTAACCAGGCTTACGACCGGAACAACGAGCAGGCCCACGACCATCGCTATGGCTCCGGCGTTAATCGGAGAGGATATGTATTTTAAAAACATGTTGGATACGGTAATTCCCACTCCTGTGATAAAGCTTGCCCATACGGCGGCGCGGGTAACCTTCTTCCAGTACAGGCCATACAGGAACGGGGCCAGGAAAGCTCCGGCCAGGGCGCCCCAGGAGATTCCCATGAGCTGCGCGATAAACACGGAAGGCCTGAGCGCGATCACCACGGAAACGATAATAAAAAATACGATCAGAATCTGCATGGTGATAATCTGTTTCTTTTCGCTTACTTTTTTAATAAGATTCCCGTACAGGAAATCCAGAGCCAGCGTGGAGCTGGAGGTCAGCACCAGAGAGGAGAGGGTGGACATGGACGCGGACAGTACCAGCACAACGACGATACCGATCAGGATATCCGGAAGCGTGGACATCATATACGGAATAATGCTGTCATAGACGATACCGGACTCGTTATAGAGGGACGGATTGTCAAAGAGGCGTCCAAAGCCTCCCAGGAAATAGCAGCCGCCGGCCACGACGATGGCGAACATGGTAGAGATAACCGTACCGGTATTAATCGCCTTCTCATTTTTGATCGCATAAAATTTCTGTACCATCTGCGGCAGTCCCCAGGTTCCTAAGGAGGTTAGAATGACAACGCCTAGCAGGTTGGCCGGATCCGTACCGAAGAAGGAAGTAAAGGCCCCCGGCTGTCCAAGCGTCGCCGGAACATCACTCTCGATCATGGCCAGGGATTTCACCGCCTCCATGAAGCCGCCCTGACCGCTTAATACAGCGGCGATCACGGCTACGATACCCACCAGCATGATAATTCCCTGAAAGAAATCATTGATAGCGGTCGCCATATAACCGCCCATTACCACATAAATACCGGTAAAAACCGCCATTACAATAACACAGACTTCATAAGGAATATCAAAAGCCATTCCAAAAAGCCGGGATAATCCATTGTAAATCGAAGCGGTATAGGGAACCAAAAAGATAAACACGATGGCGGATGAGACGATTTTTAACGTATTGCTGTCAAAGCGTTTCCCAAAAAACTGGGGCATGGTGGCGGCATGCAGCCCCTGGGACATCACACGGGTCCGGCGGCCCAGAACCACCCAGGCCAGCAGACTGCCCAGCAGAGCGTTGCCGATTCCGATCCAGGTAGTGGCCATTCCGTATTTCCAACCAAACTGTCCGGCGTATCCCACGAACACAACCGCGGAAAAGTAGGACGTTCCGTAAGCAAAAGCGGTGAGCCATGGCCCGACGGACCGTCCCCCCAGCACGAAACCGTCCACGCTCCTGGCGTGCTGCCTGGAGTAGATGCCGACGCCGATCATAACCGCAAAAAAGATCAGTAAAAACAAAATTTTGATGAACATTTTTTATCCCCCTGAGATGTTCTTGAATTTATTTTGACGTTAAAGCGTTACGCTTTAACGCGAAAAAGCAACTGGTGAAATAATACCAGAAAAGCACTTATTTGTCAATAAAAATAGCAAGTCTTTCCAATACTTTTGAAACCTGGAATTTCTGATGAATATCAATCTCCTTTATGAATACTATATGAATTTCTAAAATTCCAAATGATGGACATTCAGGGAAGCCTAGATATTTTTTTCATAATTATATATAGAACGCTAACGGATGTAGCGATAGTCAGCCATTCGCAATTTTTATGAGAATCAGGATTGACTTTCTGTGCTTACAGATGTAATATTTAAGAAAAAGAATTTTAAATCCAGAAACGGAATAACTTAACATTCATAATTGAGACTTTACCAGATTATGAGAAAGCTTCCGGGAATATTACATGCATATATAAGGAGAAAATCCGGTAAGAATCCGGTATAAGAAAAAGGATGACAGTTATTTCGTTTTGAAGTATAATGATACGGAAAAAGACGGCTATTTTAATAGAAATTATAATATATGCTTATAAGGAGGAACCGGAATGGCAAGATACCGGAGAAAAAGGCGTAGAAAAAATCGGGTTGGACTCCTGATTGGAATTATTATCGGGATACTGGTAGTAGTGGGAATCGTAGTCGGCATTATTCTGTTTTTAAAGAGCAAAGATAAGGGGCCGACGCCCGAAGAAGTACTGACCCAGTATATGTCCGATATTAATACCGGAAATTATGAGGACATGTATCAGCTCCTTTGTGACGAAACCAGGCAAAGAGTCACAAAAGATGACTTTATAGCCAGAAATCAGAATATCTATGAAGGTGTGGAAGCGTCTGACGTAAGCATTCAGATTACCAATGTGGAAGAGCAAAAGGACACCGTGGCAATCAATTATGACACCACCATGGAGACAGTGGCGGGAACGCTTCAGTTTTCCAATACCGCTACCTTGATCCGGAATGAGGAAAAACAGTATCAGATCGACTGGTATTCCCAAATGATCTTTCCGCAGCTACAGGAAGATTATAAGGTAAAAGTAAATACCGCGACCAAATCTGAGCGGGGAAATATCTTTGACCGCAACGGAATGGCTTTGGCGGAAAAGGGTACTGCGTCCTCCATCGGCATCGTTCCCGGCAAGCTGGCGGAACCCAGAGATGAGACGATCGCGTCCATCGCAAATCTGCTGGAAATGGATGCGGAAAAAATCGAGAAGGCGCTGAGCGCCGGCTGGGTGAAGGATGACAGCTTTGTACCGATCCGGACTGTGTCAAAAGATGCGGATGAGTTAAAGGTGCAGCTGCTTGAGATTCCCGGCATTAAAATATCGGACACCAGCGAACGGGTCTATCCGTTAAAGGAAGCGGCGGCCCATCTGACCGGCTATGTCCAGAATGTGACGGCGGAAGATCTGGAAAAGCTGGAGGGCAAAGGATATAATGCCAATTCCGTGCTGGGAAAATCCGGACTTGAAAAAATCTATGAAGATCAGCTGCGCGGCATAGACGGCTGTGAGATTAATATCGTGAATGCGGACGGCGATCAGGTCGTGAACCTGTTGACCCGGGATGCGAAAATGGGAGAGGATGTAAAGCTGACCATCGATTACCGTCTTCAGAAAGCGCTTTATGAAGCGTTGGGCGAGGATTCCGGCTGTGCTGTGGCTATGAATCCGAAAACCGGCGAGGTACTGGCTCTTGTCAGCACACCGGCCTTTGACCCCAATGATTTTGTCATGGGTATGACCAATTCCAAATGGACCTCTCTGAATGAGGACCCGGCTCAGCCGCTTTACAACCGTTTCCGAAATACCTGGTGCCCGGGTTCTTCCTTCAAACCCGTGACAGCGGCGATCGGATTGTCTACGGATTCATTCACGGCGGATGAGGATTTCGGTCCAAGCGGCAGAAGCTGGCAGGAGGATTCCAGCTGGGGTTCTTATCAGGTTACCACGCTGGAAGAATATGCAGGAGCGGCAAATTTACGAAACGCGCTGGTTTATTCCGATAATATTTATTTTGCCAAAGCGGCTCTTAAGATTGGTAAGGATAATTTCAGCAAGACGGCCAAATCGCTGGGCTTTGGAGAGGATATTCCGTTCCAGTATGGGATGTCCAATTCCCAAATCACATCCGAGGAAGGCTTTAAGACAAACATCCAGCTGGCCGACAGCGGTTATGGACAGGGTGAGGTGCTGGTAAATCCGCTGCATCTGGCGGCTATCTATTCAGCATTTGTCAACCAGGGGAGCCTTATATCCCCGACCCTTGAATATCAAGAAGATCCGTCAGGCTCTTTCTGGAAGGAACAGGCGATACCCGCGCAGGCCGCGGATGTGATCAAAGAGGATTTGATTCAGGTGGTGGAAGATCCAAAAGGCACTGGGCACGAGGCCAGAATCGACGGGCGCACTATTGCCGGAAAGACCGGCACTGCTGAGATTAAGGCCTCCAAAGATGATACGACCGGTACGGAACTGGGCTGGTTCACCGCATTTACCGCTCAGGATTCCGGCCAGCAGCTGATGATTACGATGATGATAGAAGATGTGAAAGACCGGGGCGGCAGCCATTATGTCGTGCCGAAGGTGAAAGCAGCAATGGAAGAAGCTTTCAGATGGTAGTTATTAAAGCTTAGAATATCCTATTGTATTACAAAGTTTAAGGGCCTGTGAAGGCCCTTTTTCTATACTTTTAACAGCTGCTCCAGTCCAATCCCGTACAGCTGACAGAGCTGTACAACGTCTGTGAACCGGGGTTCCCTGGTCCCTGTCTCCCAGTTTCCCAGACATTGCCTCGAGATATGTATCCGATCTGCAGCCTCCTGCTGAGTCAGGCCGGCAGCATGTCTGAACTTTGCTAACGTTTCTCCAAGGTTATGCAACATCATCCGTATCTTTCCTTTCTGCACGCAGCCGAAATTCATCCAGAAAGTCTAAGACATCGGCTTTTGATAGTATTAACATAAAAAATATAAGAGTAATCGCGGAACAGCAGTATTTCCCGTGTTCTATGTCAAAATAAGAACGGGGAGAAATACGGAGCAGTTCTGCCATTTGCTCCTGGGTAAAGTGATTCGCTGTTCTATAAACTAGAATTCGGTCCGTAAGAATGCCTTGAAGCAGCAATTTGTACTGGCTCATCATGCAACCTCCTAAAATTTGTCGAATTTTAGTGAAATTTTAACATACGCGATCAGGGTCATCCATGGGACACACCTCAATATGCATTCTTTCGACCGAAAAGACCTGTGACCTAATTCCTCAGTCATATAGTATCATTCCTTTCCGCCGCAGTGCGATCCTATGGAGGGCTTTTATTCCATAGGCAGACTTTCTTATAGAATAAAAAAACCGCCCCTCTCAGGACGATTATAAAAATACTTGGAACTTCCTTATAATATTCAAAATGGAGCATACGGGACTCGAACCCGTGGCCTCCACACTGCCAGTGTGGCGCGCTCCCAGCTGCGCTAATGCCCCAAACCAAAAAACTGAATCCGAAAGAAATTATAACACAAGCAGAAGAATTTGGCAATCCCATTTATGCCTTAATTTTATTGTAAATAGCTAACAAATTTTTAGGTATTACATTGGTAATTATATCCAAACAATTTGCGGATTATGTTTATATGGTTGACGCAATGCACAATAGTAGTTATAATGTATTTGTAATTAGTTAAGACGTATTATAGAAATACAACTGAATAAAGTAAAACTTATATATGTTCATAATTGGTTGAACGTCTCTACAAACTACCGTAAATAGTTTTCTATAAGTTTCCGTACAGTCCTTCTATAGGGCTTGGAAATTGTAGAAAAATCCGGTGGTTTTTTTATTTGCCCGGAATTGCTGCAGAAACTTATAATTGCAGCCATAAAAATAATAAAATGAAGAAGGTGGTATCCATGCAAAAAGAGTCCTTTGTTCTAAAAGGTAATATCTGCTACAGTCAGGATAAAGATCATTTCAGGACCGTGGCGGACGGTTATCTCGTCTGTGTGGACGGGATTTCAGAAGGCGTATACGAAGAACTTCCGGAACAGTACCGGAATCTGCCGCTCATTGACTGTGAGGATCAGCTGATTTTGCCGGGGCTGACAGATCTTCACGTACACGCTCCCCAGTATGCGTTCCGGGGACTGGGAATGGATCTGGAACTGCTGGACTGGCTGAATACCCATACGTTCCCGGAAGAATCCAAATACGCGGATCTGGAATACGCGAAAACGGCCTATCAGATCTTCGTGGAGGACATGAAGAATGGGCCAAACACCAGAGCTTGTATCTTTGCGACCCTGCATGTCCCGGCCACAGAGCTTTTGATGGATCTGCTGGAAGAAACCGGAATGAAAACCATGGTCGGCAAAGTAAATATGGACCGTAACAGCCCGGATATCCTATGCGAAGCCGGCGCGGAGCAGTCCGCAGCGGATACGGCCGCCTGGATTGAAGATGTGGCCGGCAAGTACCGCAATGTCCAGCCGATCCTGACGCCCCGGTTTATTCCCACCTGTTCCGATGAGCTGATGCGGCTCTTAAAAGAAATACAGAAAAAATACCAGCTGCCGGTGCAGTCCCACCTTTCTGAAAATCAGGGTGAGATTGCCTGGGTAAAAGAACTTTGTCCTTCCTCCGCTTTTTACGGGGACGCATATGACCAGTTTGGCTTGTTCGGGGGTGATTGCAAGACCATTATGGCTCATTGTGTATCCTCTTCAGATGACGAAATCCGTCGGATGAAGGAGCGCGGTGTATATATCGCACATTGTCCGCAGTCCAATACGAATCTTTCCTCCGGGATCGCTCCGGTGCGCAAGTTCCTGGATGAAGGCCTTCGGGTGGGGCTTGGAAGCGACGTGGCAGGGGGTACCGTCGGCTCTGTTTTCCGGGCGATGGCGGATGCCATTCAGGTTTCCAAGCTCCGGTGGCGGCTGACGGACGACACCATGAAGCCATTGACCGTACAGGAAGCTTTCTATCTGGGAACAGTCGGCGGCGGTTCATTCTTTGGAAAAGCAGGGAGTTTTGATGCGGGATATGAGCTGGACGCACTGGTGATCGATGACAGCAATCTGGCGACTCCGCTGAAACTTTCCATACCCGAACGGGTGGAGAGGGTGATTTATCTGTCAGATGACAAAAATATAACGAAAAAGTTTGTCGGGGGACATCAAATCTGGTAGAATAAGTATGTAGGCAGCGAAAAGAAAGCTGCTCTATCATAATCATTTTTAATAAAGGGGGAAACAAAATGAACGCACTAGACAAATTTTTCCATCTCAAGGAAAACCACACCGATGTAAAGACCGAAGTCATCGCAGGCGTAACAACCTTTATGACCATGGCTTACATCCTGGCAGTCAACCCATCTATCCTGAGCGCAGCCGGCATGGATAATGGGGCGGTCTTTACGGCAACCGCGCTGGCTTCCCTGATCGCAACTGTTCTAATGGCGCTTTTCTCCAACTATCCTTTTGCACTGGCTCCAGGCATGGGCTTGAACGCGTATTTCGCCTATACTGTAGTTATCAATATGGGATATACCTGGGAGATGGCGCTGGCCGCAGTCTTCATCGAAGGTCTTATCTTTATCCTGCTTTCCCTGACTAACGTGCGGGAAGCCATCTTCAACGCGATTCCCATGTCACTGAAGCATGCGGTATCCGCCGGCATTGGTCTGTTTATCTGCTTCATCGGTCTGCAGAATGCCAAACTTGTTACGAATTCCGATTCTACATTAGTGACGATCTTCTCATTTAAAGGCTCGGCTGATTCCGGAACTTTCTTTACCGAAGGGATCACCGTATTACTGGCCATTATCGGGGTTCTCATCACCGCAATTTTAATTGTTAAAAAAGTAAAAGGACACATTCTGCTTGGTATTCTGGCAACCTGGATTCTGGGTATTATCTGCCAGCTGGTTGGTCTGTATCAGCCGAATGCGGAGATGGGCTTCTTTAGCCTGCTGCCCGACTTTTCCAATGGAATTGCGATCCCCAGCCTTATGCCGACATTGCTGGCACTGGATTTTTCACGTGCGTTGTCGCTGGATTTCTTTGTTGTTATCTTCGCCTTTTTGTTTGTGGATATGTTCGATACACTGGGAACTTTAATTGGTGTGGCATCCCAGGCGGATATGCTGGATGAAAACGGAAAACTGCCTAAGATCAAAGGCGCTTTGATGGCAGATGCTATCGGTACATCCGTTGGTGCTCTGTTAGGTACCTCCACTACCACAACGTTCGTAGAAAGCGCTTCCGGTGTTTCCGAAGGCGGCAGAACAGGACTGACCTCCTTTGTAGTAGCGATTCTGTTTGGTTTGGCCTTGTTCCTTTCCCCTATTTTCCTGGCCATTCCTTCCTTTGCTACGGCGCCGGCCCTTATTATTGTCGGCTTCCTGATGATCAGCGCAGTCTTAAAGATCAACTTCGCAGATCCTACCCAGGGAATTCCTGCATTTATCTGTATCATTGCTATGCCGTTTATGTACAGTATCTCCGAAGGTATCGCCATGGGCGTTATCTCCTATGTAATCATTAATCTGGTTGCAGGTAAGGAAAACAGAAAGTCGATCAGCATTGTCATGTATATACTGGCGGTGTTATTTGTTCTAAAATACATATTCTTATAACCAGATACGTCTTTAATTAAAAATTTTTATACCAATGTACCGGCCGGCAGGGTAGTTTGACCTGTAGGTTGGTACATTGGCATATGTAAGGAGGTTTTAACAATGGGAGTCGGTAAAGAGTTAAAACGTGTCGACGCTTACGAAAAGGTTACCGGTGGAGCAAAATATGTGGCGGACTTGGCACCCAAGGACCTGTTGGTGGCAAAAGTCGTACATAGCACCATCGCCAACGGCGTGGTGAAAAGCTTTGATCTGGAAGAAGCACTGAAAGTCCCCGGCGTGGTAAAAATCGTCACCTGTTTCGATGTACCGGATATACAGTTCCCCACCCCGGGCCATCCCTGGTCCGTGGAAGCCGCTCACCAGGATGTGTCGGACAGAAAGCTATTGAACACCAGAGTCCGCGTCTATGGCGATGATATCGCCGCAGTTATTGCAGAAAATGAAATCGCAGCTAATCGGGCAGCACGTCTGGTTAAGGTAGAGTATGAGGTCTATGAACCTCTTCTGACTACGGATGAGGCTATGGCAGAGGGCGCCACGACTCTCCATGAGGAAAAGCCGGGAAATGTTCTGGCGCATTCCTCCTTTCAGCTTGGGGATATGACTTTTGACCAGGCGCTTAAAGAAGAGCCCTCCTTACATGTGATTGAAAGAACTTACGAAACCCAGCCCGTCCAGCACTGTCATCTGGAGGTGCCGGTTTCTTACGCTTATATGGCAAACGGCAAGATTATCGTCACATCCTCCACCCAGATTCCCCACATCGTCCGCCGGGTGATCGGCCAGGCTCTTGGGGTTCCCTGGGGACAGATCCGGGTGATCAAGCCCTATATCGGCGGCGGCTTTGGCAATAAGCAGGATGTATTATATGAACCGTTAAACGCGTTCCTTTGCACTCAGGTGGGAGGCAGAGGCGTACGCCTGGAACTGACCAGAGAAGAAACTTTGGCTTGTACCAGAGTGCGTCACGCCATAAAATTCCACGTAAAAGGCGCGGTGCGGGAAGATGGCACTTTAGTCGCCCGTAAATTCGAGGCCTATTCCAACCAGGGCGGATATGCGTCCCACGGCCACGCCATCGTAGCCAACGCGGCTAATGCGTTTAAACAGCTCTATCACGAAGAAAAAGCTCTGGAGTCCGACAGTTATACCGTATATACGAATATTACCGTCGGCGGGGCCATGCGCGGCTACGGCATCCCCCAATCGGATTTTGCGACGGAATGTCTCACCGACGATCTGGCTAACGCGATCGGTATGGATCCGCTCGAATTCCGGTTTAAGAACTGCATGCCGGAAGGTTATGTGGACCCCCACACCAAAGTGAAATTTAACAGCTATGGTTTAAAAAAATGTATGGAAAAGGGCCGAGATTATATCCATTGGGATGAAAAGCGCAAGGCATACGGGAATCAGACCGGACCGGTGCGCCGCGGCGTCGGAATGGCGATATTCTGTTATAAAACCGGCGTTTACCCCATTTCGCTGGAAACCGCTTCCTGCCGCATGATCCTGAATCAGGACGGGTCCATACAGCTGCAGATGGGCGCTACCGAGATCGGCCAGGGCGCGGATACGGTATTTACCCAGATGGCCGCCGAAGTAACCGGAATTACGGAAGACCGTATTTATATTGTCTCCACGCAGGATACCGATATCAGTCCTTTTGATACCGGCGCCTATGCATCCAGACAGACTTATGTCAGCGGCAAGGCTTTAAAGCAGACCGCTCAGCTTTTAAAGGAACGGATTCTGGACTATGGTTCCTATCTGCTGAAGATGCCCTCGGACGCTCTGGATATACAGGATAACAATGTGGTTGATAAAGAGAGCAGAGAATGCCTGGTGACTCTGGAAGCGCTGGCTACGGAGGCCTTCTACAGCCTGGACCGCTCTGTTCATATCACGGCGGAGTCCACCTATCACTGTAAGGAAAATACCTTCTCAAGCGGCGCCTGCTTTGCGGAAGTTGAAGTGGATATGCCTCTGGGTAAGATAAAAGTGCTGAATATTATAAATGTTCATGACAGCGGTACCCTCATCAATCCGAAGCTGGCTGAAGCCCAGGTCCACGGCGGTATGAGTATGGGACTTGGATATGCCCTGAGTGAGCAGCTTTTATTCGACCGGTCCGGGCGGCCTCTGAATGACAATCTGCTGGATTACAAGCTTCCGACCGCTATGGATACGCCGGATCTGCATGTGGATTTTGTCCAGCTGGATGATCCGACCGGCCCCTTCGGAAACAAGGCGTTAGGCGAGCCGCCGGCGATTCCGGTCGCACCCGCGATCCGAAATGCGCTGCTGCACGCGACGGGAGTGGCGGTGGATTCCCTGCCGCTTGATCCGCAGAAGCTGGTGTCACATTTTAAAGAAGCAGGATTGATCTAGAGGAGGTATAGACGATGTATGATATAGAAAAATACTATCAGGCAAAGGATGTGGCGGATTGTATCCGTGCCCTCCGGGAAGATCCGGACGCCGTCATTATCTCCGGAGGAAGCGACGTGCTGATCAAGATCCGGGAAGGCAAAATGGCCGGCTGTTCTTTAGTCAGTATCCATGGAATTCCGGAGCTTGAAGGGATCCGAATGGAAGATGACGGAACCATAGTGATCGGACCGGCCACTACATTTTCCCACATCACCAACAACGATATAATTAAAAAGCATATCCCTATTCTGGGTAATGCGGTGGATCAGGCCGGAGGCCCCCAGCTTCGCAATATCGGAACGATCGGGGGGAATGTCTGTAACGGAGTCACCAGCGCGGACAGCGCGTCCAGCCTGTTTGCCCTGAATGCGGTTCTGGAATTGACCGGGCCTGACGGAGTGCGCCTGCTTCCGATACAGGAATTTTATTCGGGACCGGGCCGTACGGTGCGGGAGCACACAGAACTTCTGACCGCAGTCCGAATCACCAGGGAAAATTATGAAGGCTTTGGCGGCCATTATATTAAGTATGGAAAACGGGAAGCTATGGAGATCGCCACGATGGGCTGCGCGGTTCACGTTAAGCTGAATGCAGATAAAACAGCGGTGGAAGACCTAAGGATCGCTTTCGGTGTAGCCGCCCCCACTCCGATGCGCTGTACGAAGACGGAGGAAAGCGTAAAGGGGATGCCCTTAGGGCAGGAGCTTTTAAACGCCGTTGGAAAGGGTGTCCTGGAAGAAGTAAATCCCAGAACCAGCTGGAGAGCCTCCCGGGAATTCCGGCTGCAGCTGATCGAAGAAATGAGCCGCCGGGCGCTGGCCCAGGCTGTCATCTATGCAGGAGGTGAGATCCATGCTTAAAGTAATCAAAATGATCGTAAATGATAAAGAAGTGGAACTGGCGGTTGATGAGAGAGAAGCGCTGGTGGACACCTTAAGGGACCGGCTGGGCCTCACCAGTGTAAAGAAGGGCTGTGAAGTGGGAGAGTGCGGCGCCTGTACCGTCCTGGTGGACGGAGAAGCCATAGATTCCTGCATCTATCTGACTATGTGGGCCGAGGGACGCCGTATTCTGACCGTAGAAGGCCTGAAAGGGCCGAACGGCGAATTAAGTCCCATACAGCAGGCATTTATCGACGAGGCGGCCGTTCAATGCGGTTTCTGTACACCGGGCCTGATCATGACCGCGGTGGAAATCGTCGGAACCGGCAAGAAATATAACCGCGAGGAATTGCGCAAAATGATCTCCGGCCATCTGTGCCGGTGTACCGGATATGAAAACATCTTAAACGCTATGGAACGGATTGTCGAAGAGACCTATAAGGTCGTTGGAGAAGAGTAGCAGTATGCTGCAAAACGTGCCGGCATAAAAAGTGGTGCTTCAAACCGCTTTTTATGCCGGCACGTTCCCATTTTCCATCAGTCTTTGCGGTCGATATGAAAGATACCGATTTCACGGTAATGATCGATCTTATAATTCACGGTGTTCAGACTTGTCTCCAATACTTCCATCTGCTTTAGGATCGCCTGTTTATGTTCTACCAGTATCTGTTTTCTTTCTTCACAGGTGGCTTCTCCCTGCAGGCACAGATTCATAAATTCTTTGATCCTGTGAAGCGGCATCCCGGAGTTCTTAAGGCAGCAGATCAGCTCCAGCCAATGGATGTCTTCCTCTGAAAATTTCCGGATTCCGCTATCCGTCCTTTCCAGCAGGGGAAGCAGTCCCTCCCGGTCATAATATCGGATGGTATGTGTGGTGATTCCCTCTTTTTCCGCTACTTGTCGAATGGTATAGGTCATGGCGGTTCTTCCTTTCTCTTTTTGGTATATCAGCGAGTTTTTTCGAGGCAATTTTATTATACAGGAATATCAGAAAATTTGCTATGGTCCCGCGGATGCAAATTCATTTTCAAAACCCCTTGCGTGAACCCGTCCGGTTCACTATAATAAAAGAAAAACTACAAAGATTGGAAAATAGCAAATCAAACAAAAAGGAGTGCATGTTATGAGTAAGATTGACGAGATACGGGCGGAAATGGTTACCGCCATGAAAAATAAGGATAAAAGCCGCAAGGATTCTCTTTCCATGCTTTTAAGCGCGCTGAAAAACGTCCAGATTGATAAAAGGGAAGAACTAACCGAGGCGGAAGAGAATGCGGTTATTGCGAAAGAGATTAAACAGACCAAGGAAACTATGGATTCCTGTCCCGCCGACAGAACGGATATCCTGGAGGAATGCCGGGCCAGATTGGCTGTCTACAAAGAATTCGCTCCGGAAGAAATGAGTGAGGAACAGATTCAGGCCGTGATCCGGCAGGTGCTGGATGACCTTGGCATATCGGAACCTACGGGAAAAGATAAGGGCCGTATCATGAAAGAGCTGATGCCCAAAGTAAAGGGCAGAGCCGACGGAAAACTGGTGAATGCTCTCGTTGGAAAATTATTTGCCTGACGGCGCTAAGAAAGGAAGGTAGAACGGATGAAGAATGTATGGGAGGCTGTAAAAAAGTATCTGGATAACGCAAAGGAGTATATCCAGTCCATGGATGTCAGCGATATGACGCTGATCAAGCTGTGTTTGCTGGCTCTGGGTATCCTGATCGGAGCCGCTGTCTCCGAAAAGCATAAGAAAGCGGTTGTTATCGCGGCCGTTCTGATTTTCAGTATCACTTATATACCGGTGATGGTAAAATTCCTCAGTGGAATGGCGGAGAAAAAGGAATTGGATGCGTAAGCGTATTTTAAATGACAGGAAAGAGGTTATCTAGAACCGAAAGGGCAGAGATAACCTCTTTTTTAACTATCTTTTTTTACTGTATTATGTGCGTTGCATAGGATATAAATTACGCTAAAGCGTTGATTCATAAATGCTTTAAACCGTGTGTTTGCGCGGAATCATCCTCCTGTTGTATCATAGAAATGCCAAAACTTACTCGGTATTTTATTTCATGGCCAGGAGGATGTTACTATGAAAATAACAGCATTTGAAGTTAGAGAAGACGAGAGGCCTTTTTTTGAAAAGTTAGCCCGGGACCAACACCTGGATCTTGTGCTTTGTCCGGACCCTCTCAATATGAAGAATCTTAGGATGCTGACGGACAGCGCAGGGATATCGGTTCTCGGCAGAAGCCGACTGGATGCAGGCATTTTGGATTGTCTGAAGGAACGGGGCGTCCGATATATTTCCACCCGCACGATTGGATACAACCATATCGATGTGGAATATGCCAGGTCTATCGGATTAAAAGTCAGTAACGCGGATTATGCGCCGAATGGCGTCGCCGACTATGCGGTCATGCTTATGCTAATGTCTCTGAGAAATTATAAGCAGGCCCTTTATCGGGGCAATGTCAACGATTATTCGCTTCCGGGCCTGGAGGGTAGGGAGATGCGCAATCTTACCGTCGGTATCGTGGGAGTCGGCAAGATCGGGCGCACGGTTATTGAAAATTTGCGGGGATTTGGCTGCCGGATCCTGGCTTTTAACCGCCATCCGGTTCCTGACTTGGAACATCAGGTAACTTTCGTCCCGCTGGATACGCTGTACCGGGATAGCGATATCATCTCCCTTCATGTGCCGTTACATGCGCAAACATATCACATGATCGACCGGTCCGCTATGAGTCAGATGAAAGACGGGGTGATTCTGATCAATACGGCCAGAGGAGAGCTGATTGATATGGAGGCGCTGTTAGACGGTATAGAAACGAAAAAAATCGGCGCCCTGGGACTTGATGTGATTGAAAATGAAGAGGGGATCTACCATAAGGACCGCAGGACCGATATTATCAGCAATCGGGAGATGGCCTATCTGCGGCAATTTCCTAATGTTACCATGACGCAGCATATGGCGTTCTATACGATCGAGGCGGTGGAGAGCATGGTATCCTGCGGGGTACGGAATCTTCTGGAGTTTGAGAAGTGCGGCAGCTGCAGGCTGGAACTGTGACAGGTCTAAATCCGCCTTCCCTTTCATATGGTGATAATAGAATAAATTCTTCAGGAAAGGGAATGAACTATGGAAGGAAATCAAACGCCGGATTCCAATTGTCAGAAGACCTCTGCCGCGTCCGCGCATACCCAGCAGTCTTTAACGTCCCAGCAGCATGTTCAGCAGCAATATGTATCACAACAGCAGCAATATATGCAGCAGGCGCAGGTTCAGCAAGGGCAGAAGCAGATGCAGCAGATGCGCCAACAAGCCCAACAGCAAATGCAGTCTCAGGCACAGCCTCAGCAACAGTC
This sequence comes from Diplocloster agilis, assembly GCF_019042275.1. GTDB lineage: Bacteria > Bacillota > Clostridia > Lachnospirales > Lachnospiraceae > Diplocloster > Diplocloster agilis. The sequence continues at coordinate 39,328 of NZ_JAHQCW010000002.1, forward strand.
TCTGCAACAGTCGCAACAGCAGCCCCAGCAGCAGATGCAGCAGCACTCCCAGCAGGCACAAGCCGCCGGTGAGGGAGGCCCTTTATATCAGGCAAAATTGCCTTATCCCCCTGTTAAGGCGTTATGCGAGAACCGTACATATGCTTTTGCCATGTTGGATAATGTGGGCGGTAACAATTCCGAAATGTCTGCGGTCAGCCTGTATTTTTACAATCATCTGCGGACCGCATACTGTGCGGAAATCGCCAGCTGTTTCCATCATGTAAGCATTGTGGAGATGCATCATCTGGAGATCTTTGGCACGCTGGCGCTGCAGCTGGGGGTGGATCCCAGGCTCTGGACCCGTTCCAGAAATCAAATGGCCTACTGGACTCCCCGGTATAATCAATATCCCGTGGAGCTTTCCCAACTGCTGACTTACGCAATACAGGGCGAGGAACGGGCGATCGAGAAATACCAGTATCAGCTCGAGCGTATAGAAGACTGTAATATTGTGGAAAATCTCAAGCGTATTATCCTGGATGAACAGATTCACATCCAAGTGTTTCAGGATCTTTATCAGCGATACGTCAGCAACTGCTAGGCTGTTTCATCAACCGCCCGCAGTCTTGGGAATATTGAAAAGCAAAACTCCCGGAAAAAGTCATGGCGCTGTAAAAACAGGCCGGTTTTTTCCGGGGTTTTTGCTTTTCATCCGTATTTTTTTGCGGTAGAATGGATGAAAAAGCAAAGTCAGCAAGAATGATGAAACGTTGTAAGCGGGACACGTGTATAATGATAGGCCGTTAGGAGGAGCGCTATGCCAAATTATAGAATTGATGATATCGTATCCGTGATCGAATATATGGAAGAACATCTGACGGAAAAACTGAATCTTGACCGTGTAGCAGACGCGGTCCATTATTCAAAATATCATTTACACCGCATGTTTACCGGCGCAGTAGGCATAACTCTGCATGAATATCTTAACAGGCGGCGGCTGACGCAAAGCGCCAAGCTGCTGGTGTTTTCCGATAAAAATATTCTGGACATCGCGCTGCTTGCCGGCTATGAAAGCCAGCAGGCGTTCACGAATATATTTACCGCCATGTATAAGATGCCGCCCAGCAGATATCGGGAAAATGAAAAGTTTTACCCGCTTCAGCTAAAATATAATTTAAAAGGGAACTTTGAAATGCTTCATGTGAAAGACCAGATAAACTGGAAGATCGAATATGCAGCAGAAGAAGACATACCGCGCTGGATGGAACTGGTGCGGCTGGTCATTGACGGTTTCCCTTATTTGGACGAACAGGACTATATCAAGGTGCTAAGGCAACGAATTCAAACCGGACAGGCCCTGATCCTAAAAGACCGGCAGATGGCCATTGGCATCCTGCTGTTTTCATATAATACCGGCAGCATAGATTTTATGGGCTGCCATCCCCTTTATCGAAACAGGGGGATTCAAAAGGCTTTTCTTCGAAAAGTTATGGACGAATTGCAAACCGGCCGGGACATCAGTATCACCACTTACCGGGAGGGCGACAAAGCGGATACCGGACAGCGCCGGGAAATCAAAGATCTGGGATTTGCGGAGGCCGAGCTTCTGACGGAGTTTGGGTACCCCACACAGCGCTTTGTATTATCTACGGCAGCACCAGATCAGCCGCTTCCCTGATGCCAAGCTTTACCAGCTGTTCCACCGCAAACCGGACTTCATACATCATGATTTCTTCCAATTGATCCGCATAGCCCTCTGAATCCCCCCGATCGAAAGAATCCAGCAACGAGTCATAATAAGGCCGGTAGAATGCGTTGATGGCCTTCTGATCTCCATGCATATTCCGTGTGGGATATCCCCAGAAGAGCTGCTGCAGCAGCTCTTCGTACACGGTCCGGATGACACGGCTGGGAGACAGGGCGCAAATACATTCAAGGGATATATATACGACGAGTTCGTACCGATTTGCCTGCTTGATGTATATAAGCCGTTCTTTCCAGCGGGTTCTGGATAAGGCGTCAAGGGTTGAAAGCGTGTCTTTTGCACATATTTTGCAGGATAAAGCCAGGAAATGCAGACTCTCCGCAAAATCCAGCAGCCGTTTCCGGACGTTCGGCTGGGAAAAGTCGCAGTTTTTTGCGCATTCTTCCAATGGCAGGATCTGTGTGCCGACTCCGTTCACAGATCTGGTAGCGCCAATATTGCCCAGCAGCTGGAGCGTACGGCGGACCGTGCTGACGGAGACCTGTTTTTCTTTCGCCAGCCGTTCGAGAGAAGGCAAAAAGCTTTCGGCCTCATAATCTCCCCGGCTGATGCTGATCAGAAGCTCCATACCAAGGGAATAGCAGATCTGGGACGGCTTTTTATAACTGTTCCAGGAATAGGATATCTGCCGGTCTTTCGTGTCAGTTGGATTCATATCGTCATAAAACCGGCATAGCGCGGCGGATAACTCCTGCTGAAAATGCTCAACGCACGTTCGAAGCTCCGGCCAGTTTTTTTGGCGGCAGCATTCTGTCATGGTGAGAAGAGGAGAACTCTCCTCCGGGAAGTTTTTCAGGTTCGTTGGGATACTCAGGAAAGGAGCTTGAAAAAACATGAACGTATGCCAGACAAAACGCATGAGCAGTTCATTGTGCAAAGCGCCATAGATCCGCTGGAGATGCTGCATCATAGAATAGGGCGGAAGAATATCCCTTAGCATGGCAAGCCGGTCGATCTCATCCAGCAATTGGGGCGATGCGCTTTTTAAACCCAGCCATTGGGCGTGGCTGAACAAAGGGCGCATGGATCGGCTCAGATCGATCAGGGCGTTTTGGCGCACCGAGAAAAAATCCCGGATATGCTGTTGGATTTCCGATTCCTTGTAGGCAATTTTTACCGTAGCCCCCATTCTTTTGGTGAGATCGATATACCCATTATGTTTAAGCCTGAGGTACGCGGCCCGAACCGTATCCCACGAAACCTGAAGAAACCTGCTGGCTTCCTCTATGGTAGGCAGATGATCTGCGTACCGGTATGTACCGAATTCTATTTGGGTAACCAGGATATTGTAAACCACCTGGTACAATTCCATATCTTTTTCCAACGTTGATCCCTCTCCTTATTAATGAAAAATCGGTCATGGTTCAAAAATCAGTATAGCATTTATTTCGTATTATTTCTACTTTGCAAAAATGGGTATGCGAAAACGGGTAACCCCTTGGAATCTGCCGGTATGCAATATGGTTGCTATTTTTGTCAGATTTTGTTATACTCTACAGTATAAATTGGGATATGAACAAGGTGTGGCTCGGCTGAAATAGCTGATTCATCGGCTGAAACACCAAATACAGGAATCAGTTATTTGTACCGAAGGAGAACATGATGGATTCATTAGAGAGTTTAAAGAAACGGGCCGGCTATTTTCCATGGATGCTGGATGAATATATAGGCAACGCTTACGTAAGCGACATTGAGACCTATGAACTGCTGTATCTCAATAAAACCGCCTGCGAGACACTGGGCCGTTCGTTTCAATCGATGGTTGGCTGTAAGTGCTACGAGGTCATTCAGGGCCGCACTTCCCCCTGCCCTTTTTGCACCAACGACCGTATAACAGAAACGGAATTCTATGAATGGGAATTTTATAATCCGGTATTAGACCGCACCTTTATGATCAAAAACCGGATCGTGGACTGGAATGGGCGCAGGGCGAGGCTGGAGCTGTCGCATGACAATTACAGCCTGGAATATAAGCTGGCAAAAAAGGACCGGGAGCGGGAAGCGATTCTAAGGACCATTCCCGGCGGACTGGCCCGGGTGGACGCCCGGGATATGAGCACGATCCTTTGGTACGGCGGTGGATTTTTGCAGATGATCGGTTATACCCAGGAACAATTTGAAGAAGAATTACATTCCCAGTGTCTCTATATGCATCCGGAGGACAAAGAGCGTGCCATCACTTTGATGAAAAACGCGATGAAAACAGGTGAGGATACTATTATGGAAGCGCGTATCATCACCCGGGATAAAAGAACAAAGATCTGCACGATTACACTGAGTTATGTCAGCAGCCAGGACAGCTGGGATGGCATTGAATCCTTTTACAGTGTCGGCATTGATATGACAGAGGAACGGGAAGAACAGGAGAGACAGCATATGGCGTTGGAAGACGCCTATCACGCGGCCCGGGTGGCAAGTTCGGCCAAGAGCGACTTCCTTTCCTCCATGTCCCATGATATCCGTACGCCCATGAACGCAATCATGGGTATGGCCGCAATTGCACAGGCCAATCTGGACTCCCCTGATAAGCTTCGGGACTGTCTGAACAAAATAGGCACTTCCAGCAGGCATCTGTTAAGCCTGATCAACGAAGTCCTGGATATGTCCAAAATCGAAAGCGGCAGGATCGATCTCACCCTGGAAGAGGTCAATCTCCCGGATCTGATTCAGAGTGTCACAGATGTGTGCCGCCCGCTGATCACCGAAAAGAAGCAGCAGTTCCAGATCAGTATCGGCCAGGTAAGCCACGAGAAGGTTATCGCGGATGGCGACCGGTTACAGCAGATTCTGATGAATCTGCTTTCAAATGCCATAAAATATACGCCGGAAGGCGGCAGCATCAGCCTGAGAATGGATGAAACCCGTACCCTTTCTTCCGGCAAAAGCCAGTATGAATTTATCTGTACGGACAATGGCATCGGGATCTCCGAAGAATTCATGCCTTATCTGTTCGAGCCCTTCTCGCGGGCGGAGGACCCCCGCATCAGCAAATTGCAGGGGACGGGGCTTGGGATGGCGATTACGGACAATATCGTCCGTATCATGAACGGTACGATCGAGGTGGAAAGTGAGCTGGGTGCAGGAAGCAAATTCACCGTATCGATTCCGCTGGAACTATGTGAGAAAGAGGAATCGGGCAATCGTGAGCTGGCCGGTCTGCCGGTGCTGGTGGTGGATGACGATCAGATAACATGTGAAAGCGCCACGGCGCTTTTAAACGAATTGGGAATGAAGGGCTGCTGGGTATTATCCGGAGCGGAGGCCCTGCGCATGGTTTCTGAAGCACACGCGCAAAAAGAGGATTTCTACGCCGTTATCCTGGACTGGAAGATGCCGGAGATGGACGGTTTGGAAACCTTAAAAGAGATAAGGAAATCACTGGGTAAAGATGTCCCTATTATCATTATCTCCGCATACGATTATTCCGACATCGAGGAAGAATTTCTGCGTGCAGGCGCCGATGCTTTTATTACCAAGCCCCTCTTTAAGTCCAAAATGCTGCAGGTCCTGCAGTTATTCCTGGATTCCGACAAGCTGGAGACAGCAGCCTCGGAGGAAGAAAAATGGCCGGTTCTGTACGGCAGGCGTGTACTGCTTGTGGAGGATAATGATCTGAACCGTGAGATCGCTGTGGAACTGCTGCAAATGCAGCATATAGACGTGGATACCGTAGAAAACGGGCAGCTGGCTCTGGATACTTTTCAAGCTTCGGCCCCCGGATTTTATGACGCTATTTTGATGGACATCCAGATGCCGGTTATGAACGGATACGACGCCGCCGGCTCCATCCGTTCTCTGGAACGAAGCGACGCGCAGACAGTCCCTATTGTGGCGATGACAGCGGACGCTTTTGCCGCCGATGTGGTCAAGGCCCGCAGCGCCGGCATGAACGACCATATTGCGAAGCCTATAGATATAAACAGGCTGCTGGAGGTTCTGCATAATTTGCTGTCGTAAATATTTTATAGGCGTTCCAGACGTTAGTAAGCGTTGATAACTGAATACAGACTTTCCAGAGTATATGCTTTTTTCCGTCCCTATCCATTTGAGTGTGAAAAGCCTCTGTACTCTTTTTTTGTGTCGGTTATTTTCAGTGATGAGATACTGCGGGCGACTAAGATACTGTTTAGAAAATTTCATAAAACAGGAGAGAGATTAATGAATGAAAATGATCTGAGAGTGATAAAAACGCTGGAGGCCGTAGAGTCGTCTTTTCTGGATATGCTGGAAGAACTGCCGTTTGAAAAAATAACGGTCAGGGAGCTTTCCCGCAGGGCAAAAATCAATACAGGTACCTTTTATCTTCATTTTCAGAATATCGACGATCTTCACGATAGGCTGATACAGGTATTTTTGGACAAATTTATTGCTTCCATGGATTATTTTCCGCTTTTTCTTACACAGCCGGAACAGTTTCTGGATAAACTTAAGGATACCATTCATCAAAATCTCGATCACTGCTGCCGGCTCTTTCGGCATCGGGATATGTCGCTGTCGGAACCTTATCTGATCAAACTACTAACGAAGAAGATTTACGAATCCTGTCCGCTTGAAAACAGCAGGGAAAATGATATCCGGCTGGAGGCCGTGCTGACCAGCCTGCTTCATATGAATCTGAAGTATGACCAGGAATGCCCGGAGATTATCCAAAAGGTCTTTTCCGATATGATCCGGGGACTGTTTTAAGACCCGGAAGGTAAGTGGAAGCGCAGCGATTTGCAAAATCTTCGGAATATTCATTCATATCGATATCTATATAGAAAGCAGGAGGAGAAAACGCTGTGGTTATATTTATATTAGTTGGGATGCTGCTAGCACTGGCATCCGGCCTTTATTGGCTGACAGGCAGATGGCTGTCGCTCTATGGAATCCCGGTTAAGAAATGGAACATCCGTCTGCTGCGGGTTGGCGCAGTATTGGCTGTGGCCTTATTGTGCTGGCTGTGGAGAATGACTCTACTGATTGCGCTGCACCTGATGGCTTTGTTCTTTTTGATGGATGTGGGGGCTTTTGTCATACGGCGTGTGGGGAGAAAGTGCAGGGAAGAGAGATGGTACCGGACCTTTCGCAGTATTTACCACAGCGGCCTTGTCCCGGTTTGTATCACATGCCTGCTTCTCGGTTTCGGCGCTTACCAAATAAGAAATATTGTCCCAACGGAATATACCATTTCCACGGATAAAGTCCAAGCTAATTATAGAGTAATTTTGCTGACAGACCTCCACTATGATACGATTCAAAACCGGAATGTACTAAAAAATAAAATAGATGAAATAAATGCATGGAACCCTGACCTGATTGTGCTTGGCGGGGATATTGTGGAGGAGGGCACTTCAAAGACGTCTATGGAGGAGGCCTTTCAAGTATTGGGCGGGCTTAAGAGCACCTTCGGCACTTACTATGTGTACGGAAATCATGACCGGCAGGATTATGCGGATGCGGCTTCCGGGGCACGCACCTATACCGTGCAGGAACTGCAGGATGCAATTGAATCTAATGGTATCACTATTTTGTGTGACCGGTGGGTTCCTGTGGGAGAAGAGCTGGTGCTTGCCGGCAGAAACGATGTGTCCACACGGGACGGACGGGCCGCCGCGAAATACCTGTTAAAAGATGCGGATCTGAACCGGTTTATCATAACAGCCGACCACCAGCCTGTTGAGACAAAAGAGAATGCCAAGCTGGGTGTGGATCTGCAGCTGTCCGGCCATACCCATGCGGGTCAGATATTTCCGGTGGGCTATTTTACAGACTGGTTCCTTGAGCCGAACTATGGGAAATATGAGATGGAGGGATGCACGCTAATCGTATCCTCCGGAGTTGCCGGATGGGGTTTTCCTGCCCGTACACAGGGAAAATGTGAATATGTTGTGATAGACATTATTCCAGATAAATAAATGAAGGGGAACGCTTGAGAGGCATGTTAGGACATGCTTCTTTTTCGTACCATAAAAGTGCAGTTGTCAGAGTTAATTACTCTCTATCACCTACACTTTTATGGTACTAAAATGCCCTCCGCGGGATCGTACGGCGGCAGAATGCGCAGAATGGCAGAATGGAAGAGGCCGATTAAGGCCGATTAAGAACATCTACTTGAAGTTCTTACCCAAAATGTATATAATAATTTAGATTGTATCTAATTTGGAAAGAAATAGGAATTGAAAGGAATAAGATGAGAAAACTAGCTTTAAGTGATGAAATACTGATGACGATAGAAAAGCCCGCGCGTTACATTGGGAACGAGGTAAACTCAGTAACAAAGGATCCGGATCAGATCGACATCCGTTTCTGCATGTGCTTCCCGGATGTGTATGAGATCGGGATGTCCCATCTGGGCATTCAGATTCTATATGATTTATTTAACCGACGCCAGGATACCTGGTGTGAACGCGTATATTCTCCCTGGGTGGATCTGGACCGGATCATGAGGGAAAAGGAAATTCCACTGTTTGCGTTAGAGTCTCAGGACCCGGTAAAGGACTTTGATTTCCTGGGAATCACCATACAGTACGAGATGTGCTATACGAATATCCTTCAGATACTGGATCTGAGTAAAATTCCGCTGATCGCCAGGGACCGGACCGATGAAGATCCCATCGTGATCGGCGGCGGCCCCTGTACGTATAATCCGGAGCCTCTGGCGGATTTCTTCGATCTGTTTTACATCGGAGAAGGGGAGACTGTGTACGACCAGCTGCTTGACACCTACAAGGAACACCGGAAAAATGGCGGGTCACGGCAGGATTTCCTGCTGCGGGCCGCACAGATACCGGGTATCTACGTACCGATGTTCTATGAAACCACTTATCTTGAAGACGGCACCGTGGACAAGTTCCGCCCGGTGCGCCCCGATGTACCGGAAGTAATCGAAAAACAGATGGCTCTTAATGTCAACCCGCTTCCTTATCCCATGAAGCCCATCGTGCCGTTTATTAAGGTAACCCAGGACCGGGTGGTTCTGGAGATCCAAAGAGGCTGTATCCGCGGATGCCGGTTCTGTCAGGCCGGAATGCTGTATCGGCCGACCCGGGAAAAAGATCTGGAAGTCCTGAAACAGTATGCTTATGAAATGCTGAAAAATACCGGCCATGAGGAGATTTCCTTAAGTTCCTTAAGCTCCAGTGATTATTCACAGTTAGAGGAGCTGGTTCAGTTTCTGATCGAAGAATTCAAGGGACAGGGGATCAATATATCCCTGCCTTCCCTTCGGATCGATTCCTTTTCCCTGGATGTCATGAGTAAGGTGCAGGACGTTCGGAAAAGCAGCCTGACCTTCGCGCCGGAGGCCGGTTCCCAGCGTCTGCGCAATGTGATCAACAAGGGCCTGACCGAGGAGGATATCTTAAACGGAGCCAGGCTTGCCTTTATCGGCGGCTGGAACCGGGTCAAGCTGTATTTTATGCTGGGCCTTCCGACGGAGACGGAGGAGGATATCCGGGGTATCGCCCATCTCTCGGAAAAGATCGCGGAGCTTTATTATGAAACGGTCCCGAAAGAAAACCGTTCCGGCAAATGCCAGATCGTGGCCAGCACCTCCTTTTTTGTTCCAAAGCCCTTTACTCCGTTCCAGTGGGCCAGAATGTGCACAAAAGAAGAATTCCTGGACAAAGCCAGAACCGTTAACCTGGAGATCAAAAACCAGCTGAACCGGAAAAGCATCAAATACAACTGGCATGAAGCGGATGTCACCGTGCTGGAAGGTATTTTCGCCAGAGGGGACCGCAGGATCGGCGCGGCCATTCAGCTGGCTTATGAGCGCGGAGCCCTTTATGACGCCTGGTCCGAATACTTTGACAATGAGCGCTGGATGAAAGCTTTTGAAGACTGCGGGCTGGATGTGGATTTCTATACGGTCCGGGAACGCGGGGAAGATGAAGTATTCCCGTGGGATTTTATCCGGATCGGCGTAACCAAACGCCATCTCTTTAAAGAATGGGAGAGGGCGGCGCAGAAAATTGTCACGCCCAACTGCCGGGAAAAATGTTCCGGATGCGGCGCGGCCGTTTATGGAGGAGGTGTCTGTTTTGAAAATCAGAATTAAGTTCGGCAAGTACGGCGCCATGAAATTTATCGGGCACCTGGATATTATGCGGTATTTTCAGAAAGCCATGCGAAGGGCGGGCATTCCCATCTCATATTCCGGCGGCTACAGCCCTCATATGATTATGTCCTTTGCTTCCCCCCTGGGGGTTGGGCTTACCAGCGACGGGGAATACATGGATATCGAAGCAGAAGAGTGCCTTCCAAGTGAAGAGGCCGTCCGGCGGTTAAATGACGTTATGGTGGAAGGAATGAAAGTGTTCCGTTACCGGCTTCTGCCCGATGACGCGGGCAACGCCATGTCGTTAGTAGCCGCAGCGGACTATCTTGTCTGTTTTCGGGAGGGCTGCGCCCCGGCTCTTGCGTGGCAGGATCAGCTGCAGGATTTCTTTTCTCAGGATGAAATCCCCATTCTGAAAAAAACAAAGAAAAGCGAGAAAGTAGTTGACATAAAGCCACTGATTTATTCTCTGGAATTATGTGAAGGTGACATAATATCTATGCGGTTATCCGCCGGAAGCGCGGACAATCTAAAACCTGAATTAGTGATGGAAGCTTTTGCCGCCTTTTCCGGTTTTGAATTGCCGCAGTTTGGCATACAGATCCATAGAAAAGAGCTCTATGCCAGAAGTGAAGACACTCTGCTCCCCTTGGAAGCGTTAGGTGAAGACATTGGAGAATAAGTTAATTATTACAAAAATGCTGCTGCGGGAAAAACCGCGCATTATCACCGCATTATACGAAAATGGTACTTTGATGGAATTAACGTGTGAAGAGGAAACGGCAGGGCAGTTACTGGGTAATATCTATATCGGGCGTGTCAGGAATATCGTTGACAACATCCAGGCCGCCTTTGTGGAAATTAGCAATCAGGTCATCTGTTATCTGGCGTTTCAGGACCTGAAAAATCCGATCTTTACTTCCGCGAAAACCGGGAACACGTTAAAGGTTGGCGATGAGCTGCTGGTTCAGGTCAGCAAGGAAGCCGTGAAAACAAAGGCCCCTGTGGTTACCACCAACCTGAACTTTACCGGAAAATACGCGGTATTAACCACGGGCAGCCAGCGCATCGGTGTATCCGCCAAGATCCCGGAAGACAGAAAATCGGAATTAAAAGCGCTGGTCCAACCTTTTGCCGACGGAGACTACGGCTTTGTGGTACGGACCAATGCCAAAGCCGCCTCCGAAGAAGAACTGCTCCAGGAGATCCGTCAGCTTATCCTGCAATACCAGGAACTTTGTAAAATCGCGGCCCACCGTCCGTGTTTTTCCCTGCTTCACAAGGCATTGGAAGGGCATATGACTCATTTAAGAGATACGTATATGGATTCTCTGGATGAGATCCTGACCGATGATCCCCGGTTATATGAAGAAATGCTGTCATACCTGTCGTGTAAACAGCCGGAAGATCAGAAAAAGCTGAAGCTATACCGCGATCCCTTCCCCTTAATAAAGCTATACAATCTGGAAGCCGCTCTGCAGGAGGCGTTAAGAGAGCGGGTATGGTTAAAGTCCGGCGCTTACCTGGTGATTCAGCAGACGGAAGCGCTGGTCGTTATTGATGTAAACACCGGTAAATTTTCAGGCCACAAGCAGATGCAGGACACATTTTTTAAGATCAATCTGGAGGCCGCAAAAGAAATTGCCCGGCAAATAAGGCTGCGCAATCTGTCCGGCATCATCATCGTAGATTTTATCGATATGGAGCGGAGGGAAGACCGCCAGATGCTGATGGACGCTTTTGAGCATTCCCTGAAGCAGGACCCTGTGAAAACCTCGCTGGTAGGGATCAGCAAACTGAATCTGGTGGAATTAACCAGGAAAAAGATCCGTAAGCCGCTGCATGAGCAACTGACGCAGGCCTGTCCGGTCTGCCATGGGAGCGGGTATCTCTATTAATACTGATTTCTATTAATAGCGCTTCTATATAATAGTGATCTTTATTATATGGTTTTGATTGCCGTTACCGCCGGACGATGGTAAGATAGAGATAGGTATAGCCTGTGGCTATGGCTGATTGTGAAGTGCTTAGGATTGTAAACGGGCGGGTTATAGGAATATGGGGTGAAAGAGATGCGGATCGAGCAGTTGCGTTATATTCTAACGGTGTACGAGGAAAAATCCATTTCCAGGGCGGCTAAGAAATTATTTATGTCGCAGCCTTCTCTTAGCAACGCGATATCCAGTCTGGAGAAGGAATTGGGCGCTTCTTTGTTTGAACGCGGCAGGGATGGTGTGACGGCCACGGAATTCGGAATGCAGATCATCCAGAAAGCCCGGAAGGTGCTGGGGGAAGTGGATGATATTATGGCGATCTCTTATAATGAGGTGGCGAATCAGGTGGCTACCCTGCAGGTGCTGTGCGTCCCTTTGTTCTGTAACTGGCTGATTATCGAGACCATGTTCGAGATGAAGAAACGTTTCCCGAAAATAGATCTGGTAGTGGTGGAGCAAAAGAACATCGACATGATCAACGGTCTGGCGGATACGTCCGCTTTTGTCGGGATTCTGGGGATCGGCGCAAAGTACAGGGAAACGTACGAGCAGCATATGAAAGATGCGGATCTTCATTTTAGCCCCTTATTTGCCAACGGCATCTGCGCTTTTGTCAATAAGAATCACGCGCTGGCGGACAAAGAATATATCACGTTGAAGGATCTGGAGAAGGAGACGATCATAACCTATGACGATTTCCGTTACAATACGGTCCTGAACGGAAATTCCTTTGCCAACATCAGTCATCCGGACGGCAGCCAGTCCATATACCTGTTGAATGACAGTGAAAATATCAAGAACCTGGTGGCCAGCAACCACGGGATCGCGGTTCTGCCCAATTCCTTTGCCATCAATAATGTTTTTGTCCAGATGGGCCTTGTAAAGGTACGTCAAATCGCCGATCTGAACGAGTCCCTCATCGTCGGTGTAATCAGCAGAAAGGGCAGGGAATATTCCATACCGGAATGCGGTTTTCTCGACTGCATGAAAAAAATCGCCAGGAAGTACAAACATACCAATCTATATCAATTTGTGCCTGTGCCGGAAGCCAGATAGGGTATATCTTTCGCCTATGGCACATACAAGTTTCGAGTATTATACACCTTCTTCTTTTCGCTATATAATTGTTTTGACAGGATTTTCACATATTTCATGTGTAAAACAGGCAAAACGAATAAGCGAAAAGAAGGAGGTTTTTATGTTATGGGGCGTGTATTAACAGATGAACAGCAATTAATTATGCAGACCGTGCGCCAGTTTGCGGTGGAAGAGATCCGTCCCCGCGCGATGGAAGTGGATCTGGCCAATACCTTTCCCTTTGACCTGAACAAGCGCTGCGGTGAGTTAGGTTTTATCGGCGCAGATGTCCCGGAAGAATTCGGGGGAGCGGGATTGGACATCAATTCCTCGCTGCTGATTCTGGAGGAAATCTCCAAGGAGTGCCCTGCCTTAGGATGCAGTATGATGGTCAGCATGACCCTTCCCCTGTTCCTTTGCTGCAGCGCAAATCCGGAGCATAAGCAATATATCAAACCATTAATCAGCGGAGAAAAAGTAGGGGCCATCGCCCAGACCGATCCGGCCGGTGTGCTGAATATGGCAGAGTGGCCTATTTTAGCGGTCCGGGAAGGCGACGAGTTCGTTCTGAACGGAACCAAATTATTCGTAACGAATTCCCACGCGGCGGATTACTATATGGTATCCGGCCTGTGTGAAGGAAAGCCCTGCGACTTTTTTGTAAAGAAAGATTCCCCCGGCTTTGGCAGCGGACATATTGAGCGCAAAATGGGGATGAACGGAGCCAGCAACGGAACGATCACTTTACATAATGTACGCATCCCCGTGTCCGACCAGCTGATCGTTTCCAGTTATCTGCCGAACTTAGCCGCCGGTTATCTGCATATGTCGGCCGTAGCCCTTGGAACGATGGAAGGCGCGTATGAAAAAACCCGGGAATATCTGAATGTCCGTACCAACAAGATGCGGCCGATCATCGAGATGCAGGTGGCCGCTCATAAGCTGGCCAGAATCAAGACCAAGATCGAAGTATGCCGTTCCTTCATCAATGACGTTTCCACCCTGATCGAGGCAAACCGACCGGACAATACGCTGATCCGCATGGTAAAGGCCTTTGTAACGGAAACCGCAGTGGACTGTACCAGAGAATGCGTCCAGCTGTACGGCGGCCTCGGCTACTGTGAAGACACCGGCATCGCCCACTATATGAGAGACGCCATGGGCACTACCGTCGGTGATCTGACCTCCGATATTCAATACGATCTGATCGCCAAAAAGCTGGCGAAACAGGATAAAAGATAGTAGAAAGGGGTTATAAAAGAATGTCATACGAAACATTAATCTATGAGAAACAGGATAAGATCGCAGTCATCACTTTAAACCGCCCGGAATGTCTGAATGCATTTAACAATATATCCTTCCAGGAAATCAAGGCTGCCGTCATCGAGGCCGGAGAGGACCCCTCCATCCGTGTAATCGTTCTCAAAGGAAGCGAGCGGGCATTTTCGGCCGGTGACGATATCAAATACATGACCAGCGGCGCGGTCACCGACGGGGACGTCTGGACCGCGCTGATGCAGGAATGTGTCGGAGAGATCTCCCGGTGCAAAAAACCGGTCATCGCCGCGGTTTCCGGAGTAGCCATGGGGGGAGGCTTTGAACTGGCCCTCATGTGCGACATGATCTATGTGGCAGAGGGCACAAAGCTTGCGCTCCCCGAGATCAAGATCGGAGCGATTCCCATCTGCGGCGGGATCTCCAAAGTAGCCAAGTGCGCCGGTGCCAAATGGGCCAAATATCTGGCCATGACCGGCGATCCCATCACACCGGAGCTAGCCTTCCAGCTGGGGCTGATCCAGAAAGTAGTACCCGCAGACAAACTTCTGGAAGAAATCCTGATACTGGCCGGAAAGCTGGCCATGATGCCGGTGGAAATGCTGGCCGTTGTAAAGAGAGTGGCCGACATCTCGGAGGACATGACCAACGAAAGAGGCCTGATCGCCGAGCGAGACTACATGAACTACATCTCAAAGATCGGAGTCGGAGCCGAGGCGGCCAAAGCCTGGATGGCTGCAAAGAGCAAAAAATAAACGACAGAGATAAAAAGGCCGGTTGGTAACCGAATGTCATTTAGATCATGATATTGGATTACCAACCGGCCTTTTTCCGTATAACCGTTGTCATTTCAAATAGTTCATGGTAAAATAAAAGCCTATGGAACGCAGGCAGGTGCTTTTTGCGTTAGCACCCGAAAAAGCGGAAAAGCGGGAAAACACCTTGACAGTGATACCAAATCATGGTAGACTATACCAGTGTGCCGCGCAACGAGGTTATAAGTGATGGTATTTTTTAAATAAAATCTCATCCACCACAGTTGGCGAGTAATGGATATAGGAGGTGCCAATATGTACGCGATTATTGCAACAGGCGGTAAACAGTACAAAGTAGCAGAAGGCGATGTTATCCGTGTAGAAAAACTCGGTGTTGAAGCTGGTTCTACTTATACGTTTGACCAGGTTCTCGCAGTCAGCAATGACGGTTTGAAGGTCGGAAATCCCACTGTAGACGGTGCAACTGTAAATGCTACCGTTGTAGGCGATGGCAAAGCAAAAAAAGTTATCGTTTACAAGTACAAGAGAAAATCCGGTTATCATAAGAAAAACGGTCACAGACAGCAGTATACCGAGCTTAAGATCGATAAGATCAATGCTTAATCATGATTCGAATAACGATTTATAAAGACAAAAATAAGGATTATGTTGGTCTGAAAGCGCTGGGACATGCCGGTGCGGCCCGTTACGGAAGTGATGTGGTCTGTGCTGCGGTATCCGTGCTGATAACGAATACATTCAATGCGATTGAATCTTTGACAGAAGAGACATTGAAATGTAAAACCGATGAATCCAGAGGTTTGATGGCCGTAAAATTCAATAAGACGCCGGGCAGTCAGGCAGCTCTGCTGATGGATGCTCTGGTATTGGGTTTGAAAGCGGTTGAGGCTCAACATTATAACCGAGGTTATATCCGATTGAATTTCAAGGAGGTGTAATACCATGATTCAGATGAACCTTCAATTCTTTGCTCATAAAAAAGGGGTAGGTTCCACAAAGAACGGCCGTGATTCCGAGTCCAAGAGACTTGGCGCCAAAAGAGCCGACGGACAGTTTGTAAAAGCCGGAAACATTCTTTACAGACAGCGTGGAACAAAGATTCACCCTGGTGTAAACGTTGGACGTGGAGGCGACGATACCTTGTTTGCAACATCAGACGGTATCGTTCGATTTGAAAGAAAAGGAAGAGACAAGAAACAAGTTTCTGTCGTTCCGGTATCTAAATAATTGACCATAAGACCTCAAATCAGCGATTTGAGGTCTTTTTTCTTATTCCATAGGATACGGTTTCGCTTGAGAAACTTTAGTTGAAATTTAAATCAAAAAATGCCAAAATATAAAAATAGGGTATAATAAACAATATCAGAAACGAGGTGAGGCACTATGTTTGCAGATCGTGCAAAAATATATATCCGATCCGGCAAAGGCGGCGACGGCCATGTCAGCTTCCGCAGAGAACTCTATGTTCCCAACGGCGGGCCGGATGGCGGCGACGGCGGACGCGGCGGAGATGTCATCTTTGAGGTGGACGAAGGCCTGAATACGTTGACGGATTACAGGCATAAGAGAAAATACGCCGCCGTCGACGGAGAAGAGGGCGGAAAACGCCGCTGTCACGGGAAAGACGGCCAGGATATCATTTTAAAGGTACCGGCCGGGACGATCATCCGGGAAGAGAGTACCGGAAAAATCGTGGCCGATATGTCCGGGGATAATAAGCGTCAGGTCGTATTAAAAGGCGGGCGCGGGGGACAGGGAAATATGCACTATGCCACCGCTACCATGCAGGTTCCCAAATATGCGCAGCCAGGCCAGCCGGCACAGGAATTGATGGTGCAGCTGGAGCTAAAGGTAATCGCTGATGTGGGCCTGGTTGGATTCCCCAATGTGGGAAAATCCACCCTGCTGTCCAGGGTAACCAATGCCCGGCCCAAGATCGCCAACTATCATTTTACCACGTTGAATCCCAATCTGGGAGTGGTGGATTTTGACGACGGGGACGGCTTCGTTATCGCCGATATCCCGGGGCTCATCGAAGGAGCTTCCGAGGGCGTCGGCCTGGGCCATGAGTTCTTACGGCACATCGAGCGCACCAAAGTGATTATCCATATGGTAGATGCCGCATCCACCGAGGGCCGGGACCCGGTAGCCGACATCTATGCGATAAATAAAGAATTAAGGGCCTATAACCCGGAGATCGCGTCCAGACCGCAGGTGATCGCCGCCAATAAAATCGATGCGATCTATGAGCAGGACGACAGTGATCCGATCCGGCGTTTGAAAGAGGAATTTGAGCCGAAAGGAATCCGTGTGTTCGCAATTTCAGCGGTCAGCGGACAGGGGCTGAACGAACTGCTCTATTATGTACGGGAACAGCTGCATGAGATCGGTACGGAAACTACGGTTTTTGAGCCTGAATTCTTCCCCGAAGACCTGAGTATCCAGAACAATCTTCCTTATACGGTCGAAAAATCGGAAGAGGAAGAGGGCGTCTATCTTGTGGAAGGCCCTAAGATCGAGCGTATGCTGGGCTATACGAATCTGGACTCGGAAAAAGGCTTTGCATTTTTCCAGCGTTTCCTGAAGGAAAGCGGTATCTTAACCGATCTTGAGAACGCGGGAATCCAGGAGGGGGACACGGTCCGTATGTACAGCCTGGAATTTGATTATTATAAATAGGAGGAACTTATGACCAGCAAACAAAGAGCATATCTTATGAGCCTGGCTCAGAAAATAGATCCGGTCTTTCAGGTCGGTAAAAACAGTCTGACGCCGGAAAGCACAAAAGCGATTCAGGAAGCCCTGGATGCCCGGGAACTGATTAAGATCAGCGTACTGAAGAACTGTTTCGACGACCCAAGAGAACTGGCTGCCATGATAGCGGAGCGTACCCGTTCCCAGGTAGTACAGGTGATCGGGAAAAAGATCGTGTTATATAAAGAGGGAAAAGACGAAAAGAAAAAAATCGCGCTGCCCTGACTGCCGATCGCAACCCATGTGCACGAAGCATTCATGCAAGAGGATTAGACAGTTATGATATTAGGACAAACTCCACATAAAAAGATAGGTATTATGGGCGGAACCTTTGATCCGATCCATATTGGTCACTTAATTATTGCGGAACAGGCTTATGACCAGTATGGGCTGGAAAAAATATTGGTCATGCCCAACGGCAACCCGCCTCATAAAAAGGAAACCTTGTATACGCCTATCCGTCATCGGATCCAGATGGTTCAGCTCGCGATCAGCGATAACCGGCATTTTGAATTATCCCTGACCGAGGCGGAGCGCAACGGATATTCCTATACTTTTGAAACCCTGGAATTTCTGAAGAATATCAATCCCCATGTAGAATATTATTTTATTATGGGAGCGGATTCTCTGTTTGATTTTGAGACCTGGCGGGAACCGGCCAGGATCTGTGAAAACTGTACGGTTCTGGCGGCCACCAGATATAATCTGAAGAATCCGGAGCTTCAAAAGCAGGTGGAATACCTGTCTTCCAAGTTCAAGGGTAATTTCGAACTGCTGAAGACTCCAAATATAGACATTTCGTCCCATATGATCCGCCGGATGGTGGAAGAGCACAAAAGTATCCAATACTATGTGCCGCCGGATGTGGAACGGTATATCTATCGGAATCATCTTTATCAAATGGAAAGATAGCAGGTGTTGCAAATGAAAGACTACGATATCAAAAAATATACAAAACGGCTTCGCAAGGTATTGGACGACGACCGTTTCGAGCACACGTTAGGGGTTTCCTACACCTGTGCGGCGCTGGCTATGCGTTATGAATATGATATAAAAAAGGCGCAGGTCGCCGGTCTGCTTCACGACTGTGCCAAATGTATTCCGGACGAGAAGAAGCTTCAGCTTTGCATCAAGCATAACATCCAGATGACCGATGTGGAACGGAAAACGCCTTTTTTGCTCCATGCAAAAGTCGGAGCGTTTCTGGCTATGAATCAGTATAAAATCAAGGACAAAGAGATTATCCAGGCCATCATCAACCATACAACCGGGAAGCCCAACATGTCGATGCTGGATAAAATCGTATATATCGCCGATTATATCGAACCGCAGCGCTATAAAGCCGCCAACCTTAGCGTGGTGCGTAAAATGGCGTTCGAGGACATTAACCTGGCGTTATTCCAGATATTAAAGGACACTTTAAAATATCTGACGGAAAGCGGCGGGGATATCGATCCCATGACGCAGAAAGCATATGAATATTACAAGGAGGAATTCGAACATTCCTCGGACGATGTCATAAATTATATTAAAAAACAGCAGGAAGAAAATGAAATGAACGATTTGCTCCCAAACTAAAAGCGAAAGGAGACTAGTATGAGCGAAAAAAATATCAGCAGGGAAATGGCACAGCTGGCGTGTGTAGCACTGGAAGAGAAAAAAGCGGAGGATATCCGGATCATCGACATCTCTCAGGTCAGTGTTCTGGCCGATTACTTTATTATCGCAAACGGAACGAACAGAAATCAGATCCAGGCTCTGGTCGACAATGTAGATAAAGTTCTCCATCAGGCCGGATATGATATGAAGCACCAGGAGGGATACAATACGGCCAATTGGGTATTGCTGGATTACGGCGATATTATTATTCATATCTTTGATCCCGAAAACCGTCTGTTCTATGATCTGGAACGGATCTGGCGGGACGGAAGAACGATTGAAGTTACCGATCTGAAAGAAGATTGAGAACAGTCAGAGAGATTTAGCTCGGAAATTATGAGAAAGAAAGGGAGATACACTGTTTGCGTGTTATCTCCCTTGATTTTTGATAATTCAGGAGTAAAGCCGGAATACTCCGAATACTTTACCCAAGATTTCAACTTCCGTTACAATAATAGGCTCCATAGAATCATTTTCCGGCTGAAGGCGATAGTAGCCGTCTTCTTTATAATAAGTTTTCACCGTGGCGGAATCATCTACCAGAGCTACCACGATATCGCCGTTCTCCGCGGTGTGCTGCTTCTGCACCAGCACGCGATCCCCGTTAAAGATCCCCACATTAATCATACTGTCGCCTTTTACATTCAACATAAAACTTTCTTCATTCGGCATATATTCGGTGGGAATCGGAAAATAATTTTCAATATTCTCAACTGCCAGAATCGGAGATCCTGCAGCAACCGTACCGACCACCGGCACATTCACAACTTCCCGGCGAACCAGATTGAAATTATCATCAATGATTTCGATGGCTCTGGGTTTCGTGGGATCGCGGCGGATATATCCATTTTTTTCCAATGTCTCCAGATGTGAATGAACGGAAGAAGTGGACTTCAAATGAACCGCCTCGCATATTTCCCGTACAGCAGGCGGATACCCTTTGTTCAAGATCTCATTCTTTATGTATTCTAAAATCTCATTCTGCTTTTTCGTGATCTTTCCATATCCCATTTCGTTTTACCTCCTGTGTCTCTGCGGATATTCGAACTCTTATATCGATTATAATAAGAATCAGCCTTATTTTTATTTATCATAACATGATATATTTAAAATAGCAAACAAATTTTCGGAATATCTGTTCGATTTTCTTTCTCATCCTCTTGACAAACAACTGTTCGATTATTATAATAGTCATATAAAGAACGTGCGTTCGCAACATTTGTTCGTATCATACGTTCGGTTTTAAGGGGGCAGTTGTTATGAGGAATCGTAAGAAGAGTAGTAATAGGTTAAGAAATCACCGCATCTTGATCAGGAAATTTGGCATTCTGGTATTTTCGTTTTGTTTGCTGGCTGCTTTATCCATCAGTCTTGGCGTGTCGGTAAAAGCGGAAGATCATGCGGATCCGGATGTCACTTATAAATATTTTAAAAGTATTCGGGTGGAGTCCGGTGATACCTTGTGGAGCATCGCTCAGGAGTATTGTTCGGAAGAATATCCATCCTTGGACTATTATATGAAAGAACTGGTTTCCATGAACCATCTGGATAACGAATACATTCAAGCCGGACAGTTTATAACAGTTCCTTATTATTCTAATGAGTATATCCGATAATCTGATAAATTTTATGGTGCTTTATCAATTGCAAGGTTTTGCGTTGATAAGAAATAAACAGTCCAGGTAAAATACTTGGGCTGTTTATTTCTATATTCTATTATTATTTTTAAAGGTAGCTTGTGTGGAGGCTTACATATATTTCAAGGCAGAGCATTACGTTTCAGTGATGTTAAAACCGTCTAATATAACATAATACATACTGCGGCGTGACTAGATACAAAAAAGTGCTGGTAGAAGCATAGATCAATCTATACGACAAATACAGATTTATTAAATAGATATTGCTAAAAGTGACCTCATCTGGTATAATAAATGAAATTAATACATTTTCCCAGTTCCCAAGCAAGCAATCCATTTAACCGGAACTCTTAAACCTCATTCTAATATAACATATACCTGTCTCCGCATCACATAATAATTAGTTTATAGAATCCGTTCACTAAGTAAACAAATAAACCGGAATCTATCATCTTATTTCAGAAAGGGCGAAACATTATGGATACCATGACCTATCATGAACAGACAAATGTCAACAATACGCTAAAGCTGCGTGAAATCCTCAAAACTCTCCCGCCATTTGCCAAGGACTACTTCCGGGCCATAGAGCCAACCACCTCCACAAAAACGCGAATTTCATACGCCTATGACCTGAGAGTTTTTTTCCATTTTCTGATGGAGAACAACCCCGTATACAAAAATTACCGTCCATCCGACTTTAAGGTTGAGGATCTGGATCAATTAGAGGCGGTAGATATTGAAGAATACCAGGAATATCTCAAAGTATACGACGGCGATTCTAAAATAATCACCAACGGGGAAAAAGGCCTTTCCAGGAAAATGTCCGCCCTGAGAAGTTTCTATACCTATTATTTCAAACGGCAATTAATTAAGACAAATCCCACATTGCTGGTAGATATGCCGAAACTTCATGAAAAGGCCATCATCCGCCTGGACCCCGACGAGGTGGCATCCCTGCTGGACTACGTGGAGACTTGCGGATCGGAACTGACCGGCCAGCGAAAGGCTTATTATGAAAAAACAAAATATCGGGATCTGGCGATCATAACCTTGCTTCTGGGTACGGGTATCCGTGTATCCGAGTGTGTGGGGCTGGATTTAAACGATGTGGACTTTAAAAATAATGGAATAAAAGTCGTCCGAAAAGGCGGAAATGAAATGGTCGTCTATTTCGGCGACGAGGTGGAACACGCGTTAAAGGAATTTCTGGAGAATTCCAGAGATAACCAAACTCCGCTGCCGGGACATGAAAATGCCCTGTTTCTGTCTACACAGCGCAAACGGATCGGCGTGCAGGCTGTTGAAAATATGGTTAAAAAATATACCCGCCAGATTACGCCTATGAAAAAAATCACTCCTCATAAGCTTCGCAGCACCTATGGCACCACGCTATATCAGGAAACCGGCGATATCTATTTGGTTGCGGATGTACTGGGCCACAAAGATGTCAATACCACCCGGAAACACTACGCGGCAATTGACGAAAACCGGCGCCGCAAGGCAGCATCTGCCGTTAAACTTCGGGAAAGTTAGCGGAAATTACAGTCCTAATAGGTTCCATAATTCTGTATGAGGCCTTCTGGTATCTGCCTGAAATATGTCGATCGCATGCAGATCTGCACATCGGTCCGAAAAAGCCGGGAAAAGGAAACCACATTCCGGCTTCTCCGGCTCGTAATCGCCTTTCAGCGGGCAGATGGCACAGATCATGTATTCAAACACTTCTTCTGATTCCCACAATCTTTCATGGTCGGACGCCTTGGCCGGGATATCATACCGGTCATGAAACACCAAAACCGCATAATCATGTTCCGCCTGATAGTTTTCCGCGATCAGATCATAAAAGGTCTCCATCAACGCATCATCCTTCAGCCCGCAGGTTTTCATTGCCATGAGCAGCTGCCACATGCCGCCGGGTTTTAAGGAATCTTCCGGGATTTTGTACCGCTTTAAGTTTTCGTTTGTACCGGAAAAGGGGATTTCCTTCGCAAGCGCGAGCTTCTTTCCCTTTTCCACAGGCGTAAGCTTTAGAAAATTCGTATTAAATGTACCGTCTATTATCCCGTCCGCATCCATATAGCTTCCGGCAATCCTTGTCATAGAGTTCCTCGACAGCGTCATGCGTCTGGTCAGCTCCAGCATATCTTCCCGGTTGATTTTCTCCGTTTTCGGCATTTTCTTAGCTGCGTTCTTAGCTGCGTCATTGTTTATCATAAATGTCCCCTCTGAAATATTTGTTTGATTTCGCTTTTCTTTTTGATTTCACTTCTCTTCCATTTTACCACTTTTCTACGACAGTTCAAACATCCCGTGATACAATTGATAGTACCGTCCCTTCTGCTTCAGCAGATCATCATGGTCCCCCCGCTCAATGATCCGGCCGTTTTCCAAAACCATGATCGCGTCCGCGTTTCGCACAGTAGAAAGCCTGTGGGCGATCACAAATACGGTCCGCCCCCGCATCAGCCGGTCCATTCCTTTTTCGATCAGCTTTTCCGTTCTGGTGTCCACCGAGCTGGTCGCCTCATCCAGGATCAGCACCAGAGGATCGGCGATGGCCGCTCGGGCGATAGACAGCAGCTGGCGCTGTCCCTGGGACAGATTCGCCCCGTCGCTGTGAAGCATGGTCTGATAGCCGTTTGGCAGACGCCGGATAAAGGAATCCGCATTTGCAAGCTTAGCCGCGGCCACCACCTCTTCATAGGAAGCGTCCAGTTTTCCATAGCGGATATTCTCCTCGATCGTTCCTGTGAACAGATGGGTATCCTGCAGAACTTGGGACAGGGAATGCCTCAAATCATCCTTCCGGATCTCTTTAATATCGATCCCGTCGTAAGTAATACTTCCCTCTGCAATCTCGTAGAAACGGTTAATCAGGTTTGTGATGGTGGTCTTTCCGGCTCCGGTGGAACCTACGAACGCAATCTTCTGTCCGGGCTTCGCATACAAATCTATATCGTGCAGGATCGGCTGTCCTTTTACATATTCAAAGGTCACATCATGAAAACGGACATCCCCGCGCAGCGGCCGGAGCGCAAAGCTGCCGTCCGGCTGCGGGCATTTCCACGCCGGCTGCGTGTGTGCCTGAGTCAGCGTGACTTTACCCCGGTCTAACTCCTCCGCCTCTTCCATCACTTCGAAGATCCGTTCCGCGCCGGAGATCGTGGCCATGATAAAATTCATCTGCTGGGTAAATTGGTTGATCGGCATCGCCGTCTGTCTTACATAGACCAGGTAACTGGAGAGGCTTCCCAGATCCATCAGCCCGCCGATGGCGAACAAACCGCCGATGCAAGCCGATACCGCGTAATTTAAATAAGATATGCTGACCACCACCGGAACCATCCGGCCCCCGTGGGTCAAAGCCGATGTGGAAGCTTTGCGCAGCTCCTCATTTCTGCGTATGAACTCTTCCATATTCTGATCTTCATGGTTAAAGACCTTTACCACCTTAGCGCCTTCCACCATCTCCTCAATAAATCCGTTCAGATTCCCCAGATACTTCTGCTGTTCATTAAAATACTGCTGGCTTTTTTTACTGCTGTATCGGATAAACGCAAACATGCAGATAAAGGCAATAAATACAATCAGGGACAGCCGGGCATTCAGTACCACGATCATGACTAAGGTGCCTACCGTGATAATAAAGCTCTGGATAATCATTGTAAAGCTGTTGTTTAAGCCTTCCTGAACCGTATCCATATCATTCGTAAACCGGGACATCAGTTCCCCGTGAGTCTTCGCATCAAAATAAGCCACCGGCAGCTTCTGGGTCTTCTGAAACAGATCGCTTCGGATCTCCTTCACCACCTGCTGCGCGGTTTTCACCATCAGCTGCGTGTAACCCAAGGTGCATAACGCCCCTGTGAGATAGACGGCTCCCATAAACAGCAGCATTCGGATCAGTCCCGGAATATTGCCGGGGACGATATATTGATTGATGACCGGCTTTAACAGATAGGTGCCGTATAGATTGGCCAGGGCGGATAGGATGACCATTACCGTCACTGCCACGAAAGCGATCAGGTGCTTTCGCAGGTAACGGAACAGAAGTTTCAGAGTTTTCCGGACGTTCTTGGGCTTTTTATACGCAACTAATTTGGCCATTCTCTTCCGCTCCTTCCTGCTGTGAATAGTAGATTTCCTGGTAGATCGGGTTCGAGGCGGACAGCGTTTCGTGTGTTCCCACCGCGTTGATTTCCCCGTCCTCCAGCACGATAATCTGATCGGCATGCTTTACCGAGCTGATCCGCTGGGCGATAATGATTTTCGTAGTATCCTTTAGCTCCTGGTTGAGCCCCTTTCGAATCTTCTGTTCCGTTGCGGTATCCACCGCGCTGGTGGAATCGTCCAGGATCAGAATCCTGGGCTTTTTTAACAAGGCTCTGGCAATACACAGCCGCTGTTTCTGTCCTCCGGATACATTGACGCCCCCCTGGCCCAGATCGGTGTCTAACCCTTCCGGCATTTTGTAAATAAATTCATCCGCGCAGGCGATCTCGCAGGCTCTTAAAAGCTCTCTATCATCCGCGTTTTCATTTCCCCATTTCAGATTATCCCGAATCGTACCGGAAAACAATGTATTTCGCTGCAGTACCATGCCGATCGCATCCCGCAGATGCTGCATAGGATATTCCCGCACGTCAATCCCATCGATTTTCACAGCTCCGTCGGTCACCTCGTACAGTCTGGGAATAAGCTGAACCAATGTGGATTTGGCGGCGCCGGTACCTCCGATAATTCCGATCGTCTGTCCCGCCTTCATATGCAGATGAATATTTTTCAGAACGTATTCCTTCGCGTCCGTCTTGTATTTGAAGCTGACATTCTCAAAATCCACGTCTCCTCGTTTGACTTCGATCTCCCTTACATTCTCGTCCGTGATTTCACTTTTTTCCTCCAGAACCTCCTCGATCCGGACCGCGCTGGTGATACTTCTGGTCAGCATCATAAACACATTTGAGAGCATCATAAGGGAATTCAGGATCTGTAATACATAGCTTAAAAATCCCGTCAGCGCCCCGACCTGCATGCCTCCGACCGTAATCAGGTTCCCGCCGAACCAGAGGATTGCGATAATTGTCCCGTACATGACAAATTGAAAACAGGGCATATTTAACACCGCATAGTGGAAGGCTCTTTCACTGGCCGATTGAAGCTCTTCATTCACATTCCGGAACTTCCGGATTTCATGGTCCCCGCGGACGAAAGATTTGACTACCCGGATAGCGATCAGATTCTCCTGGACCGTACGGTTTACCAGATCCACCGCCCGCTGCATTTTTCCGTACATGGGCCGCAGATGGCGGATGATTAGGACCAGAGCTACGCCCAGAACCGGCAGGGCCACGACGAAAACCAGGGCCAGCCTGGCGTTAATCCAAAAGGACATCGCCAGCGCGATAATCAGCATAAGTGGCCCCCGTACCGTGGGACGGATGCCATTGCTGATCGCATTTTGAAGAATCGTAACGTCGCTGGTGAGCCTGGTCACCAGCGAAGAGGTGGAGAACCGGTCCATATTTCCAAATGAAAATTCCTGTAGCTTTTGAAATTCCTCTTTTCTTAATTCCGCCCCAAAGCCCTGCCCGGATAGCGCCGCGAATCTGGCGTACAAAATTCCCAGCAGCAGGGACAAAAGCGCACAGAATACCATCTCACCGCCTCTGCGGAAAATGTAGGACAGATCCCCATTAGCCACCCCTATATCGATAATATTGGCCATCAGCATCGGAATAATCAGCTCAAAGGTGGTTTCCAACACTACGCAGATACAGCTGATTATCAGATATTTCTTATAGTTATGAAAATATTTTAAGTAACGCCGAAGCACAAGCTTTTCCCCTTTCCGTTTTTATTACATATGTATGCGTAAGTTCAGGCATACGATTACTCCAGTACTTTTCCCGTCAGGTTTTCATACATTCTGCACAGGTAGTCTTTAAACTGCCGCTCTTCCTCCGGGGTAAATCCATTCAGGCTGACCGCGTCCACGCTCCTGCAAATCTCCTCCCAAGCCGCCAGCCGCAGTTCCCCTTCCTCTGTCAGCACGATTCTAAACGCCCTGCGGTTTTCTTTTCGGTCCTCCCGTTTTACCAACCCGTTTTTTTCCATGGTATCCAGCATTTTCGATATGGTTGCCGGTTCCACGTCGCAATAATTGGCCAGATCCTTCTGCATACATTCCGTGTGCTCCGACAGATACTGCAGCACCTTAGGCTGCCCCACCGACAGCCCGATCACGGACAGCTTCGGCCTGATTTTATTGCGCTGTGCGCGGAATGTTTTAAATATCAACAAATGAAGGGAATCTTTTATACGATTCATATCCATGTATCCTTTCTCGAATTAGTAGCCTAATTATTAGTATACTAACTATTAGACTATATGTAAAGATTTTTTTCCGGCGCTCACCAGCGCTCACCCAAATAGCCCAAATAGACATCTTAAAAAATTAGAGGTTGAATAATTCCGGGATATACGGCAAAATAATACTAAAATATAATCAGGCAAAATCTGACGATCACTTATAATTGAGGAAAAGGTGCAACTAATGTTAGAGAGAAAACACTATATTGATAATTTGCGTTGGTTAACCATCTTATTGCTTTTCCCTTTTCATGCTGCACAGATTTGGAGCGGAGGGGAATATTGCGGCTTTTATATCTGGGAATTTACAAGCCGGCCCATGTATGTTTTTTCAACGTTTATTTATCCGTGGTTTATGGCGCTTCTCTTTGTTCTTGCTGGGATAAGCAGTAATTATGCGCTGAAAAAGCGTTCAAACAAACAATTCGTTGCGGAACGGTTTGAAAAGCTTATGGTACCCTTCCTGTTTGGACTGTTATTTCTTATACCGGCTGTCACATATATTTCTGAAATATATTTTAATAATTATCAGGGAACATATTTGCATCAATACATCATGTTTTTTCAAAAAGCAACGGATTTAACAGGATATAAAGGAGGATTCACTCCGGCGCATCTTTGGTTTTTGCTGTACTTATTCATAATAGCATTGCTTTCATTGTCGGTAATAATGGTACGGAAAAAAGCAATGCCGGACATTCCCGCGGGCAAATTACCATATGGGGGAATCCTGCTTCTATTTATACCGGAATGGCTCATGCTTCATGTATTGAATATTGGCGGGAAAAGCTTAGGCCAGTTCTTCATGTTATATCTTTTCGGTTACTTTATTCTATATGATGAAGAAATCCAGCGAAAATTGAAACAGTACCGTTTTATAAGTTTGATCTTGTCCATAGTATCGGGGATTATTTATACATATCTCTATTGCTTTGCCCATTTGAGAAATGAGCTGGAAACAGGGCTGTTTGTCATATATGGCTGGACGATGATATTAACCCTGCTGGGGTACGGACAGTCATATCTGAACTTTGCAAACAAAATCAGCGGATATTTTACCAGCGCTTCTTTCCCCATTTATATTCTTCATTTAAATGTACTGGTTATAATTGCATTCTTTGCCGTACAGTTATCAATCGGAATTTGGGGAAAATTCTTATTGATTGTATTGTTATCCTTAGCAGTTACTATTTTATGTTATGAACTAGTCAGAAGGATTCCATATGTCAATCTGCTATTTGGCATAAGTAAAAAAAAGTAACCATTCACACACACGCTCCAGACAGTCCCTGCTACGACAGATATTGTTCGAACCGCTTCACATTCTGCGTTTTACCGATGACTACGATGATATCTCCCCGCTGAAATCGGTAGTCCGGTCCAATCTCCGTGTCTGTGAGCCGGTCGTGCTCCACCGCAATGATATTGAGCCCGTAGGTTTTACGAAGATCCAGTTCCAGGACGGTCTTACCCTCGACCGCCTGGGTAATGCTGATTTCCGTGATCTCCACATCATTGTTCAGATTGATATAATCCAGAATATTGTTGGTTAAGAGCCGTTTGGCCAGACGCAGCGCCATATCCCGCTCCGGATATACCACTTCTGCGCCTATTTTTTCCAGAACTTCCCCCTGTTCCGGACTGATGGCCTTGGCGATCACCCGCGGCACGCCCAGACTTACTACATTTAATGTGGTAAGAATACTGGTATCGATCTTCTCTCCAATACAGACGATGACGGTATCACAGTTCTGGATTCCGATCTCCTCTAATACTTCTTTGCTCAGATCCTCAGAGACAAAAGCGTTTTCTGTATATTGGCGCAGTTCCCTTACCTTGCACTCCATGTGATCGATAACGACCACTTCTTTTCCGGCCTCTGACAGGGTTTTTGCCAGTGCGGTTCCAAATCTGCCCAGTCCGATGATTCCATATGAATACGTCTCTTTTCCTTTCATTTTAACCCATTCCTTTCTTTCGTTGAGTTTATCATTACGAATTTTTCATTCCGGTTAACCGATGGTAATCAGTTCTTCGGTATATCTGACATTCGAGGTGGTCTTGAATACCCAGATCGAGGTAATTGTAAGTGCTCCCAGTCTTCCGATAAACATGGTCAGAATTAAAATCAGTTTCCCCGCCACGCCCAGGTCGGGTGTAATGCCTGTGGAGAGACCGACGGTACCGAACGCCGATGTCACCTCAAATAAAATCTGTATAAAAGAATATTCCGGTTCGCAGACACACAGCGCCAGGGTACCCAGGCTGACGACCAGCAGGGATAAAAAAGCCACGATAAAAGCTTTCGATATGACCTCGTCGGATATTTTCCTGTGAAACGCCAGGCAGTGCTGATTGGTCGCTGCGCTTTTCGCAGTCAGCAGCAGGGTAAACAGCGTGGTTGTCTTGATTCCGCCTCCGGTGGAACCGGGGGATGCGCCGATGAACATCAGTATGGTCAGGACAAACAGGCCCGCATTCGTAAAGGTCCCGATGGGATAGGTGGAAAAACCGGCCGTACGGGCGGATACACTCTGGAAAAAGGCTCCCAGCCAGCTGATATCTTCCGTACATTTTAAAAGGACGGTTCCTAACACCAGCAATACGGCACTGGTGGTAATCACCACTTTGGAGTGCAGGCACAGCTTTTTAAAGGAATGTTTTTTGATCACATCCAGAATGACCAGGAATCCCAGGCCGCCGAAAATGATCAGGCCGCTGGTGATCAGATTCAGCATCACGTTATGTTGATATGGAATCAGATTATGTAATCCTCCCAGTATGTCAAAGCCTGAATTGTTAAATGCCGCCACGGAATGGAATAAACTGATGCCCAGCGCCTGAAGCGGAGGATAATCCCGGACAAATACAAAGAAGCTTAAGACCGCCCCGGCCGCTTCAAAACACAAGGTCATGAGCAGGATCGATTTTACCAGCCGGATCAGACCCTTGGATGTATTCATGTTCATCGCTTCCCGCACCATCATACGCCCTTTGAGCCCGACCCGCTTTCCGGCCATCAGGATGAAACCGACCCCGACCGAAGTAACCCCCAGGCCTCCGATCTGTATAAGCAGCGCCACGACGGTCCGGCCGAATACATTAAAATGATCCGCCGTATCGATGGCGATCAGTCCGGTAACACATACCGCGCTGGTAGAAGTAAACAACGCGTCGATGAAGTTCACCTTTACCCCCTCATTGGCCGCGCACGGAAGCATGAGCAGCAGGGCCCCTAACAATATGACGGCTGCAAATCCCATGGTAATCAGCCGCCCCGGCGATTGTTTTTTCAGAAAATGTATCATAGATCTCACTCCCCTTTATTCCTGATGCTTAATTTTAGAAATTCTTAATTTTTAGAAAAGCTTTGGGCACGCAAAAAGGCATAACCGGTGCGTTGATTCAGCACAGTCTATGCCTGTAAATTATATTTAAGAATATGAAGTTGTCGTACGGGTCCGCTTCACAATCCACCTGTTCCATGGCGCTTCTTTCCAATACATACATTATTTTTTATAGCTATGAGCACTTGCGGCTGCTTTTTAGCCGCTTACGTGCGATGCATGAAAAATAGTCAGCGAGGCTTTTTCGAGCGCTACTATTTTTTATTGCTATGAGCACTTAGTGCCTGTATTTTAGGCACTTACGTGCGATGCATGAAAAATAGTCAGCGAGGCTTTTTCGAGCGCTACTATTTTTTATAACTATATGCGTATTATATGCATGGCCCATGTGAACGTCAACTGAGAAGCGGGAAAATTAACACATTCTTAGCGGTTCTTAATTGTATAAACCGGCAGCTCATTTTTCCAGATAACAGTTGGTGACTTTCCATTCCTCATTGATTTTCATAACCTCAAGTCCAAGATAATCGGCACTGTCGCTGCCCTTTCTCTGCCACTGGTATTGTACACAGACAGGCGATTGGTCAAACAGATCCTGCGGATTCCATTTCAAAACCATATACGCCAGATCATCGAAAATATCCTCCGGATATACCTCGATCTCCTCTTCCCCGATCACGGAGTATTGCGCTGCCTCTTCCGGATCGGAACGGAAGTAAGCATTTGCAAAGTTCTGTACGACGGTTTGGAATTGAACACTCTCCACCGCGTTTAAACTGTCCTGGGGTTTATCAACAGGGGTCTCTTGCAAAGCTTCCGTCTCCAATCCGTCCAATCCGTCCAATTCTGCAGAGGTCACATCGGATTCGCTTAGCTTTGGACCACCTATTACCGAATCACTAGAATCCGGGTTAACAGTACCCGGGTTCCCTATATCCTTAGTATCAAAATAAAAGAAATAGAGATAATCACAGATCAGCAGGATTAACAGACAGCCGGCAATGAAAAATATCCGGCTTTTCTTCCGCTGCTTATGCTCCGTCTGACTCTGTTCTCTCGCAACGGGTTCCGTTGGGAGATCCACTTTCTCATTTCCGATCAGCTCGTCAAAGGAAATATGGAACAGCTTAGCCAGCGCGATCAAATTCCCCATATCCGGCCTGGACAGTCCCGTCTCCCATTTGGATACGGCCTGCCTGCTGACGCCCAATTGTTCCGCCAGCCTTTCCTGTGAATACCCGTTCCGCTCCCGCAGATTTTTGATTTTTTCACCCAGCATGATCTTTCCTCCTTTTTTGTTGGCCTGATCATACCAGACATACACGCAACTTTCTACCAACCGCCAGTCAACTATCGGTTGCGCCCGGGCGTTCCGCCGTCAGATCAGTTGAAAATGACGAAGGCCGTTAGCGATTCCACCCTTCCACATATCATCGGTAATATAATCCGCCATATTCTTCAGGGGCTGGCTTGCGTTTCCCATAGCCACTTTGGTATGTACGTATTCAAACATCGGGATATCGTTATTGCTGTCTCCAAAAGCTACGGTATTTTCCCAGGCAATTCCAAGCGTCCGGATCATCCGCTCGATCCCGGTCGCTTTCGACACGCCCCGGGGGACCATTTCGATGGTATTGCTGGCAAATCCATGTTCCCCATGGTTGATAAAGTCATAATCCCCGGAAAGTTCCTGAAGCGCCTTTTCATAATCACACCCTTCGGTCCGTTTGGCGCTTACTTTATTAATCTCCATAATATTTTCATAGTTCCTGATCGGACGCCAGCGGCTGCCCAGCTGTTCCGTGATCAGATCCGCGTACCAGTCAATTCCGTTGTGATATTCCTCTTTATCATAATAGAGATAGTCCCAGCCTTCCATCACCGGAACCAATCCGTTGGCCCGCAGAATTTCTACCGTTTTTCTGGCCACAGGCGCAGACATCCGTTCATTATATATGCAATGCCCCTGATATTCCAGATAAGCCCCGCAGGCGGCTACCATACCGTCCAGGTTCAGCGCAGATAATTCCTTGGGCAGGTAGGCTCTGCTTCTTCCCGTACACAAAAATGCTTTATGACCATTCTCTCTCAATCTGTGAATCGCATTGATCGTATCGTCCGGCATCCCCTTTTTTATGTCACAGATCGTTCCGTCCAGATCAAAAAATACCGCTGCTTTGTTCAAAGTAATCTCCTCTTTCTGTAAAATCTTATCCTATCCTTATTTTCTTTCTAAATTATAACATTTTGGATTTTACAAGCGCTTTACATAACATATGGTAAACATAAAAATATTACGTAAACTAATTCGCTAATTTTCCAAAATAATCGTAAAAGGACCGTCATTCGTAAGCTGAACCTTCATATCCGCCCCAAAAATGCCATGCGCTACCCGCTCCACCTCTTTACTGCACTGTTCGATCATATATTCATACAGCTGCTTTGCCAGCGCGGGACTGCCGGCGCCGGTGAAGCTGGGCCGGTTCCCCTTCCGGCAGTCGGCGTACAGCGTGAACTGCGAGACAATCAGCAGTCCGCCGTCCACCTCCTTGAGGGAAAGATTCGTTTTCCCATTCTCATCCTCGAAGATCCGCAGTTTGATTATTTTCTGAACCAGCTTGTCCACGTCCGCTTTGGTATCCTGGTCCGATACACCCGCCAGCACCAGCAGCCCTCTGCCGATCTGCCCGGCTATTTCACCATCAACCTGCACGGATGCCTGACTTACCCTTTGAATCACCAGTCTCATTTCTTATCTGTCTCCTTTTCCTGTGTATTCTTTCTCAGATGCCTTGCGGGCTCCTGGGGATATTCAAATTCTTTCGTATCCGCATCCACGGCCTGCAGCTTCAGATACGCCTCCGTGTCCGTGGGCAGGTTTTTCGCACTTAAGGACCGGTTCACCAGAGCTTTCGCACCGGCATACAGCACCGCGAAAAGCGGAACGCCAATGAACATTCCCACGATTCCAAACAGCCCGCCCCCCAGCAGAATCGAAACCAGGACCCAGAAGCTTGACAGCCCGGTGGAGCCTCCCAGGATTTTAGGCCCCAGAATATTTCCGTCGAATTGCTGCAATACAATGATAAAGATAATAAAATAGACGCACTGCATGGGATCTGCCATCAGGATCAAAAGCGCGCTGGGTATTGCTCCGATGTAAGGGCCGAAGAAAGGAATGATATTGGTGACGCCCACGATTACGCTGACCAGCATCCCATAGGGCGCTCCTACGATTTTTGTGTAAATAAAACATAAAATACCAATGATGAGGGAATCAATCAGTTTCCCGCTGATAAATCCCCCGAATGTCTTATTGGTGAATCGAAGATTGGAAAGAAACAGATTCGCTTTCCGGGGAGTTAGCAGGGAAAATAAAAGCTTCTTGCCTTGAGCCGCGAAGGTTTCTTTGCTGGCCAGGATATAGATGGATACGATAAATCCGATGAACAGGTTCTTAAGCACCACTACCACATCCACCACTCCTAGAGAGATCTGAAGCAGCAGCGAATTCACCGACGGCAATAATACATTTGTCAGCCAGTTCTGAAGATCCTGCGTCGCATTCTCCAGCACGTTACTGATCACCTGTTCCAGATCCGGATTATTCCTCAGAAGCTCCAGCGCCCAATCCTGCACGTCATATAGCGTTTTCGGCAGTCCCATAATGACGGTGGCAATGCTGGATACGACCTGGGGAACGACCATATAGAGCAGGCCGAAAAGGCCGACGACCACCAGAATAAGGGCCAGCAGGATATAAAGGAACCGGAAGAAGCTTCGCAGCTTCCGGGAAGGGTCGCCGTGTTTTCGCCGGTACAGGGAAAAGGTATGCCTCTCCCAGAAATTGATAACCGGGGTCAGCAGATAGGCCAGAATCGCCCCGTAAATGATCGGCATCAGAATATTGGCCACCTTCATAATCCCGGCATGAATATTATCCCCGTGAAACATAAAATAGTAAAAGATGAGTATGGCGGCAGCGGTGAGAAATGCGGTGATTCCCCATTGCAGATACTTTTTGTCCCATTTGAATTTCATATTTTTCCCTCTTCATAGCGTATTCGGATTAGCCCTGTCATTTTCTGCGTCAGATTATCCTTTCAAATTATACCACAATCCTGCGAGTCATGCTATAATAGCAAAGGACATTCCCGCTGCGGATGTCAAAAGTAATGGCGCGGTGTATACGCCACTGGAGGAAACATGAATGAAATTACAACAGCTTTTAAGTTACACCAGAAAGGCCGTGGATGACTACCAGATGATTGAAGACGGAGATAAAATCGCCGTCGGGATATCTGGCGGGAAAGACAGCCTGACCATGCTCTATGCGCTGCACGGCCTCATGCGCTTCTACCCCAGGAAATTTACGATAGAGGCCATAACTGTGCATCTGGGATATAAAGAATTCGACGTTGCGCCTGTGCGGGCGCTCTGTCAGGAGATGGGTGTTAACTATACCGTGGTCGATACCCAGATTGCCAAAATCATCTTCGAGGACCGTAAAGAACCCAATCCCTGTGCCCTGTGCGCGAAAATGCGGAAAGGGGCGTTTAACACAAAGGCTAAAGAATTGGGCTGCAATAAAGTTGCCTATGCCCACCACAAAGACGATATTATAGAAACGATGCTGCTCTCCCTGATTTTTGAAGGCAGGTTCTACTCCTTTTCTCCCAAGACCTATCTGGACCGCATGGACGTGACGGTAATCCGGCCGTTGATGTATGTAAACGAGGCGGATGTGATCGGTTTTCAGAACAAGTACCAGCTGCCTGTGGCGAAAAGCCGCTGTCCGATCGATGGTTTTACCAAGCGGGAATACGCAAAAAACCTGGTCAAACAGTTAAATTTCGAACACCCTGGCGCCAGGGAGCGAATGTTCCGCGCCATCTTAAACGGGCGGATTCCCGGCTGGCCCAATCGGGCGGATTCCGTCATAACCCCAAATATCGACAACCCGTCCGGGCTGTGATAAAATAATAAATAACCCGAAAAAACAAAGGAGGTTTCTGTCATGTCCAACAGAATCGAGAAAAGGGAAGGTATGCGCGGAGGTAACGGTACGGTAGTGATTGAGCATATTCTGGATGATGCGCAGATGAACGGTATGTGCAGAATGTATGCGAAGATTACTCTTGCGAAGGGATGTTCGATTGGTTACCATGAGCATATGGGCGAAAGCGAGACATTTTACATCCTGACCGGAAATGGTATTTACACCGATAATGGAACCGACCGCAGCATAACTGCCGGCGATACTACATATACGCCCACCGGAAACGGCCATGGGATCGCAAATGCCGGTGACGATGATCTGGTATTTATGGCCCTGATCATCAACGATGAAAAGAAATAGAAAAATAGTCCGTGAAAGGCCCCTTATAATGCCGCGGCATTTTAAGGGGCCTTTGTTCCGCCTTCTTTTATTGCGTTATATCCGTTACCATTTGTTATTATGATACAGATGTCTGGGAAGTCCTTCTACCATAACAGGGGAATAATCTCCCTGAATCAACGGCCTTACATAGTCCAGAAACTCTTCGGTCACATACGTCCCCTCTTTGTTGATCCATTTCCTGGCCACCAGTTTTTCCACATTGGAAACTTTATGGACATTTTTGACGGCGGTTGCACACTGATAGGGATCGTCGGATACGCGCTCCAGGATCACCATGACTCCTGTTTCGCCTTCGTCCGCGGCCTTCACCGCCGCACCGCCTACCTGAAACGCCTCGTTGATATCCACCCGGGACGCCAGATGGGACGCGCTTCTTTGCAGGGTGCTCAGTTCAATGGCGCGGCTCTTACAGCCGAATTCGGCTGCCAGCATACCGGCCAGATAGCTGGCGGTTCCGGTTAACTGCTTATGGCCGAAAGGATCTACCGAATTGATGCCTTCCGACAGCTCGCATACATAGCGGCCGTCCGCCACTTTAATGCCCTCGGATACGGCAACCACGACACATTTCTTTTTCTCCAGCAGCTCTCCGATTTTTTTCTTAAATTTGTCCACATCAAAGGTCAGCTCCGGTAAGTATATTAAATCCGGCCCGTCGCAGTCCTCACTTCTGGCCAGAGCCGCCGCCCCGGTCAGCCATCCGGCGTTGCGTCCCATAATCTCCAGGATGATGACCTGTTCTTTGTCATAGGTCAATGCCAGTCCGTCCCGGATTACCTCTTTTGTGGAGGTGGCGATATATTTTGCCGCGCTTCCGTATCCGGGCGTGTGGTCGGTGAGCGCCAGATCGTTATCTACGGTTTTGGGCACACCCACGAACTTGCAATCGTGTCCGGTTACAATCGCATAGTCGGATAATTTCTTGATCGTATCCATGGAATCATTGCCGCCTACATAGATAAACGCTTCGATCTCAAGCTTATCTAAAATCCCGAAGATCTTCTCGTAAATATCCCGGTCCTCGTGGATCTCCGGCAGCTTGAATCTGCAGGAACCCAGATATGCGGATGGGGTTCTCTTGAGCAGCTCCACATCCAGATCGTTGCGGATATGATCACTTAAATCCACATATTTTTCATCGAGAAAGCCCTGAATACCGTGCAGCATTCCGTACACTTTCTTCGCTCCCCTGTCGATCGCCGTACGATATACACCGGCGATACTGGAATTGATTACCGCAGTCGGCCCTCCGGACTGTCCTACAATTACATTACCTTTCATGATGCCCGCCTCCATTTCAAAATATACTGCTCTTATTATATCAGAACTATGCATATTGTACAATTTATTTTTTGTTTCTATTCAATTATTGTAAGTTTTTAATCTTGATTCTTTCTTTTGTTTGCCTGTAGATTTCTCTTACACGCAAATTGGATTTATGAATAGGATTTGCATAGGATTTATGATTTGAATAGGATTTATGATTTGACTGGAACGCGATTCGAGAGTATAATTTAAAATACAAAAATTGCCATGAAGGCATAGTTTCATATTCTTATTTATCTGATCGGAATTCAGGAAGACATTCTATTTACCATGAAGGTATCTGCTTCTCATTCTAGAGAGGTGTTTTTGTGTTACCAGCAGGAACTGCCTCTTAAACGCTTACCCAAAGGAGATTAATGATGAAAACCAGTTATTTTTCCACCAAAAATTTGGTATTTGCAGGTGTCTTTATTGCATTAGGTATTGTTCTGCCGTTTTTTACCGGCCAGATTCCCCAGATCGGAAGTATGCTGCTTCCCATGCATATTCCGGTATTGTTATGCGGCTTTGTCTGCGGCTGGCCGTTAGGGCTGATCGTCGGGTTCATTACCCCTCTGCTGCGAAGCGCATTGTTTGGAATGCCTCCGTTATTCCCCACAGCGTTGGCTATGGCCTTTGAACTGGCCGCTTATGGCACGCTCTCCGGCCTGTGTTACAAAATACTGCGCAAGAAGGTATCTACGGTTTACCTTTCCCTCATTTTGTCTATGATTGGAGGCAGGATTGTATGGGGTGTCGTAAGCCTGATTCTGTCAACGATAGCCGGCACGCTCTTTACCTGGCAGATCTTTGCCGGAGGCGCTGTTCTGAACGCGGTTCCCGGCATTATCCTGCAGCTGGTCGTGATCCCTCCGATCGTACTGGCATTGAAACGTGCCCGCTTTGTCCCTGGTGATGTAAAGGAAGAATTTTAATGCCCGACAAAAATGATCTCACAAATATTTTAATCCGGCAATATCAGAACTACCCGCAGCTTGAACTGCAGGATCTGGTTAAACTGATCTATCAGAATGAATTCGGCGGCGGACACCTGATCCAAAACGAGCAGGAAGCCTTTATCCGTCTGAAAAAAGAGTGGGAACAGATCTGCAAGCCCGGCGCTTCTAAGTCCATGGCCGCCGGTGTTGCGGGCGCCGGCCCGGCTGATAAGAACACAGGTGGATATTATGAATCCATCGGCAACGGCTTGTGCAGGCTCTATCTGGATGAACGGATAACGCCGGAGCTGTTGGGCTGTATCCACCGTATGTTCTGTCTAACCGCAAATACGGTCAAAGGCTCCCTCTCTTCTTTTGAAGAAAAATGCCGGCTTCTTCTGGCATGCTGCAGCCGGGGCGACCTGCCTTTTAGCGCAGATGAATATCACAGGTACATGAATACATATCGGGAAAAGGGGTATCCGGTACTCAGCCACAGCGCCGCCTACCACGCCATCTACCGGCCCGCTTACCGGATCGTGTATGAGTCTTACGGCTACTATCTGTCCGTCATCGGACGCATCGCCAAGCTCCTTACGGAGCAGGAATACGTAACCGTTGCCGTCGATGGGCAATGCGCTTCCGGCAAATCCACTCTGGCCTGGCTGTTAAACTCTGTTTTTGACGCCGCGGTGATTCATATGGACGACTTCTTTTTGCAGCCGCAGCAGCGCACGGAACAACGCCTGGAAGAACCAGGCGGAAATATCGATTACGAACGTTTTTACGCAGAGACAGCCGAAGGCTTGCTCCGCCACCGGGAATTTACCTATCAAAAATTCCAGTGCGCCACCATGTCGCTGGAAGATTATGTAACGGTTCCGCGAAAGCCCCTGCGGATCATTGAAGGCGCTTACAGCCTGCATCCGGGCTGCGGCTTAAAACCGGACCTTAAAATCTTCCTGGAGATTTCCGGGGATGCACAAAGCCGGTGCATTCTGCGTAGAAATGGACCGCATATGCACCGGCGCTTTATACAGGAATGGATTCCTATGGAAAACCATTATTTCGAATACTACGGAATCAAAGAAAATTGTCATATCATCCTCGATAATTCAGAAATGATATCCGCTTTACAGGAAGACAATACAAAAGCTCAGTTTTCGTAATCCAAAATCATGGCCGCCACCTCTTCTACATAGGCGGCCATAGGTTTGCCCACGACCCCTGCCACTCTGACCGAGCACTGTGAGATGGGAACCAGTACCTTTAACGCCTGGGAAGAAGAAACCGCATGAGCCATGTCCGGGGTAATCTCGCCATACATGGCGTTGGCCAGAAGAATCCCCATCGGGCCTGTTATCACATCCGCCCTGGATGCATTAAAAACCACCGCATTCTCACCGGTAGCTCCGGCCATAGCGCCGGCTTTCAGCATTGCCGATGTCGCCAGCGCATTTGTTCCCACAGCGATAATCTCCGTCTCCGGGGAGGCCGCTTCTTTTAATTTACCTACCAGGCTGCTTCCGATACCGCCGCCCTGGCCGTCTATTACCACAATCCGCATTTTAAATCTCCTGCCGCCCGTCTGTCAAACAGCAGAACTGTTCAGATAGGCTACCTGTTCCTGTGTCAGGGTGTCAATCTTTTTCCCCATATAAGCAAGCTTTCTGGCGGCAACCTCCTCGTCCACTTCCCTGGGAACCTGTATGATTTTCTCCGTCAGGTTTCCGGCATGTTCCACCAGGTATTTCGCACTCAAAGCCTGGATTGCAAAACTCATATCCATAATTTCCGCCGGATGTCCGTCGCCGCAGGCCAGGTTCACTAATCTTCCCTCGCCCAGTACATAGATCCAGCGCTCTTCGTCTATACGGTAACCCATAATGTTTTTGCGCTCTTCCCGGGTTTCCAATGCGATCTCTTTTAGTCCTTTTACATCCACTTCCACATCAAAATGTCCGGCGTTTGACAGGATGGCTCCATTTTTCATCACACGGAAGTCTTCCTCTGTAATGACGCCGCTGCACCCTGTAACAGTCACGAAGAAATCGCCCAAGGCGGCGGCTTCTTTCATCGGCATGACGTCAAATCCGTCCATGACCGCTTCGATCGCTTTCACAGGATTAACCTCCGTGACGATAACCTGTGCGCCAAGACCTTTGGCACGCATGGCCACCCCTTTTCCGCACCAGCCGTATCCGGCTACCACCACTACCTTACCGGCCACAATCAGGTTCGTTGTCCTCATGATGCCATCCCATACGGACTGTCCGGTACCATACCGGTTATCGAAGAAATGCTTGCACTCCGCATTATTGACCAGCACCATGGGAAATTTCAATTCCCCAGCCTTTTCCATGGCAATCAAACGGATAATTCCGGTGGTGGTCTCTTCACAGCCGCCGATCACATGACAGATCTTGTCCTGGTATTTGGTATGAAGCATATGGACCAGATCCCCGCCATCATCGATAATAATATTGGTATCGTGCTCCAGGACGGAACTGATGTGGCGGTTATATTCTTCATCCGTAGCCCCGTACCAGGCGTAAACATTCAGCCCGCACTCCACCAGGGCGGCCGCTATATCATCCTGTGTGGATAAGGGATTACTTCCGGTAATGTACATCTCGGCCCCTCCGGCAGCCAATACCTTACAAAGATAAGCCGTCTTGGCCTCCAGATGGATGGACAGCGCGATGCGTTTGCCTGCGAAGGGCTTTTCCCTTTCAAACTCTAGCTCCAGATTGCGCAGCAGCGGCATGTTCTTCCTGACCCATTCGATTTTTCTGGCGCCGGATTCTGCCAGTGTGATATCTCTGATTTCGCTCATTTCATTTTCCTCCTGTATAACAGTTCTTTATTTTTGGTTTATTTGGCCTTGTTTACGACGGCATTCTCTTTTATATTGACATCCAGCTGATTAAATGGAATCTCAATATGATTCTCGTCAAACGTTAGTTTTATGGTCTCCGTCATCCGCCAGCGGGTCGGCCAGTAATCATTCGTTGTTACCCAGCACCGCAGGCCCAGCTGCACACAGCTGTCCGCAAGGCTGTCTACGAACACTTTTGTATCTTCTTCCTTTAATACGCAGTCATCCTGATCCATTATTTTCTGAAGCAGATCTTTGGCTTTTTTCAGATCCGAGTCGTAGGCGATTCCTACCCGTATATCGATCTGGCGTTTTTCCTGGGCGGTGACATTCGTCAGACTGTTGTTGGACAGAATGCCGTTTGGAATAATCACCATCCGGTTATCCACCGTCAGCAGCCTGGTGTAAAACAGCTCAATCTTATCCACGGTACCCTCATAGGTTCCCTCGATGATATAATCCCCTACTTTGAAGGGACGCAGCAGCAGGATCAAAACCCCGCCCGCAAAATTCGCAAGGCTTCCCTGAACGGCAAGGCCGATCGCTAAACCGGCCGATCCGACCAAAGCCACGATCGACGCCGTATCCGCTCCCAAATATCCGGCCAGGATAAAAATTAACAGAAAATAAAGCCCCGCCTTTACAAAAGAACCGACGAACTGAATGGCGCCCACCTCGGAGCCATGTCTTTCCATCGCTTTACAGATCAGTTTCTGTACTAATTTGATAAGTCTGGTTCCAATGAAAAAAAGAACAAGGGCGATGATGATTTTAATGCCAAAATCAATCAGGCCAGGTATCGAGTCTTTCACATATTTTACTAACCGGTTTACATCCTCCGGCTGCAGATCCTTTAAGTCCGACAGCTCTTCCATGCCGTTTGTCAGTAGTGCAATCAAATACATACATTCCTCCTGATGTTCTATCGCATAAAATACGGGCGCGCTGACCGCGCCCGCAGATTGACGATGCTTGATGTTATTTTATATCTTCGTTGGTGGACTTCTCCAGAGCGGCCTCCGCGTTTTTCGCTTCAACCTTCTTAGGTTCTGTCTTTTTGGTTTCCACTTTTTTAGGCTCGATTTTTTTGGTTTCCACTTTTTTAGGCTCGGCCTTTTTCGTCTCTACTTTCTTAGGCTCGACCTTTTTGGTTTCCACTTTTTTAGGCTCAGCCTTTTTCGTCTCTACTTTCTTAGACTCGACCTTCTTGGTTTCTACTTTCTTAGGTTCAACCTTCTTGGTTTCTACTTTCTTAGGTTCAACCTTTTTGGTTTCTACTTTTTTAGGTTCAACTTTTTTTGTCTCAACCTTTTTCAGTTCTACTGTTTCCGGCGCTGCCTTTTCCGGCTGTGCTTTTTTCGTCTCTGCCTTAGCGCTTTTCTTTTTTGGCAATTCCAATACCGGATCTGCCGCAGACAGTTCCTCTTCCACGAATTTAGCTGCCAGCTCAGCCTTCAGATCCTTCTTCGCAGCCGGCGCGGCCGCCTTTGAGGACTTGGACTTGGCCGCTTTGTTGGTACTGATTTTTTCTACGGCCTTTGTATAGGTAAATATGGAAATACTAAGCGGCGCGACCTTGATCTTGATCGAATTCGGCCGGTCGTCACATTCATCTTTCCTGGACTGCTTCAGCCTGGAATTGACCGCGCCGGTCCCCCCGAACTGCGTGCTGTCGCTGTTAAAGATCTCCTTATATTTTCCGGCGTAGGGAACGCCGATTTTGTGATCCTCATACTCCAGCGCGGAGAAGTTACACACCACCAGCAGCGTCTCTTCCGCTTTCTTTGTATTTCTCGTAAATACCAGCATATTTTCATTTGCGGATATATTATTAATCCAGGTGAAGCCTTTCGGATCATAGTCCAGCTGATAAAGCGCGGGATAAGTCCGGTACAGGTTCACCAGAGCCTTCACATAATTCTTCATGTGCGCGTGATCTTCGTATTCCAACAGATTCCACTCCAGACTCTTCTCCTCGGACCACTCGGAGAACTGAGCCATATCCTGTCCCATAAAGAGCAGCTTTTTGCCGGGATGCGTCATCATGAATCCATAGGCAGCGCGCAGATTCGCAAACTTCGCCTCTCTGTCGCCGGGCATCTTTCCGATCATGGAACCTTTTCCGTGCACGACCTCATCATGGGAAAGCGTCAGAATAAAGTTCTCGCTGTACGCATAGATCATGCTGAAGGTCAATTCCCCATGATGCGCACCCCGGAAGATCGGGTCGTATCGCATATAGCCGATAAAGTCATTCATCCAGCCCATGTTCCATTTGTAATCAAATCCCAGGCCATCTTCCTCCACGTCTCCGGTCACCATCGGCCAGGAGGTGGATTCCTCGGCGATCATAACAGCCCCAGACTTTTTCCCCTTAATCACACTATTCAGATGCTTAAACAGTTCCACGGCCTCCAGATTCTCATGGCCGCCGTAGATATTCGGCACCCACTCCCCTTCGTTTTTCCCGTAATCCAGATACAGCATGGAAGCCACCGCATCAATCCGGATTCCGTCGGCATGGAATTTGTCAATCCAGAAGAGCGCATTAGAAATCAGAAAGTTCTTGACTTCCGGCCGCTCATAATTATAAATCAAAGTGCCCCAGTGGGGATGCGATCCCTTTCTGGGATCCGCATGCTCATACAGGCATGTCCCGTCGAAGTTTGACATTCCCCAGGTATCTCTCGGGAAATGAGCCGGAACCCAGTCCAGGATAACCCCGATATTCTGTTCATGCATGTAATCCATGAAGAACATAAAATCTTCCGGTGTTCCATAGCGGCTGGTGGGCGCATAATACCCGGTCACCTGGTAACCCCAGGACGCATCCAGCGGATGTTCCATCACCGGCATCAGCTCGATATGCGTATAACCCATATCTTTTACATATTCGGCCACCATCGGCGCCAGCTCCCGGTAATTATAAAAATCTCTGCCATCCTCCGGCTTGCGCCAGGAACCAAGATGCATTTCATAAATGAACATAGGCTCCTTGAAGGTATCCGCTTTTTTTCGTTTTTCCAGCCATTTATCGTCTTTCCAGGTAAAATGGTTCAAATCCGTGACTACCGATGCGGTATTGGGACGCAGTTCCGCCGCGTTCGCATAGGGATCCGCCTTAAGCACGACCAGCCCGGTCCTTGTTTTGATTTCAAATTTATAGAGTTGTCCGGCTTCCAAATTGGGAATGAACAGTTCAAAGATAC
Organism: Diplocloster agilis; assembly: GCF_019042275.1. GTDB lineage: Bacteria > Bacillota > Clostridia > Lachnospirales > Lachnospiraceae > Diplocloster > Diplocloster agilis. The sequence continues at coordinate 83,735 of NZ_JAHQCW010000002.1, forward strand.
CGGAATCCCACAGGCGTCTCATCTGGTGCCTGCGTCCGTCCCAGAGATTAAAATCTCCCACCACGCTGACCCGCATGGCATTCGGGGCCCAAACGGAAAAATAAACGCCATCGGTTCCTTTTATATTCATGGGATGAGCACCCATTTTCTCATAAATCTGATAGAGGATACCTGCGTTAAATTTTTTGGTCTCTTTCTCTGTAAATTGTGGAGCAAACCGGTAAGGATCTCCGATTTCCTGTACGGTTCCATTGTCATACGTTACCACGTATGTATATTCAGGAACAGACTTTCTTGGAAGCAGTACGGCAAAGAAGCCTTCTTCATCTGCCTGTTCCATAGGGTATTCACTGTCATTGTTTTTCAACTTAACGGTCACTTTTTCTGCTGTAGGAATAAATGTCTGTACCAATACTCCGTCTTCCACCACATGCGGCCCCAAAGTATTGTGGGGATTGTCCTCTTCTGAATACACAATCGCTTCAATCGCGGCCCAATCCATTAAATCATACAATGTTTTATCCATGTTAACATCCTCCTAACGGGTTCCATATTCCGCCCTTTCACCGCCGGTGAAAGGGTAATTCGGAATATTCTATGGTTTTATTCTATCATCAATGAAAATGAAACACAAGAATCTTCTATATTTTTTGACCAGGTGTTCAGTTTTTTCGTATGGCAAACCGGCTGTGAAGCAGAAGCCAGTTAGCCCGAAACGGCCGCATCAGATTCCAGTAGCCCATCCCTCTGAAACCATATTCCCCGACCAGAGAAAATTTGACCGAGATGCTGCGCACATCCTCGAACCAGACGACGTGGGTAACACCGGAATCCACATAGTAAAAATAAGGCGCCTGGGATTCGGGGTCGTATTGGATCTCGGCACGGTTCGCAGCCGCCAGGGCAGCCGCTTCAGGGTTGCCGATAGAGGCGGCCCGGGTGGTGCCCCGCACAAAAGGAAGCGGCCAGTCATAGCCGTAATTCGGGATGCCCATGGATATCTTTTCCGGCGGAATTTCCGAAACGGCGTAGTCCAGCACTCTTCGCACGCTTGGAATCGGAGCCACTGCCATGGGCGGTCCGAAGGTATAGCCCCACTCGTAGGTCATCAGAAATACCCAGTTCGCGTATTCGCCCAGCAGCCGGTAATCCATCCCTTCGTACAGTACCCCTCTTTGACCGGCTGACGTTTTCGGGGCCAGGGCCACGCTCACCCGGAAGCCCCGCGCATTCATCTGTTCGGTCAGGTCCCGTATAAAAGCGGCATATCCCTCCCGGTCTTCCGGCAGTATATATTCAAAGTCTACATCGACCCCCGCGTATCCTTTTGCTTCCACCGTCTGCAAAATCTGGCTGATCAGATGTTCCGCCACCGAAGGATTTTCTACCACCCGGTTCACCAGATAATTATTAAAACGCCCCTCATAGATAGGGGTTAATACCATAACCGGCGCCACTCCATAGTTCAATGCCGTCTGGATCAGCCATTCGTCATCCGGAGCGATCAGATCCCCCTGCGTGTTAAAACCGTAGGAAAAAATCAGCAGTTCACTGATATAAAGCAGAGCTTCCCGCAGAATGTCTTCCCTTATATAGGGATAGGCATAACCGCCCACGACCGCTTCCCGGGTCCCTTTTTCCTCATAGCGGATCACGATGGACTCCCCCGGAATTAGGTAAGCCCTGGTATCCAGGTAGGGATTGTTCCGAAGAAGCGACAGAACCGTCGTTCCGTAATTTTCCGCGATTGTGTACAGGGATTCTCCCTCCCGTACCACATGAATCGTTTCCGGTATCAGAATAAGAAGCGCCTGCCCCGGCGTCAGGTCACCGGGATCTGCGATCTGATTGTCATACTGTATTCTCTCCTCAGAAACCTCATAGCGTCTTGCAATGGAGTACAGGGTTTCCCCCTCCGCGACGACATGTATCATAAAATAAGCCCCTTTCCTTTCTATACCTAAGTATATTAAGAAAAGAGGCCTTTTCAGAAGTATATTCTGCAACTTACTTAATTTCTAATCCGCTGTGATAGGAAAGATTGCCGATCCGGCTCCACAGCTCCTGTCTTTCCGCCCGGCTGCTCTTAGGATATACCTCCAGAAGCCTCAGAATCCGGCCATAGCGGCGTTTGGCCTGCTCATACAGTTCCGCTGCACTCTTTTTGGATTCCACGGTCAAATCCCACGGATTTCGCCAGCTTACATGGTTTTGGTTGCACAGCTTATCCGGATTCTGCACCTTTCCTCCTTCGATCAGGGAGGAGACAAGCGGACAGCCAAAAAACGGCTTCTCCAGCCTTTGAACCAGCCATTTCTTAAAGCCTGTGCGATCCCGAAGAGCCGCTGTTCCCAGCCGCATACTATAGATTACCGCCATCATCGCGGGCACCGTAAATCCCCGCTGATAGGTCCGCAGTATGGCGGAGCAAAGCGCTTTTGCCAGCCCGCGCTGCTCCTGATAACCCAGGGCAATGGTACGGTACTGGCGGAATTCCCTGGGGGATATCCCTTTTTGTTTCCGCAGGTATAACAGATCCAGATCGGATTCCATGGCAAAATGCCTGGCGTAATATGATTTGCTCTGCTTCAGCCCCGGATGAAAATCCGTGTAGGCATAGACGTAGGGGTGGAATACGGTGTCCAGGGAATAATGCCCCAGCATACCGGCCATATAGGCCAGAACCAGTTCCCGCTCGCCCTCATCGGCAAGTTTCTCCTGATAGGCCATTAGATTCCGGAAAAAGAGATTCGCTCCCCCGTCATGCATCATGGTCCCGATCTTCTCCTCTTTCAGATACATCGGCAGGTAATAGAAAAAGATATCCGGACCTTGTAATCCCAGGGAAAATGCGCACGGATAATTCCTGGCCGCTCTTTTGATCCGGCCATTTTCCAGATCATGCAGTGTGTCCGTTCCGAACAGATAATGTAATGTAAATGCAGGCATAAGCTCCTCCGGCGGCGCATTGGTTTGCGCCATTTATATTCAAATTTGGTGATATTCGTTTCTTTCCCGGGACCGTTTATTCCGTTTTGCCCTCCGGATTCCTTGAAAACGCGAACGCTTCAAAGTCAGAGATGGTGATGGGCCTTGAGAATACGTATCCCTGCACCATATGGCACTTGGCTTCCCTTAAAAATTCCACCTGGTGCATGGTCTCCACTCCCTCCGAGACCGTATCCATATCCAGATTCCTGGCCAATTCGATCACTTTTTCAATCACACATTTTCCCCGCTGGGCATTGTTTTTCTTTTCCTGGAAGAAAGCCCGGTCGAGCTTTTAGACATCCACCGGGACATCCTTTAACATATTGAGCGAGGAATACCCGCTTCCGAAGTCATCCAGGGAACAGCGAAAGCCCATTTCATGAATCTGCTCGATCACATGGATCAGAAATTCCAGATTTTCAAATACCACGGTCTCGGTCAGTTCAATCTCCAGAAGCTGGGGCGGAATCTGATACCGCTCATAGATCTTACGGAATTGATCCAGAAAATCCGGATTTTTCAGGTGGACCCTGGACAGATTGACCGAAATGGGAATCGGTGTGATCCCCTGGTCGATCCATCGGCGAAGCAGGCGGCAGACTTCCTCGAATACAAACAGATCCACTTTTACAATAAATCCGTTTTTCTCGAATACAGGTATGAATTCCCCGGGCTGAAGCAGTCCTTTCTCAGGGTCCTGCCAGCGCACCAGCGCCTCCGCCCCGGACACAGTATTATTCTCGATATCCATCTTCGGCTGCAGGTAGACCACAAATTCCCGGTTCTCAAGGGCGGTCTGCATCCTGTTGGTAATCTCTTTCTCGCGGATCATCCTCACCCGCTCCATATCGGAATAAAATACGCAGGAGTACAATTTCGTCTCATTGATCTGCTTGTTATTTTTCCGGGCCACATTGGCTCTGTCCTGCATCGTAATCATATGCAGCCCTTTTTCACGAATCACATAGACCCCGGCATAGATCGGAAGAAAATACTTGTCCGTCAGCTCCCCGTTAAACGAGTTGATCTCTTCCACCAGCTCCTTCAGCCAGTTCTGGAATTCCTCCTGCGGCCGGTTTTTCATGAGGACGTCATAGGTATCCGCCGAAATCCTGGATACGATCTCGCCGGGGGTTAGATGTCTTTTTATAACATCATGGACGTATTTCAACGTTTTATTCCCCATTGCGCTGCCAAACGCATCATTGATCAACTTAAATTTCTGTATATCCAGGGAAATCAGCGCATAGGTATCCGCCTCGGCCTTCCCGATCAGTTCCTGGGCCTCCATCTCAAAGCTGGTCCGGTTCATGCCTCCGGTCACCGGGTCCACAAATGCGATGGTTTCCAGCCGTATGCGGTTCTTCTTCTGCGTCTGGATTAAGAAATACGTAAGCCCGGCGAACAAAAGCACGATAGAGATATTGATCGCTACCGCCAGCAGGATAAACGAATTCCACTGTTCTTCCGTCTCTTTTGTGGGAACCACGGACAACAGATACCAGCCCTCTCTGGCAAGCGGCTGACCGTTCATGACTTTATGTCTGCCTTCTTCGGTGCGGTAATACAGGACGCCGGGCATTCCCCCCTCGATCTTGCTTTGCAGCCCGGCCACGGTATATCCGCGATCCAGGCGGCATTGCTGTTCCAGTGTCTGGAACAGATTCTTCGGGTTCTTGACCGCATTTTTATTCTGGGAGTCTATGATGAAAGCCCCGTTTGCATCCACGATCTGCGTATATCCTTCCTGATTAAAGCTCTCCACATTCAGAAGTTCCCGAAAATGAGCCGCGGACGCGCTGGCCACAACCGCGCCGGCCACGCCATTCCCACCAAGCATGGGCACACAATATAAGAAAATATCCGAACCATCCGCCGGTGAACTGATACAGCCGGAAAGGGCCTCTGTACCCGCTAAAGCCTTCTGCACGGCCTGGACTCCCGAAAGGTCCGCCGATCCGCCGTTACTTAACTGCAACCGCCCGTTCAGATCCACGATTCCCAACAGCTCGCCCGGTGTCTTGTCCTGCACGATCTTCAGATAGCCCAGCTGTTGTTCCAGGCTTTCCATATTTGCACAGGAAATCGCCATAATTTCCATCGAGTGAAATACCGCGTCCAGCCGGTCGTTTATGACGTTCGCCACCTGTGAGGACACTTCCCCCAGGTAGCGGTTGGTTTCCGCCTTCGTATTCCGCTCCAGATTTTTTACATAGAACGCGCAGATTCCGGCGACGATTATCACAAGGACAATAAGCCCTGCAAATTCCAGTTTTAGTTTTTTATCTTCCTGTAAATTTCCCATTTTCATCGTGATGTGCCATCCTTTGAATACAATATGTAGACGCTTTCGAAAGCGTACCCTATTATATTACTGTAATCGACCGGAAAATACAAGAAATAACCTCTAAGAAATGACGCCCTTTTGCGGATAAAAACCATCAGGGCGTCATTTTCATACAGGATTATCTGATAGATTATATATGATGCTTTATATTCTAAAGCCTTAAGCTTTCCTCTTCTTCGTGGCTTTTATAAGAGAGGAAGTCTGCACATCCAGCATAATGGCAATGATGATCAGCGCCCCCTTGGCAATCCACTGCCAGTAGGAACTGACATTTAAAATGTTAAGTCCGTTATTGATCAGTCCTACGATCAGGCAGCCGAAGACGGAACCCAGGACATTTCCGTATCCGCCGCTTAAAGGGGTCCCGCCGATCACCACAGCGGCGATTGCATCCATTTCCATGCCAGCGCCGGCCGTGGGCTGGGCAGAGGCCACGCGCCCATCCATAATGATAGCCGCGATCGCTACGCAGGCACCCATGATGATATAGACGATGTAGCGCATCCGTTTGACATGGACCCCGGATACCCGGGCAGCCTCCTCATTTCCACCCATGGCGATGGCATGGCGGCCCAGGTAGGTAGAGCGTAAAAACACGGCCATGACCACAGCCACAATGACCATGATATAGATTTGCACCGGGATTCCCAGAAAATAATCCTGTCCTATTGCGATAATCGCATCCGGCAAACCGCTGACCGGGGTTCCGTCACAGAGCAGGTGCGTGACGCCGCGAAAGATCTGAGCGGTTGAGAGGGTCACAATGAAGGGGGGCATTTTAAATGTGAGAAACAAGAAGGCGTTGCAGAAACCGAGAAACATCCCAAATAAAATGCTGAACAACAGTACCAATATCACCGGAAGCCCCGCAATCTTACTGATCAGCGCACAGAAAACACCGACCAGCCCCAGCATATACCCCACCGACAGATCGATGGAACCGGAAGCCAGAATCAGGGTAAATCCGACGGACATAACACTCATGACGCACACCTGGCGGACCATGTTTAAAAGGTTGGTCTTTGTCATGAAATTATCGGTAGCAAAAGACAGTACGATTGCCAGAAACAAGAAGATCACGATTGCTTTATTATTGACGAGGAACTGGCCAAGCCTTCGTTCCTGATTTTTTTCTTTCATAATTACTACACCTTTCTTTCCATGAACTGCCAGCTGCTAGGACGCGCCGAACTCTTCTTTGATCAGGATCTCCTGGCTTACGTCCCCCCGGTTATGTTCTGCTACGATTTTTCCCTCCCGGATTACCAGGATACGGTCGCTCATGCCCAGGACCTCCGGAAGCTCTGAGGATACCATCAGGATGGCCATCCCCTTTTTAGCCAAGTTGGAGATGAGGCGGTGGATCTCCGATTTGGAACCTATGTCGATTCCTCTGGTCGGTTCGTCCAGAATCAGGATATCCGGCTGGTTCATCAGCCATTTACCGACGATCACTTTTTGCTGGTTCCCGCCGCTTAGCTGGCTGATCGCCTGATTGACGGACGCTGCTTTGACCTCCATAAGTTCCATCATCTCGCGGCATCGGCTGGACTCTTCTCTCTTTCGCACAAATAATTTCGCGGTGCACAGCTTTTTCAGATATACCAGCGTCATGTTTACTTTTATGGAAAGAATTCGGATTCCGCCAAGCTGCAGCCGGTCTTCTGTTACCATCCCCAGCCCGCAGCGTATAGCGTCCCTGGGCGAGCGGATCTTACATCTGTTACCCCGGACGGTTATTTCGCCGGAATCGACCGGGTCCACCCCAAACAGCCCCCGCATGATTTCTGTTCGTCCAGCGCCCATGAGGCCGCAAATTCCGACGATTTCACCCTGCCGGACCTGAAAGCTTATGTCTTCATATACACCGCTTCTGCAAAGATGTCTGACCGAAAGGACTTCCTCCCCGATGGGAGCTTCTTCCTTTGGGAACATCTGATTCAATTCCCTGCCGACGATCAGCCGGATCAGGGTGGGCATGTCCGTCTCGGCGCACTCTCTGGTCTCAATATAATGGCCGTCCCGCAGGATGGTCACTCTGTCACAGATCTCAAACACTTCTTCCAGCTTGTGAGAAATAAAAATCACGGATATCCCATCTTCCGCCAGTCCCTTTACCACCCGGTACAGTACTTCAATCTCCGACTGGGTCAGCGCCGAAGTGGGCTCATCCATAATAATGATATCCGAATGATAAGATACCGCCCTCACCAACTCTACCATCTGCATACCGGCAATGCTTAAATTCTTAACCATGGCCTGCGGATCTATGGAAACCTTCAGACTCTCCAGAAGTTCCCGTGTCTTAGCAAGCTGTGCCTTACGGTCGATAAAGCCATGTTTGTAAAATTGCTTTTCACGGCCCACCCATATATTTTCCGCCACGGTCATGTTCGGGATCAGGCTGATTTCCTGATGTATCATGGAGATTCCCGCCTGAAGGGCGTCGTACGGTTCCTTAAAATGGACTTCTTTACCCTTGAACAGGATACTTCCGCTGTCCGCCGTGTGGATTCCCAGCAGGATTTTCATAAATGTAGATTTACCCGCCCCATTTTCTCCCAACAGGGCGTGAACCTCTCCCTTTTTCAGCTCAAACTGAATCCTGTTAAGAACCTGCACGCCGGAAAAGGATTTTGACACGTCGGTTACCTTCAATACCAGGTCATTTTCACCCATATTCTTTTCACATCCTTTATGCGCGGGTACGGGAAAACTCCTTTTATTCTTAACAAGGCCGCCGGTCCGTTTATCTGTAGACAGGCGGCCGCTTACCCGCAGCTCGTTATCCAAACTCTATGGCATCTATCTCTATGGAATCTATCTCTATGGCATCTATGCCTATTTGCTGCCCAGCAGTTCATCGATGTTGTCTTTTGTCATCAGCTTATAACTATTCAGATAGACAGGTTCTTTATAGGTCTCCCCTCCGGCAACCTTTACCGCCACATCCAGATTGGTGCTTATCTCATCATTCAGATCTGTCCAGATCGTCGCGTCGATCAGCCCGTCGCGGATATACTGCTGGCCGTTTGCAGACCCGTCGATTCCCAGCAGATAGAACTTCTCCATATCCACATTCGCCGCTTTCAGCGCATTTGCCGCCCCAGCCGCCATCTCATCGTTCTGGCAGACGATCACGTTCATATCCGGAAAGCTCTGGATCCAGTCCTCGGTCAGGGCCATGGCATCGCTGGCAGACCAGTTACCGGCCTTCTCCGCCAATAATTCTCCTCTGCCGTCAGCCTTTAGCTTGTTGACGAAGGGGTCGATCAGCCCGTCGTAACGCTCCTGGGTGCCGGTCAGGCCGAATCCGCCCCAGATATAACAGAGGTTCATTTTCATATCCGGATTCGCGTCCAGGATACCCTGAAGATATTCTCCCTGAAGGATTCCGTTGTCTTTCTGGTTTGCTCCAACCCAGGCAGAAATCTTGTCATTATGAACCTCATAGGACGACGCCACCACCGGAATACCGGCCGACACGCAAGCGTCCACCGAAGCAGCCAGACCATCCGCGTCCACCGCCCTTAATATAATGACATCCGGATTCTGTGCAATCAGCGATTCCACATCACTGACCTGCTTCTCTACATTAGCGTCCGCATTGGTGGACACCACTTTTATATTTCCTTTACTTTCAGCCGCCGCCTCAAAGGTATCCAGCCAGGATTTCTGGTACTCATCGGCGCTGTAGCAGGCGATGCCAATCAGGAGCTGCGCGGAATCCGCCTTTGCATCCTTTGCATCTCCGGCCTGGTCTGTTTCCCCGGTGTCTTTCGCATCCTGCATACCCTTATCGTCTTCGGCCGCCGGCAAAGCTTCCTTGTCCGTTTCCCCGGAGCCGCAGCCGCTTAGACACACCGAACCCAGTAGTATACCCGCCAGCAATAAACCAACATACTTTTTCATTGAACCTTCTCCTTTCAATTCAATAACCTTATCCTTATGCTTTCTATCCTTGTTTCCAGTATTACCGGAGTTTACTTCTCTCACTAATGTAACGCGTTTCATTTTTGTGTAAGGAAAAACGAATTGTCTTGTTATCACCTCCGGGATTTCATTTAACCACCCCTGGTTTCCGGTGCTGTCATCCGGTTAATCCTGAAATTTCCGGCTCATTTAACCACATTTTTAAACCTTTTTCCTGTAATGTATAACTATTTTGAAATAATTGTTTTTACCTCTGGACTTTTTTTATGCAATTTAGTATAATGTGTTTAAATGAAATGCGTTACATTTAGCAAAATAGCTAACTCGTTGATATCAGAATATCAGGTTTCCATATTCTTGTCAATATACTTCTGCTTTAATTTGTGAAAAAGAGTTTTGAACGATTCCCAAGGAGGTATCTTATACATGGAAAATATCAGAATCCAACAAGTAGCAAAAGCGGCCGGCGTGTCTTCAGCCACGGTTTCCCGTGTTTTAAACAACAAGAACAACGTCCGTCCCGAGACGCGGGAAAAAGTAATGGAGGTCATCAAGCAGCTGGATTATCATCCGAACATGCTGGGGCTGAATCTGCGCCAGTCCAGCAGCGGGGTCGTCATCGTTATGGCCAATACCATCAGCAAGCCGTTCTATGTGGATTTTATGGATACCATGCAGCAGGCGGCCACGGAAAATAACTACAATATTCTGCTGGGCCATTATGGCGATGACCAGGCCACACTCTCCTCTTATATCCGCCTTCTCCAGGGACGTCTGGCAGACGGGCTGATCCTGGCCAATCACAATCAGGATATCCCCTATCTGGAGGAAATGGCGGCAAAATACCCGCTGATCCAGTGCTGCGAGCACAATCCCGGGACTTCGATTCCCTATGTCTCGGTGGATGATTATAAATGCGGACAGATAGGTACGGAGCATCTGCTGGCGAACGGCTGCCGCAAAATTGCATTTCTGAACTATACGCTGGAGGCGAATTTTACCAAAAACTATCAACAGGGTTTTCTGGATACTATGAAAAAACATAGGATTGAGGTGCGTAAAGACTGGATATGTAACCTCTCCACCATGGAGTTTGACGCTGCATACCAGGCAGCGCTTAAGGTCCTAAGCCGGGACGACAAGCCGGATGCCTTTTTTGGCGTCATAGACCTGTATGCGCCGGCCATCACCAAAGCCGCTCACACGCTGGGACTGCGGATTCCACAGGATCTGCGCGTTATATCCGGCGATAATTCCTTTTTATTAGATACAACCACCCCTTCCATCACTGCTCTGGACCACAGGCGGCGCGATATGGCGGCCGCCGCATTCGATCTTCTGTTGGAGCGGATAGAAAACCACCCGATCCGCCACAACAGTATTCTGATCGACCCGGCTCTCATTGTGCGGGAGTCAACCAAATAAGATGCCTGAAAAAAACAGGCAATAACAATGAAACCCTTACAGGATACCTGTATGCCT
>NZ_JAHQCW010000002.1:94587-239470 GCF_019042275.1 Diplocloster agilis
GGAAAAACAGGCAATAACAATGAAACCCTTACAGGATACCTGTATGCCTGGAAAAACAGGCAATAACAATGAAACCCTTACAGGATACCTGTATGCCTGGAAAAACAGGCAATAACAATGAAACCCTTACAGGATACCTGTATGCCTGAAAAAAACAGGCAATAATAATGAAAGGAGTTTAATTCATGAAGCTTCCAACTTATCACGAAGATCTGTCCGTATTTCATGTCGGTACGGAGGATCCCCGTGCCTATTATATTCCCTTCTCTCCTTTATCCGCCTTGGGACCGGATTTTGAGGAGAGAAAGGATTCGGACCGGTTTCAGCTGTTAAGCGGAAACTGGCGGTTCCGGTATTATGAGAATACACGTCAGGTTCCGGAACAGGCGGTTCTTCCGGATTTCCCGATGCATTCCCTTGATATTATTCCTGTCCCGTCCACCTGGCAGTCTCTGGGCTATGAGCGTTACCATTACTCGAATCTGGAATACACGATCCCCTATGACCCTCCGTATGTGCCGGCCCAGAATCCATGCGGGCTGTATCTGACTGACTTTACCTGTTCTCTCCGGGACGGTCTGGAGCGGTACCTGAATTTTGAAGGAGTGGATTCCTGTTTTTATGTATGGGTAAATGGAAAACCTGTGGGATACAGCCAGATTTCCCATTCTTCTTCGGAGTTTAATGTAACGCGTTACATAAAAGAGGGAACGAATCGTCTGGCGGTTTTGGTATTAAAATGGTGTGACGGTACCTATCTGGAATGCCAGGACAAGATGCGTCTAAGCGGTATCTTCCGGGACGTCTATCTGTTAAGCCGTCCGCCGGAACATATCCGTGACTACCAGGTAACTACGGACGTACCGGAAGGCGGTACTACCGCTTTTGTTCAGATATCCTTTACTTACCGCGGCTCTTCTTTTCCCGTCCATTATGTGCTTACGGACCCATGCGGAGAAAAGATCGCTTCCGGTACCGCGGCAGACGGACCGCTTGTAATCGAGGTTCCTGATGCGAAACTGTGGAGTGACGAGTCTGCGCAGCTCTATTCTCTTCTGTTGTGCACAGACGGGGAATGTATTCGGGAAACCGTTGGAATCCGTACGATCTCGGTCCGACACGGACAAATTCTTTTAAATGATACTCCGATCCGTTTTCACGGAGTCAACCGGCATGAATTTCACGCACGGAATGGGTACACCGTCACATCCGAAGAGTTGGAACAGGAAATCCGTCTGATGAAGCAGCATCATATCAACGCGGTCAGAACCAGCCATTATCCCGCCGCCCCTCTTCTTTACACGCTGTGCGACCGATATGGGCTGTATGTAATCGATGAAGCGGACGTGGAAGCCCACGGCATCATCAAGCTCTACAAAGCCATGCAGCAAAGTACCAACGGAACGATAGCGGATAACCCCTGCTTCCGTGAGGCGATACTGGACCGGGAAACCGCGCTGGTAGCCCGGGATAAGAACCGCCCCTGCGTTCTGATCTGGTCCCTTGGCAACGAGACCGGCTACGGCTCCAATATGGAAGCCGGATGCCGCCTGGTCAAAGGATTGGACCCCACCAGGCTTCTGAATTATGAGAGCAGCACCCATCCGATCATGTGCCAGGACATAGACGGAATCGACGTACTCAGCCGGATGTATCTGCCGATCCCGGAATTGGAAGCCCTCCTTGCAGATCCCGCCACGAAAAAACCTGTCATTTTAACCGAGTATATTCATTGCATGGGCAACAGCCCCGGAGATATCGAGGACTATTTTCAGCTGATGAGCCGGTATCCGAACCTGGCGGGCGGATTTATCTGGGAATGGCGGGATCAGTCTGCGGATATGGGATATACGGAAGACGGACGGACGAAATATTTCTACGGCGGGGACTATGGAGATTTTCCCAACTGCGGCAACTTCTGCGTGGACGGAATCACGTATCCGGACGGCAGGCCCCACACCGGCCTGTTCGAACACAAAAATGTGTTTCGGCCTGCCAGGATCAAGGCCTGTGATCTGACCGCCGGGTCTTTTACTCTGACTAATCTTCTCTCCTTCACAGATCTGTCTGAACTGCTGGAGTTAAAGTATGAGATTACGCAGGACGGAATGCCATGGGAATCCGGCCGGATACCCTGTCCCGCTGCGCCCCCGCGCCAGACGGCAGCCTTCACGCTTCCTTATACGCTGCCGGAATCCGGAAGATGCTTTCTGAGAATCCGAATGATGGCTAATCGGAGCGTGCCGTTTGCGGACAGCGAAGAGGAATTTGAATATGGCTTTGACCAGTTCGAGCTTCCGATACCGGGAACCGGATTTGTCCCCGGATGTCTTGACGAAACGGGATCACTGACTGTCCGGGAGGAAGCGGATGCTTATCACATTTTAGGAAATGGATTTCTCTACCGTTTTAACCGCCTGAGCGCCTCGTTTGACCGTCTGTATGTGGATGGAGAAGAACTGTTGTCGGAACCGGCTGCGTACACGCTGTGGCGCGCCCCCACCGACAACGACCGGTATATCAGGGAGGAATGGGAGGCGGCCGGTTACGACAGGACCTTTCCCCGGGTTTATGAAAGCACCTGTCATATTATGGAAAATGTAGTCCGGATTGACTGCCATCTGTCCCTGACCGCGGTTGCCCTGCAGCCGATCCTGTATCTTGACGTCACGTGGCAGATCGACGCCGCCGGGCGCATCCGGGGATCTGTGGATGCGAATAAAGAGTCATGTTTTCCCTATCTTCCCCGCTTCGGCATTCATTTTGCCCTGCCCCGGGAATTTGATACGGTTACTTATTTTGGCTACGGCCCTTTCGAAAGCTACTGCGATAAACACCGGGCAGATTATGTCGGCCTGTTCCATGAGACGGTGGATGACCTCTTTGAGGACTATATAAAGCCCCAGGAAAACGGTTCTCACTTTGGATGTGAATATCTTAGCCTTGAGAGTCCGCGCCACGCCCTCACTGTTACAGCCCAACTGCCTTTTTCGTTCCAGGCGCTGCCCTACTCTGCCGCGGAACTGACCCGCAAGCGCCACAGCTGCGAACTTGTGAAGTCCGGCTACACCCATCTCACTGTGGACTACGCCATGAGCGGAATAGGTTCCAATAGCTGCGGACCTGCGCTGGCAGACGAATACCGGTTCAGCGAGACGGAATTCCACTGGGATTTTCTTCTTGCCTTTGAACGGTTGTCAGCACCGATGAGTCCCCGCTGTATATAATTCGTGCATAACACAATATATGCAGAAAAATGCACGCATAAGTAAGAAAGGCGGCCTGTTCTTTCGTCGAAAGAAATGTAGGCAGCCTTTCTTTTATCGCATAAAAACTCCCGAATTGCAATGCACATTCCTGCACAGCAATTCGGGAGTCTGATTTTAAATTCAGAGAGTAACCATCGATCAGTTGTCGATCAGTTTCTTCTCATCTGTCCAGCTCATCAGTTTACGAAGCTCTGCGCCGACCTGCTCCAGCTGATGCTGGGATTCCATTCTTCTCTTTGCGTTGAAGTTGGTGCAGCCGATCTGGTTCTCCAGCAGCCAGTTGCGGGCGAATACGCCTTCCTGGATGTCTTTCAGAACCTGACGCATAGCGTTCTTGGTATCCTCGGTGATGATCTTCGGTCCGGTGATATAATCGCCATATTCAGCGGTGTTGGAAATGGAATATCTCATACCGGCGAAACCGCTCTGGTAGATCAGGTCTACGATCAGTTTCATCTCATGGATACATTCGAAATAAGCGCTCTCCGGCTCATATCCGGCTTCCACCAGAACTTCGAAACCACATTTCATCAATGCTGTCACACCGCCGCACAGAACAGCCTGCTCACCGAACAGGTCGGTCTCGGTCTCCTCACGGAAGGTGGTCTCCAGGACGCCTGCTCTCGCGCCGCCGATTCCTAATGCATAGGCCAGACCGATGTCATGCGCTTTGCCGGTGTAATCCTGATGAACAGCGATCAGGCAGGGAACTCCCTTGCCTTCCTGATATGTACCTCTTACGGTGTGGCCCGGTCCCTTCGGAGCGATCATGATTACGTCCACGTTCTTCGGCGGGATGATCTGTCCGAAATGAATCGCGAAACCATGGGCGAACATCAGCATGTTGCCCTCTTCCAGGTTCGGGGCGATGGATTCGTTGTACATCTTCGCCTGTTTCTCATCATTGATGAGGATCATAACGATGTCTGCTTTCTTTGCAGCCTCTGCCGCGGTATATACTTCAAATCCGGCTGCCTCTGCCTTAGCCCAGGATTTGCTGCCCTCGTACAGGCCGATAATTACATGGAAACCGGACTCCTTAAGGTTCAGTGCATGTGCATGTCCCTGGCTGCCATAGCCGATGATTGCGATGGTCTTACCTTCCAGTAAAGCCAGGTTGCAATCTTCCTGATAAAAAATCTTTGCCATTTTACTCATCCTCCATTTTTTATAAAATGTACGCCGGTATCTTCCGGCAAAATATGGTTAAAGGTTATTTAAGCCTCTAGCACTCCTCAATCAAAATATCTGACGTCCTTCGAGCCCCGCGACAGTCCGGTAATCCCGGTCCTGGCCAGTTCCAGTATCTCATATCCGGATAACAGGCCGATAAACGCCTCCAGCTTGGACTGATTGCCTGTCAGTTCGATAATAAGGGAATCCGGAGCCACATCCACGATATTTGCCCGGAAAATATTCGCCACCGCTATAATCGCCTGGCGGTCCTCGGCCTGGGCTCTCACCTTTAACAGGATCAGTTCCCTGCTTACCGATTCCTTATCTACTAACTTTTTGATATCAATCACATCCACCAGCTTGCGAAGCTGATTCTCAATCTGCTCGATGATCACCTCATCTCCGTTGACAACTACCGTCATCCTGGAAAATCTGGGATCCGCCGTCACTCCTACGGTCAGACTCTCAATATTATATCCCCTGCGGCTGAACAAGCCCGCCACTCTGCTTAACACGCCGAAGGTATTGTCAACCAACATAGATAATACGGTTTGCTCCATACAGACAACCTGCTTTCTTTATAGAATTGTACTAAGTGTTATTCTATCAAGTCTTAAAATTTTTGTCAAATAGAATTTCAACACTTTACTGTGCTTAAGTAGGAAAGCAGGGAAAAATCAAGCGGCCTAAGCCTCTCCAGACACAGGCCTCTCTAACACAGCCTAGGCCTCCCCTAACAGCCGTTCGACTAATTTCACCGCCTCGGCGGCATCTTTGGAATAACCGTCCGCTCCGATTTCATCCGCGTAGCTTTGCGTGATCACGGCGCCGCCGATTATCACCTTGGACTCGATACCCAATTCCCTTACGTAAGCGATCACATGACGCATTTCCTGCATTGTGGTGGTCATCAGCGCGGACAGGCCGATGACGGCAGCGTGATGTTCCATGGCTGCTTTGGCGATTGCTTCCTTCGGGACATCTTTTCCCAGGTCTATCACGTCGTAGCCGCAGTTTTTTAACATCAGTCCCACCAGATTTTTGCCGATGTCGTGAATATCGCCCTCGACTGTGGCGATGACGATGACCGGCTTTTCTTTTTGGTCTTCATCCTGCTCCAGCATAGGTTCCAGATATTCGATCGCCTTTTTCATAACTTCCGCGCTGGAGATCAGCTGTGGCAGGAAATAGATCTGTTTGTCGAAAAGCTCTCCCACCTCGTGGATAGCCGGTATCAGCATTTCGTTGATAATGGAGGAGGGCGTGTAACCTTTTGCAAGGGCTGCGTTTACATGATCCAGAATACCGTTTCGGTTCCCTTTCATAACGCTTTCATATACCTTTGGCTGCTCTGATTTTTCTTCCGCCGACTTTGCAGGGCCGGTTATGGGAGTTGGAGCTTCATCCGCCTTTCTGGCATTCATCCGGTGAATATAGGCCAGATCCGCCTCCGGTTTGTTCATGAGCAGGTCTGAGGCCATGGCGCTGTTCACCAGAAGATCCTGGGAGGGATTCGCGATCGCCATCGTCAGGCCCTGCTGTATTGCCATGGTTAAAAAGGCGGCGTTGATAAAACTGCGCTCCGGCAGGCCGAAGGATATGTTAGACAGACCCACGATAGTGGCCAGACCTAACTCCTCCTTGCAGTAGCGGATGGTTTCCAGTGTCTCTAACGCAGCTTTTTGATTCGCACCCACCGTGGTTACCAGACCGTCTACGACGATATCCTCTCTGCAAAAGCCGAGGGTTAACGCGCGGTCCAGGATCTTTTGTATGATTTCTTTCTTTTCATCCAGCGATTTGGGCAGCCCCTCGTCGGACAGAGGGAGCAGGATGAACATGGCTCCATATTTTCCGGCAATGGGAAGCAGTTTCTCAAATTTCTCCGTTTCCAGGGAAATGGAATTGATCAGCGCCCGGCCCGGATAGCGTCTGAGAGCCGCTTCCATCACATCGATGTGGCTGGTATCCAGGCAAAGAGGAAGCGGGGTTACGGCCATCACTTCATCCATCACCTTTAACATGGTCTCTTTTTCATCGATGCCATTCATTCCCACATTGATATCCAGAACGGATGCGCCGCATTCGGTCTGATCCTCCGCAAAGGAACGTACCATACTATAATCTGCGTTCCGCAGTTTCTCCTGAAACTTTTTCTTGCCGGTGGGATTGATCCGCTCGCCGACGATATGGAACCGCTCGTTTAAGCCAAAAGCCAGCACCTTGCGCTCCGAAGCCAGCAGTCTTACAGGCTCTGCGGGCTGAAACGAGATGCGCCGGTCCGGAAGGGACTCGGATAGCTTTCTTATAAACTCCGGCGTCGTACCGCAGCAGCCGCCGAGGATCGTGGCGCCTGCTTCGATCAGCGCGTGCATGTGTGTTACATAGGTGTCGGCATCCATATCGTATACCGTCTCACCGGCCTCATTGATACCGGGAAGACCTGCATTGGGCTTCGCAATCAACGGCACCTTCGCGTATTTTTTCATTTCCCGAACGAAGTTTAACATCGTGTCCGGGCCGGAGGAGCAGTTTACGCCTACCGCGTCCGCCCCCAGGCTTTGAAGCACCACCACGGAAGTGGCCGGATCTGTGCCGTAGAACGTCCTTCCGTCGGTGTTAAACGTCATGGTAGCCATGACAGGCAGGCTGCAGACCTCTCTGGCCGCTATCAGGGCGGCTCTGGTCTCCTGAAGGCTCATCATTGTCTCAACGACCAGCAGATCAACGCCGGCCTGGTCAAGGAGGACGATCTGTTCTTTGTACACATCCACCAGCTCTTCAAAATCGAGGGTTCCAACGGGTGATAGCTGTTCTCCGGTCATGGTCAGGTCTCCGGCGATCAGGGCCCGGCCGGCGGAAGCCTCCCTGGATATGGACACCAGGGAGTGAATCAGTTCCGCCATCCGGTCTTCCAGGCCATATTCCCTAAGCTTGATCCGATTCGCCGTAAAGGTGGGGGCATAGAGAATATTCGTGCCCGCGTCTACGTATTCCTGCTGAAGCTTTCGCATCACTTCCCTATGCTCCGTGATCCAGGCCTCCGGGCAGACGCCGGACGGCATTCCCCGCTTCTGGAGATTCGATCCTGTGGCGCCGTCCAATATAACCAGATTCTTTGTTGTCCATTCTCTGAATTCCTGTCTTGTCATTTTTACCTCCATACTTGCGATATCCTGCACATAACCGCTTTCCGATCATGTTCTTACTTCTTAAATCCCTTATTCCCCGTCATCCCGCAGGCAGCGCGCCGCCAGATACGCTCTGTTAAACGGCAGCATAAAATAATATCCATCCGCCACATCCTTAAGTTCATCCATCATCCGCCGGGCGATTCTGACCCCGGCCTCTTCTCCCTGCTCCTTCGACATTCCGGGATCAAACGACCGGACCACCTGCTCCGGCACCTGTATTCCGGTCACTTCGTTTCGGATAAAGCAGGCGTTCCGATAGCTGACCAGCGGCATAATACCACAGAGTATTCTGGTATTTACTTCTTTTTTAATTTGACGGATCCGCTCTGTTTCTTCTATAGAGAATATAGGCTGGGTCAGAAAATAGGAAGCCCCTGCCTCTATCTTTTTCCCCATACGCCGGATCTCGGCGTCCAGATTTTTCCGGCCCTGATTGAGAGCGCCGCCGTAACAGATCGGCTCCTCCCGGAAATGCTCCTGGTTCATCTCTTTTAGGAACTGCATCAGCGTGATGGAGTTAAAGTCGAAGACCCCTGTGATATCTCCCCTGTCCCCTCCGGCTACCGGATCGCCGGTTACCACGAGGAAATTACGGATGCCGTTGACATATGCGCCCAGAAGGCCAGCCCGAAGCGCGATGGCGTTCTTATCCCGGCAGGCGATATGGGGCATAACCGGCAGCCCGGTTTCATGGAGCACCTTGGCACCCATCAATATAGAGTCCACTCTTCCGCGCCCCATAGGCGAATCCGCGAATGTAATGATGTCCACCGGGGCGGTTTTAAGGGAATTGGCATACTCCATGATCCGGTCCGTATTGGCATCATAGGGAGGGTCTAGCTCCACGGCGTTCACTTTTTGACCGCTTTGCATTTTCTGCAGCAGCGGATTGGTAACCGCCGCTTTTTTAAGAATCACCGGCGATGCTTCCGGTATATGCCGGACTGCAGTCTGCCGGAAATCCACCGTTTTTTCCACCGCTTCTATATAAGACGGATTCGTGCCGCAGCAGCCTCCAAGCAGGTTCACTCCAAGCTCTGCGATATCCTTCATCCTCTGCCCAAAATACTGCCTTGTATCTTTAAAATCCGTTCGTCCGGAACGTAAGGCCGGATAGCCCGAATTCGGAAATGCGGTGATTATCTTATCTTCCGGCAGCCGCAGTCTGCGCATCACCTGCCACAGATGTCCCGGGCCTATCCCGCAGTTAAAGCCGATCCCGTCAATCTCTTCCATTTGGGCGGCATCCTCAAGCAGCCGGGACGCGCGGATGCCATATTTCGAATAACCATAGCCGTTAACACAGAAGGATACGAAGACAGCCGCATCGGATTTATCCTTTAACCAATGGATCACAGGCTTTATATATTTCAAATCGGCAAAGGTTTCAAACATAAAGAGACCGGCTCCCTCGCTCAGGAAAGAGTCGCAGATATAGCGGTACTCTTCGATCACATGCTCCGCCGTCTGATGGATGTCCATGGGAATCGGGCCGATATCCGCCGCTGTCAGGATCGGTCCATGCTCAGCCGTTTCCTCTGTGTGCTCTCTCATATAAGCAGCAGCGGCAGACCGGGCGATACGGTATCCCGCGGCGGCGGCCTGTCCGGCTTCCCTGAGGCCGCATTCCAGTCTCCTGGTGTTGGCCGCAAAGGTATTGGTACGCAAAAATCGTGCACCGGCTTCCATATATGCCCGGTGCACCTGCTCTACCTTATCGGGGCGGCGCAGATTATCCCATTCGGGAATTCTTGCGGATCCGCCCTCAAGCCCGCTGTAATAGGTGCCAAAGGCACCGTCACCTAAGAGTCTGTGCTCTTTTAATCCTTTTAGCCATTCCTTCATGTTCAACCATTACTCCTCGAAATCAAACCGGAAATCCCATTGCTTCCGGCAGGTATCCATAATTTTCATCACGGTCAGAGTATCGTCAAGCGGGACCTTGTCACTTTCGGTCTTCCCCTCCCGCAGACAGCGCATAGCTTCCAGCGCCTCATATTCGTAGCCATTACAGATAAACGGCTCTTCAAAGTGCCGGATCACCTGATTATCATAATTAAGCACCTCGATCTTTGTGGCCTGGAAAAAGAATTCCTGGTTCAGCAGCACTTTACCTTTGGTTCCCTGGATATAGAAGAATACCAGTTTCTCCGGTCCCAGACCGCTGGAAAGCTGTGCATACGCTCCGTTTTCATACTCTAACACGACACTGTTGGTATAGTCTACCTTTTTTTCACCCATGAATGCATGGCTGATCACGTTCACCGGCGTCTGATGGAAAACAGACTGGGCATACATGATCGGGTACATTCCCAGATCCAGCAAGGCTCCTCCCCCGTTCTCATAAGAGTAGAGCCGGTGCGTCGAGGGAGCTGCGGTAAAGAAACGGCCCTCCGCCATTCGGATTTCTCCTAAGACCCCTTCCCTGATCCACTCCTGCAGCTTTAAAAAGGCAGGGTGGCATTTTGTCCACACCGCTTCCATAAAAAATAGTTTCTTTTCTCTGGCCAGAACAATCAGTTCTTCCGCCTGAGCCGCGTTGATCGTCAGAGGCTTTTCCGCCAGCACATTCTTACCGGCTAGCAGGCAGCTCTTGATTCCCTCATAATGATATCGGGCCGGAGTCGCTACGTAAACGATATCGACCTGTGGATCCGCCAGCAATTCCTCATAAGAACCATACGCCTTCTGAAACTGATTCAGTCCGGCAAACTCCTCAGCTTTTTCCAGAGATCTGGAACCGATCGCATACAGGGTCGCCTCCTCGCAGGCGCGCAGCGCCGCAGAAAAAATACCCGCAATCCTGCCTGCTCCCATAATTCCCCAGTTGATTTTATTCATTCCATCCGCTTCCTTTCCATCTTCGATCAATTTGGGACATGTCCGTTTCGGTTTGGGACATGTCCATTCCAATTTGGGACATGTCCGTTCCAGTTTGGGACATGTCCGTTTCAGTTTGGGACATGTCCATTTCGGTTTGAGTCGTCCCGCACAGTAGATACTTACATAAACAGACTACCGATTTGATACACCAGAACCGCCCCAATCCATGCGATCAACAACTGAAAGATCACCATTCCAATCGTCCATCGGGTAGAATTGGTTTCTTTGCGAATCGTTGCGATCGTGGCCATGCAGGGCGTATACAAGAGACAGAATATCATAAGCGCGTAAGCGTTTAAAGGCCCGAATCCGTAGGCGCCCAAAGCCTCCGACATCTGCATCATGCCTGCCGCGGAATTCACATTGGAGATTCCAAAAAGCACCGCGAAGCTGGATACCACAACCTCTTTTGCCGATAAACCTGAAATCAGCGCTACCCCAATCTGCCACAGGCCCAAACCAGCCGGGGCCAGGACAGGGACCAGGAACCGTCCGATGGAAGCGCCGAAGCTCATCGAGATATCCGATACCATACCGGTCGTTCCGAAGTTTAAAACAAACCAGATCACAATGGAGGCGATGAAAATGGTCGTTCCCGCTTTGCTCAAATAATCCTTAACCTTTTCCCACACATATACAGCGATGGTTCTGGCATTAGGAGATTTATATTCCGGCAGCTCGATCAGCAGGCTGTTGCTGCTTTTTCCTTTGAAGATCCGATTGGATAAGAGGGCGATCAAAATAGCTAGTACAACACCAATCACATAAAGGGAGAACGCGGCCAACATAGCGTAATCTTCAAAGAAAATATCGGCGAACAGCACGTAGATCGGCAGTCTTGCCGAACACGACATAAAAGGCGTAACCAGAATCGTCTTTTTCCGGTCCCCCTCGTGTTCCAGCGCCCTTGTAGCCATAACGGCCGGAACCGTACAGCCAAAGCCAAGGATCATAGGAAGAAATGCCTTTCCGGACAATCCGGCTTTTCCCATGATGCCGTCCATGACGTACGCCACCCGGGCCATATAACCGCTGTCTTCCAATATAGCCAGCGCCAGAAACAATATAAAGATGTTCGGCAGAAAAGTCAGAATTCCGCCGACCCCCGCGATGATTCCATCCACAATCAGTGAATTCATCCAGCCGGCCGCATGCAGGCCGGACAGCAGATTCGATACGGTAACCGAAAACCAGCCCAGCGCGACTTCGAACCCGCCCTTCAGGAAATCCCCCACCGTAAACGTCAGGAAAAAGACCAGCGCCATGATTCCCAGGAAAATGGGGATGCCCCAGATTCTGTGGGTCAAAACCTCGTCGATCCGGTCCGTACTGGCCAGCTTCTCTTTTTTATAAAAAAGGCAGTCCTCAATTACTTCCTCAATATAATCATACTTCTGATTAATAATATCTTTCTCATAATTACGGTCGATGATCGCGGTCACATCCACCGGATGATGCTTCATCACTTCCTCATCATACTCCAGGAGTTTGATCGCATGCCACCGGAGATTTGCCGCATCCGGATAGCGCGCTTTGATCACCACTTCCAGCTTCGCGATCTTATCTTCTATATTGTCGTCATAGGTAACGACATGTTCCGCCGGCCCTTCCTGATAGTGATGAATCACCGCATGAAGCAGAACATCTAGCCCTGTCCTCTTTCTGGCCGAAACCGGGACAACGGGAATCCCGCCTAACATCTCCGGAAGACGGTGCAGATCCAATTCCATCCCGCGCTCTTCCACTATGTCCATCATATTAAGCGCCAATATAACCGGCTTTCGAAGCTCCAGCAGCTGCATGGTCAGATAGAGATTTCTCTCCATGGAGGACGCGTCCACGATATTGATAATTACATCCACGTCATCACTCATGATACACTGGCGGCTGACTTTCTCCTCGATCGAATAAGAAGTCAGGCTGTAGATGCCCGGGAGATCGATCAGCTTTAATTTGCTGCCCTTATAAGTGGCGGAGCCTTCTTTTTTCTCGACCGTAACACCCGGCCAGTTGGCCACCTTCAGATTAGCTCCGGTATAGGCATTAAATAAAGTAGTCTTACCACAATTGGGATTTCCCACAAATGCGACGGATATCTGATCTTTCATTGCGCGATCTCCTTTACATCAATTCCTTTGGCAACCTGCTTTCCGATGGCCCAGCGGGTCCCCCGCACTTTGATAATCACGGC
The DNA here is from genome assembly GCF_019042275.1 of Diplocloster agilis. Lineage (GTDB taxonomy): Bacteria > Bacillota > Clostridia > Lachnospirales > Lachnospiraceae > Diplocloster > Diplocloster agilis. The sequence goes on from NZ_JAHQCW010000002.1 coordinate 107,301, forward strand.
CCCGTTCCGTTTTTTGTTAAAAATCTCAACCCTGGTTCCTTCATTGATCCCCAGAGATTCCAATCTGCGGGTAATATTATCCTCCAGCCCCAAATCAACCACCTGATAAGATTGACCGATCGCACCATCATAAAGCCTCATGTTATCCTCCAGTGACGCATTTTGCTCTTCTCTACAAAATACGACTAATTTTTCTCTTCGTTTATCTTACGATTTTTCCCGGGGGATGTCAATAAAGTTAGAAGTATGGTTTTCGTCAGCTTTGAGCAGAAATAATTTTTTTGGTATTTGCGTGATACAGGTAGGCAAAGCCGGAAGCGGACAGGATTTCTTTTCTCTGCCTTCGAAGATTCAGACGGCCGGCAGTAATTTTTATCATACCGTAGCTTGCGGCGCTGAGCACACGGGAGCGGGAGCCTATGGCCATCGCGGATAGAATCGCCGGGACCGTAGATTGATCCAACTCGATCAGGGATTTCGCTGTAGTCAGGACCGCTTCCATTCCTGACTGATGCATGATTCTGGTAAGTTTTCCGGTTTCCAGCTCTATTTTTTCACGGAAACTTTCACTGAACCTTTGTATTTCCTGCACGTCCCCGCAGGTTTTCAAACTATTTTCAAAGGAATCCAATTCCTGGCGGAATTGGAGCAGCTCATCCCGATACCGCCGCCGGAAGGAAAGGATTTTTTTAAGCGGCACCCCTTTTCCGGGCGTTGGAAGTATATTCTGCATTACACAGTCCAGACACCAGCTGCCGTTCTCCGGGGAAGAGGACTCTTTTTCATAGGCATAGGACAGATTCACCGGCCTGTCCGTACCTACGGCGATAAAATGCCCTGTTCTTACGCTCTCCGCTTTCGCCAGGTATTTGGCAAGAAGAGACATGTAAAGTCGGGCGGTCTTTTCATCCAACACATACCAGTTACCGGTGCCGTCCCGCTTTAAAAGGTTACGCTCACACATGAAATCATACAGTTTTCTATTGGTTTTTTCGTGATGAAGCATAACGGGTAACTCATGCCAGGGCAGCTTGTCCTCATGTATGTAATAGCGGCCGTATTCTGTGTCTGAAAGAAGCTTGTCCGTACCGCAGGAAGCGGATTTTGCGGAGGAAATGAGCTTGTTGGACCGAAGATCCGGCAGCCGGTCCGGAGCAGATAACCGTTCTATGACTTCTTCCTCAAAATCCGGCAGGAATTCCGAGGCAAACAGGCTGGACGGATACATCGGACGATAATAGTCCTGTTCCATCAGTTCGCATATTTCCGGGGATAGGACGATCGTCTTATCTTCTTCGGGAACGATGGAACTTACTTTGTCCCAATACAGTACCGCATTTCGCAGCCAGCTCTGATCCTTCATATTAATATCCGGATAATACAGTATAGATCTCAATTCATCCCTCCATTCACTTAACGGTATGAAACGCGCCTTTCAACAACGGTCTAAGCGCACATTCACCGGTCTGAAACCCGCCCCTCAACGGTCCGCATAGGCGGCAAACAGTTTCTTCGCAACCGGTACTGCGTAATCGCTCCCGGCCCCGGCGCCCTCCAGGATTACGGCAACCACCAGATCCGGGGAATCCACATTGGAAAATCCGACAAACCAGGCATGGCTTTTCGCTTTGTTGCTGCTGTACTCGGCGCTTCCTGTTTTCCCGGCCGCCGTATAATTCTGCCCGGAAAGCTTGGTGGCCGTCCCCTCTTCCACTACGTCGATCATATAGGATTTTAAAAGCGCCGCCTCCCCTTCTGAGAGCAGGGCTCCATATTCCGCCGGCTTGTACTGTTTTACTTTATCCCCGGTATAATTTTCAACCCGGTCTATGAAATAGGGCTTCATCAGCACGCCGTTGTTGGCGATGGCCGAGGTGATCAGCGCCATATGCATGGGAGATACCAGCGTGCCCTCCCCCTGGCCGATGGCCGTCATCAGCTTCTGCGCGGTATCATCCTGCGCCGGCGCCGCGAATTTGCTCTTGCTGTATGGGATAGAGACCGGAAGCTCCTTGTTAAACAAAAGGCTGTCGCACAGGCTGTTGAAGGACTTCATATTCAGATCCATCCCGATATTGGCATAGGAGGAATTACAGGAATGGGCAAAGGACTCCATCAGGTTCTGAACGCCGTGGGACTTGTGCTTATAACAGCTGATGGTCACGTCGTCGGCCGTAAACTCTCCATGACAGTCATAGCTGTACTGTTCATAATTCCCGTTCTCCCGCACATATTGAAGCGTGGTTATAATTTTAAAGGTGGAACCGGGAGGATACAAGCCCTGGGTCGCCCGGTTCAGAAGCGCCGTGCTGTCATTATCCTCAGAAGTCAGCGCATCCCACTGCTCCTGTATTTTATTCGGATCATACGTGGGTTTGGAGACCATGGCCAGCACTTTACCGGTGGACGGCTCCAGCGCAATCACGGCGCCGTCATATTTCCCCATAGCATCGTAGGCTGTCTTCTGCAGCCCAACATCCAGCGTGGTTACCACATTATCTCCGATATTTTTCTCCCCTTTGAACTCATTTTCCAGCTGTTCCAGGAAAAAGGCGTGAGAGGACAGGAGGCTGAAATTTCCCAGGGATTCGATTCCGGTTTTTCCTACCGTGGAATACCCCACCACGTGGGCGAACAGGTCTTTGTACGGGTAGCGCCTGGTTTCCGTTCCATCCCCCGACAATGCGGTTTCTGCCAGGACTTCCCCGTCATTTGCCAGGATTTTCCCACGGATATAGCGGTCCGCAAAAGTATCCTGCCTGGAATTATAAGGATTGTTGATCACGTCGTCCGCCTGGGCCGTATTAAAATATACAAAATAGGCCATCAGTAGCGTAAACATCCCTACGAACAGATAGGCAACCAGTAAAAGCTCTCTATTTTTCTTTTTTCCGTCCCGCTTTTGCGGGCTTATCGTCCCGTCGTCCGCGCCCTGAAGATACAGGTTCAGAATTTCCTGTTCTTTTTCGGCTTTTTTGTTTTTGAACTTGAACATTGGCCTTACCATCCTCATCTTCTCTTAATAAATACATGCCCTGGATGATGGCAAACATAATCAGCGTGCTAAGCATAGAACTGCCGCCGTAGCTGACAAGCGGCAGCGTAACTCCGGTGGAGGGGATGAACTTTGTGACGCCCCCGATGGTCAGAAACACCTGAAATCCATAGACGGTCCCCAGACCCAATGCCACCAGTTTATAAAAATCATCCTTTATCTGCATCGCAATATTGATAAACATTAAAAAACAGCTGACACAGATCAGGATCAGACAGAGTGCGAAGATTCCGCCCAGCTCCTCGGAGATGGCGGAAAAGATAAAATCCTGATCTACCACGGGAATCTTATCCGGTGACCCCTGAAAGAGCCCCATTCCGAACCAGCCTCCGGTCCCTATGGCGAACAGGGACTGGGTGATCTGATAGCCCTCTTTTTCAATCACGTCCCACGGATTGCTCCAGGCCAGTACCCTGGTGCGCACGTGGCCGAACAGGAAATAGCCGGCCACAGCGGCGATGCTGCCTCCGGCCAGCCCGCCCATCAGATATAAAGGTTTTCTCGAAGCCACATAGAGCATGATCAGATACACAACGAAATAGATCAGCGCCCCGCCCAGGTCTTTGGAGAGCACCAGGATCAGTACGTGGGCAACCGCAACAGCGGTAGCCTTCACAATATCCTTAAATTCCGTAGACCTGCCAAGAAGCGCCGCCACAAAAAACACAAAGGTGATCTTCACAAACTCGGACGGCTGCACGGAAAACTGCCCGAAGGATATGTTCAGTTTCGCCCCGTATACCCGGCTTCCGGCGACAGCCACGACCCCCAGAAGCCCGATCCCCGCCGCCGCGTACAGCCATGTGAGATTCCGCAGGAACTTCATCTTCCTCACCAGAAAAGGCACCAGAAGCGATATGGCAGCCGAGCCGGCCACGATCATAAACTGCCGCTTGGATTTGTCAAAGGAGAGCCTGGTGAGAATAATGAAGCCGATGGAAAGCAGCATACACATATTGTTGACCACCAGGCGCGAAGCCTTCGGATAAGCCACATGGTAAAAGGCCAGGATCGCCGCCAGCAAAATCACCTGCTCCGCGTAGAAGAACAGAATCTGAAGATTATTTGTTTTCAAATACATCACCAGATAAGCGGTCAGATGAATGAGAAACATCAGCGTGTTCTGCTTCCGGAATATATTCTTCTGCCGGGCCGGAGCCTCATGCCTGAATACCGTATAGCTCTGATACGTATACATGGCAATCAATATGATCATCAAATATTTGGATAACTCAACGATGACATTAACCATTACTCTACGCCTCTCTTGAAGTGTCCTCTGGTAAATTCCTTCCAGGGCATGTCTGCTTGAATGCCATGAAGATATCGGCCGATATAAAGCTCTGCCGTTTTAAGCGCCTCCGTCCCGGTCTCGACGGTAAAATCCAGCCGGACAGCCGCAGGATGCAGGGCCTTGATTTCCCGGTCCTGATCCAGCAGTACCAGCGGAACGGAATTATAAATCACATTATAGCAGCTTTCCGGCATACAGTAATTCTTGACATAAAAATGCTTCTGATACCTGTCTTTTAACTGCCTTGTCTCCGGGACACGGGTACAGCGGTCCGCTGTTTTTATCAGGCACTGGGCGGAAACCATCATAGGCAGATGTCCGTAGGCAATGATTTCACCGCCCTCGCAGCCCCTTGCTTTTAATTCCTTCAAATTAAGCTCCACCGGCGCGGTATCCCGGCCGCAGCCCTTTTTTGCCCAGAATTCACGGCTTCTCTTATTAAACGTATAGACGTTGGCATCCAGGATCACAGGTTTTTCAAAATGATGCCGCTTCAGGAACTCGTACTCCTCGCAATTTCGAATGACAATGCCGTCCACGCCGGTTTCTGCCAGCCTGTCCCATATTCCTTCGAAGACCTGTCTTAAGCTTTCCCGGAAAATGACCGGGAGAACCAGATAACATTTTTTCTTACGGCGGTGAATCTCATCCGTCCATCTGTTCAGATCAGCCAGTTCTGTTTTCTTTGCAAATATAGAAGGAAAAATAGAATAGTTTACATACAGATCCGATATCTCTTCCAGGTTGACAAGCGCTTCCAGCTGTTCTATTTCTTCCACATAAGCCCGGATGCGCACAGTATGTTCCCGGCCCTTGCGGGCATCCGCGTCCTTCTGCGCGTTCTCTTGTTCCCAGATCACAGGAGCCGTGCGCCGGAAGGGGGCTAAGAGTTTCTGCTCCAATGCCTCCAGGGCATTCCTTCGCAGTTCATTGACCGCCTGCAGCGGTAAAAAGAGATCCTCTTCCATCTCGATCTGAAGCTGCCCGAACTGGAACTGGGTGCCGCCCGTTTTCCGAAGCTGTTTTTCCACCTGTTCCCTTTGGAGCGGCCGCTGCTTTGCCTGCTCCGGGCAGGCCCCCGTCACAGTGACGGAGGCGTTCTGTGCATTTACACAGAGTTTAGCATGATTATCTTTAGAAAGTATTAACATACCATTAATTTTTTCTTTGGATTGGTTTTCGACATAATCTCTTCGCAGCGTCTCCATGAGATCTCCCATTCGGATTTCTCCGCCCGCGTTGTTTAAGCTTAACATTTTCCGCCCGTTGTGCTGGACATAATAGCCTTTTGTGAATCCTTCCCGGCTGAACAGGCATTCCAATTCCCGGCGGTCTTTCTCCGATACCTGGTAAGCGCCTGCGCCCTTTTCCAGATACAGATCCAGATATTTCCGGTAAATCCGGACCACGCCCGCCACATATTCCGGCTGCTTCATTCTTCCCTCGATCTTCAAGGAGGTTACTCCGGCTTCCAGAATGTCAGGCAGAAGATCAATGGTGCACAGATCTTTCATGCTTAACAAATGTGAAGCGGCCGGAACCTGCTGCTTTAAAGCGGCTGGGACAGAGCGTTTGGAGGCTGCTAAGACAGCCTGCTTCCCCTTGCCGGCTCCTCCGGTCAACTCATAAGGCAGCCTGCAGGGCTGGGCACACCGCCCCCGGTTCCCGCTTCTGCCGCCCAATATACTGCTTAACAGGCACTGGCCCGAATAACAGTAGCACAGCGCCCCATGGATAAACGTTTCGATCTCCAAGCCGGTCTGTTCCCGGATCATGCGGATCTCCCGCAGAGAAAGTTCCCTGGCGGGAACGACACGGGATACCCCTTCTTTTTTAAGAAATCCCGCCCCCAGCGGACCTGTGATGGTCATCTGGGTGCTGGCATGTACGGGAAGATCCGGAAAGTATTCCCGCACAAAGGACAAAACCCCCATATCCTGCACGATCACCGCGTCAAGCCCTTCCTCGTAATAAGGCCGCAGGTAATCATACAGCTCCGTCTCAAGTTCCCGTTCCTTCAACAAGGTATTCACCGTCAGATAGATTTTCTTTCCTCGCAAATGGGCCTCCCGAAGCGCCCGCAGCAGCATATCCTCCTGCGGATTATCCGCGTAGGCTCTGGCCCCGAATTTACTTCCTCCCATGTAAACCGCATCCGCGCCCGCCTGCACCGCCGCCCGAAAGCTGTCGTAAGAACCGGCCGGAGCCAGCAGTTCGATTTTTTCCCTGTCCATATCTTATACTCCCATAATCCTTTCCTACTGCGTTTACAAAAACTTCCGCATTTTCACGAAATTCTTGTTTTTTACGAACTTCCTGCATTTTAAGGAACTTCCTGCATTATAAACTTCTGCATAACGTTGGATTTCTATATTTTAAAGGAAATGAATGAAAAAGGACGTGGGATTTCGACAATCTCACGCCCCCGCCTTTTCATTTATCCTGAGTTTAACTATCTTTTACGCCCGTCCAGCTCGGTTTCCAGCTTCACGATCTGCTTTTGCAGATCATAGGTCTTGGTCTGCATTTCTTTCATGGCTTTTTCCATATTCTCAAGCTGTACCTGTGCAGCGATCATTTCATGTTTCAGATCATACATCTCTTTGTCTTTTGCTTCCATCTCTTCGGACAAAAGATCCGCCTGCTTCTTGGCTTTAAAATAATCATCGGCGATGTTCAGCAGAACCATCAGATTCCGGTTCTCACCCGACTGTTTGCGAAAATTTTCTATCTGGTTGAATTCTTCCAGCCTGTTATTGATATAGGTAGCAACCTTGTGCAGGTATTCTTCGCCCTCTACCCCGGCCAGATGATAAACCTTACCGTCGATCAGCACTTCTGTATGATTCTTCTCTGCCATAACCTCACCCCTTCTGTCCTAAGCATCCTATTTCTATTATAAACAAATTTGTCTAAAAAACAACCTTTTTATACGGTCTCACGTTCCAAACCCAGATGCCGGTAAGCCAGATCGGACGCCATCCGTCCGCGGGGCGTGCGGAGCAGAAAGCCATTTTGTACCAGATAGGGCTCGTAGACATCCTCAATCGTTCCCGCATCCTCGCCGATCGACGCAGCCAGAGTATCTAACCCCACAGGGCCGCCGCTAAACTTCTCGATCAGTATGCGTAAGATCGTCCGGTCGATCTGGTCCAAGCCCATCCGGTCCACATCCAGCAGATCCAGCGCGAATCTGGCCACATCCTCCGTGATATTGCCGTCATATTTTACCTGGGCGAAATCCCTGGTTCGCTTCAGAAGCCGGTTCGCAAGTCTTGGCGTACCTCTGGATCGTCTCGCGATCTCCTCCGCTCCTTTGGCATCGATCCGGACCTTCAGCACTTTCGCCGAACGGATGACGATGGTCTTAAGCTCCTCCACCGTATAGAATTCCAGATGATGGACCACTCCGAACCGGTCCCGCAGCGGGGCGGTCAAAAGCCCTGCCCTGGTCGTCGCTCCCACCAGCGTGAATTTCGGCAGATCCAGACGGATCGAACGGGCGGTGGCTCCTTTTCCGATCAGGATGTCGATCGCATAATCCTCCATCGCCGGATACAGAACCTCCTCCACCTGCCGGTTCAGCCGATGAATCTCATCCACAAAAAGCAGATCCCCCTCCTGCAGATTATTCAGGATCGCCGCCATCTCGCCCGGCTTCTCGATCGCCGGCCCGGAAGTGACCTTGATATTCACTTCCATCTCGTGGGCGATGATACCGGCCAGCGTGGTCTTGCCCAGTCCCGGCGGGCCATAGAACAGCACATGGTCCAGTGCCTCCCCCCGCTGTTTTGCCGCCTGTATAAACACTTTCAGATTTTTTTTGGCTTTCTCCTGGCCGATATATTCATCCAGGGTCTGCGGCCGCAGACTATGTTCGATTTTCAGATCCTCTTCCAGGGTCTGTGTCGTTATGATCCGTTTCTCCATACTTTTCTCCCGCTATTATCCCGCCTGTTTAACCTGCTTATATTTAACTTGCTTATATTTAACCTGCTTATGTTTGTCCTGCTTATGCTTGTCATGGCAGGCTTGTCTTTTATAAAAAGGACATTTTTTTCAGCGCCCCTTTTAATATCGCTTCCACATCCATATCTTCCGTAATATCAACCGTCTTCACCGCATGCAGCGCATCGGTGCTGGAATATCCAAGCGCCACCAGCGCCTGCACCGCCTCGTCCCTGGCATCTGAGACAGCCTTCTGTTTTCCGGTCAGGTTATGCTCAAGCTTCCGTTCAAAGGCATCCTCCAGTCTTAATTTATCCTTCAGCTCCAGGATAATCTTCTGCGCGGTCTTGCCGCCGATTCCGGGAGCCTTGGCGATAGCCTTCGCATCGTCCGTCAGTACCGCGAAGCGAAGATCATCCGCCGACAATCCGGACAGGACCCCCAACGCTGCTTTGGGGCCTATCCCATTAACATTTAACAGCAGCTGGAAGACCTCCAGATCATCCCTGGTCAGGAAACCATAGAGCTGCATCGCGTCCTCCCTGACATTAAAATATGTGTGCAGCTTTATCTGCGCGCCCACGGCCGGTAGCTCCGATAATGTCTGGGTACTGATAAAAACCCGGTATCCGATATTCCCCGATTCAATGATCAGGGCATTTTCCTCCACCTCAGCCAATTCTCCTTTTATATAAGCGATCATTTTATCCTCCTGTTCCCGGCGGGCAGTTTCTTCAAAACCTCCCTGGCCGCTACACCGATCAGCATTCCGGTAATCACTCCGGAAATCAAAAGCGGCGGCATATAATACGCGAGGCTGACATTCTCCACCACCGCCATGGCCACCAGAATCTGTCCCACATTGTGGAAGACTCCTCCCGCCATGCTCACTCCTACCACACTGAAACGGTTCCACCTTTTCAACAGCACCATGACCAGAAAGCTTAACATCCCGCCGGCCAGGCTATATAAGATACTGTACAGATTACCGAACAGAAAGCCGGCCAGCAGTATCCTGGCAAAAGATACGGCCAATGCTTCCTTTGTTCCCATCAGATACAACACCAGTACAATCACTGCGTTTGTCAACCCCAGCTTCACGCCCGGTATTCCAAAATAAAACGGAATCAGGGACTCGATATAGCTGGCAATCAGGGCAAACGCGGTGAACATTCCCAGAAACGCTATTTTATGCCTCAACTTTCAACCTCCTAATGCGCAACCGCATCCACCCCGTCCGCTTCGCTTCCATCTGTATTTCCGTCTCCTTTAACCTCGGCCACCACCTGATTGGGCAGGCATACGATGGTTTCCCCGTTGCGCTGTATCGCCTTTTGGTGCACGCAGAGCTTATCGGGACAATCCGCCCAGACCATATCCGCCTTGCCGTCCCGGATCTCCAGCCGATTCGTCCCCTGAATATCGATCACCGCGTCTTCGTTTAAGGGATACGTCCCATACAGCTTTCCCTCCACAGTTACCACGACTTCTTTCCCCGGTTTATGAATAATCCAGGTATTTACCACATAAAGGCCGGCCGCTATGACAATCACAGCCGCCAGCAGCATCCAGTCATTTTTCTTCATACTGCGCTCCTTACAATCTTGTACCATTCTAGCACAAATACTTACCGGCTTGCAATGCTTATAACTCCTTATTGTTTATAACTGCTTATAATAGTATTTGCGGCTCAAGATGGATTATGATAGAATGAGGCTATCACGAAAAAAGGAGTTTGGATATGGGAATTTATAAAAAACCGGAGGAACGATATGAAGAGACCCGCTCCTCGGCCTATACATTTTTGATCGTGGGGGGAATTGGATTAATTCTGGATCTGCTGGGGTTTGCCGGTATACTGCCGCTTCCTTTCGGAAGGGAAAGCAATACGCTGATGCTCAGCGTGATGGGGATTCTGTTTGTGGCCTGTGTTATTTTTGGGGTCTATTCTATGAAATCCGCTAAAAAGATATCGGAACAGGTGGTATCCGAAAACGCCCAGACAGAAGAAATACTGACCTGGTTTCAAAAGACGATCACCGCCGACGCGCTGGAAGCGGGGATTGACGCGGACTTTTCTGAGGAGGAACGGTATTTTAAACGGTTGGAAAATATTAAGGACGTCATCAACCGTTCTTATGGGGAGCTGGAAGAATCCTATCTGGACAAACTGGCCGATGACCTGTATCTGATATTTTTTTCGGAAGAATAACGATCTGTCCGGAACCAGATTCTCCCTTGATCCGTCCGGTTACAGGAAAATAAGAACACAGAGTCCGGCAGGACGAAAAGAGCAGCCTCCTTTTTTGGGAAGCTGCTCTTATTTGGTTAGACCGCTAATATTGTTCTGTCTGTATCATTTAGGCGTCTTCAGAACCACTCTCCGCTGCAGCCGCTCTGGCCGCAACTTCTTTTTCCTGAATATCGGACGGCGCCTGTTCATAACGGGCGAACTCATATCTGTAATCCCCGCGTCCTCCGGTCATGGAACGAAGGTCGGTGGAGTATCCATATAATTCCATCATCGGAACATCCGCTTCGATCACCTGCTTACCGCCGGCGGTAGGATTCATACCAAGCACACGGCCGCGGCGTTTGTTCAGATCACCCATAACGTCACCGGTGAATTTATCCGGAACCGTCACTTTCAGAGAAGCGATCGGCTCTAACAATACAGGAGAAGCTTCCATGAAGCCTTTCTTGAAGGCCAGGATCGTCGCCATCTTGAAAGCCATTTCCGATGAATCCACCGGATGGAAGGAACCATCATATAAAGTGGCTTTCACGCCTACTACCGGATAACCGGCCAGCGGTCCCTTCTGCATGGAATCCGCAAGTCCTTTTTCCACTGCCGGGAAATAGTTCTTCGGTACCGCGCCGCCCACAACGATCTGTTCAAATATGAAAGATTTCTCCAGATCACCGGAAGGTTCAAAGGTCATCTTTACATGGCCATACTGTCCATGTCCGCCGGACTGTTTCTTATGCTTGCCTTCCACATCGGCTTTCTTGCGGATCGTCTCACGGAATGCCATCTTCGGCTTAGTCAGCTCGATTTCCACTTTATACTCATCCTGCAGCTTGCTGGTAATAATATCCAGATGCTGATCTCCCATGCCATATAACAGGGTCTGGCGGTTTTCACCGTCATTGATTACCTTGATGGTCAGATCTTCGATCATCAGCTTGTTCAGAGCCTGTGAAATCTTATCGTCATCGCCTTTATTTTTGGCTTTGTATCTCTTGTATGTATACGGAATGGACATCTCTGTCTTGCCGTAAGCAATCGGGATCGCTTTCGTGGCAAGAGTATCTCCGGTTCTGGCGGCGGACAGCTTGCCGATCGCACCGATATCACCGGCATGAAGCTCTTTTACTTCGATGGGTTTGTTTCCCTGGAGCACATAGAGCTTATTCAATTTTTCTTCCATATCCTTATCCGTATTGTACAGCACATCATCATTCTTGATAACGCCGGAAACCACTTTGATCAGCGAATATTTGCCGATAAACGGGTCTACGATCGTCTTAAAGATATAAGCAGATTTCGCTTTCTGGAAATCATAGTTTCCTTCGAAGATCTCATTGGTCTTCTTGTTCAGTCCGGCGCACTGGCGTTTGTCCGGGCTGGGGAAATATTTTACGATATCGGTCAGCAGGTTATGAATATTCCTCAGCTCAACAGCGGAACCCATCTCCACCGGTACGATTGAGCAGTCGTCAATATTAAACCGAAGGGCCGCCCGGATCTCATCCACGGAGAAATCCTCTCCTGAGAAGTACCGTTCCATGAACTCCTCGCTGGTTTCCGCAACGGAATCCATCAGCGCCTCGCGGTAGATATCCAGATACTCTTTACAATAATCCGGGATCTCGCATTCTTCCCTCTTTCCTTTGTCTATAAAACGGCGTCCCGCCATCTTCACAACATTCACATAGCCGACAAACTTTTCATTTTCACGGATCGGCTGGAACAAAGGTGCAATTTTCTTTCCATACATATTGGTTAAAGTTTCCACTACTTCACGGAAACTGGCATTGTCCACGTCCATGTCGCTTACGTAAAACATTCTGGGCAGATTGTATTTTTCACAGAGATCCCAGGCTTTTTCCGTACCGACTTCCACGCCTGCCTTGCCTGAAACAACGATAATCGCCGCGTCAGCCGCCGCAACCGCTTCTTCCACTTCACCCACAAAATCAAAATATCCGGGAGAATCCAATATATTAACCTTCACGCCTTCCCATTCCAGAGGGATCACGGAAGTTGAAATTGAAAACTTTCTCTTGATCTCTTCTTTGTCATAATCACTAATGGTGTTTCCGTCCTCGACTCTTCCCATCCGGCTTGTAATACCGGCTAAATATGACATAGCCTCTGCCAAAGTAGTCTTTCCTGAACCGCCGTGGCCTAATAAAACGACATTTCGAATTTTGTCCGTGGTATAAACGTTCATATGAATTCCTCCGATACTGTTAGATTTACAGCGATAAACCGCCCCGCTGCATGCTGGAAATGTCCATGGGTATATTCTACTAAAAATCCACTATATTTACAAGTGTTTTATTCATATTATACAAAGTTATCTGTGGGATTGAGGGGCCGGAGCGGGCGGGCGCCGGGAGGTTGGCTGGGCTTGGGGGCGTATCGCGCCGGGAGTAGAATCGCTTCGGCTATGCCTAAGAACGGGTAACTCCGAAGAGGGCGAAACCTCTGATTGGCAGGACCCGGGACAAACTTGCCAAAAATCGGCTCAGACAGTGTCCCGGGTCCTGCGAGGTTTCTCCCTCTTCTGCGTAACCCGTTCTAAGGCATGGCCTTAAGCGATTCTACTCCCGGCGCGATACGCCCCTAAGCCCAGCCAACCTCCCGGCACCCGCCCGCTCCTACTTTATTGCCGGCTCAGATTTGTTTGCAGGATTTGGTTATGATGTTATGACATATGAAGTTATAACTTGTTTGACATTTCCGTATGGTGATATTAGAATGGAACAAGTTGTGTGATGCTGGTTCGCTTTTGGGGGATCAGGCATTTTCGATAGGATGGAATCTGAGAGGGATATGAAATGGATAAATTTTTGGAACACTCTGTGATATCTTATATAAAAATCTTTTTGATTGGCATTTTCATAGGCTGTATTTGCAGACTGGCAGATTATTTTCCCGCGGATACCTTATGGAGCTTTTCGTCAATCCAAACGCTGCTGGGATTTTGGATGATTACTAATACTTTGATTGTGCTGTTAAGCACCTCCAATATTTGTGCGGGAATCAGCTCGTTTTTGTATATGTTTGGAATGTCTTTGAGCTTTTATGGCTTACAGGCCGTATTGGGTTTATTCATTCCTTTGTTCTCGGGCGGCTTCCGTCTTTCTTTATTTGTATTGTTTGCTGTTCTTTCAGTTCCATGTGGTATAGCAGCGTTTGTTCTTTATTATTGGAATAAGGATACTGTTTTTAATTCCGTATTATATGCTTTACCGGTGGGAGCTCTGGCGGCGGAAACCATTGGCATTTCTATTTATTTATCTAAATATCACATTTTTTTGTTTCAATTAATAATGGATAGTATTGGGTTGGTTTTGTTCGGAATCTTATTTTTTAAGAGGGCAAAAAGCAAAATAATTTATGTGATTTCTTTTGTAATAAGTTCCTTGATATTTTACTTTATATTGTATCACAAAGCGGTATCCATATAACTATTTTTGCTATTCCATGACAATGGAACCTGTGATATCAAACCCCGTATTTGCTATGAATATAAATTGAATATCAATATAGTAATCTTCGGTATATTCTTTAGAATATCCGTCCAATTTTCCACTTTCCCAGACCAAGTCCCTTGCAGCGTTCTCCATACAGCCTACCCTAATATATTTTTCGCCTATATTATTTTCGGGACTGATACCAACGAACGGGCTTCCTCCTGAACCGCCATGGATATCATAAAGTATACTTAACAGCGTCCCATTCATACATGCCCTTCTGGCGGATTCGCAACACTTGCTCCTCAATAATATATAGATTTTGCATTGCGAAGCTCCGGTATTGCTCCCAGACAGATTCCTAAACCCGAATTAGGGTGCGGATCGCGACCGGAATTTCTATTTCCCGGAATCATCCGGTTCATACGACAGGCCAAGACTGGGATTATCTAAAAAATTCACACAGGTATATCCTGTTACGAATATGTCTATTTTGTTTCCTTCCGCTCCGTTCGCGTACTCAAATCCATTGCTGGCCTTAATAAAACAGACCGGGTAAACAGGTGTAGCAGCGTATCCCCCCATAGTGGCAGCCGCTATTGCCAGAACAACAGTTAGCGCGAGCATAATTGTGACAGCAGCCTTTGATGCCATCTTAAATTTCATGATTACGTCCAGTCCCATATTCTCGTGCCCCCAGTTATAAAAACAAGAAATCCAGCCTGCAATAAACCAGGGAAGGGAGGAAAGTGGCAAAGACCTGACGGGGCGGATAAATCTCGTGGGGACGGATCGCTTGAGGCCGGGCCTTAAAACGGGTTACTCCGATGGTGGGAGAACCTCGCAGGGCCCGGAACGGTTCTTCCCCAGCCTTAGGCAGCGGGCATACCCAAACCTGAGGAAGAACCATTCCGGGCCCTGTGAGGTTCTCCCGCCATCGGAGTAACCCGTTCTAAGGCCCGGCCTCAAGCGATCCGTCCCCGCGAGATTAGCCCGCCCCGTCAGGCCTATGCCGCTTCCCTCCCTTCCCGTCCCCCTCTATCCCTCCAGGCTTTTCAAAACCATATTTTTTCACTTTAAAGCGAAAAAGTGTTGACAATCTAAACTTGCAAAAGTACAATGGATAAAGAAAAATCGCCGTTGGGAAACGAAACGGTCTTGGAGGAATTGTAGAGATGATTATTGTAATGAAACCCGGCGCTCCGAAAGAAGCGGTCAATAATGTGGTAAAAACGATTGAGGATAACGGACTGACTCCCCATCTGTCGGAGGGAAGCCAGCTGACCATTATCGGTGTAATCGGCGACAAATCCAGATTAAATAACCGGAATCTGGAATTGGCGCCTTATGTGGATAAGATTGTTCCGGTCACGGAGAGCTATAAACTGGCAAACCGCAAATTTCACGCCCAGCCGGCCAGAATCAAAGTTGGAAAGGCCGAGATCGGACCGGATACGCTGGCCTTGATGGCCGGTCCCTGTGCGGTCGAGAGCGAGGAGCAGATTATGCTGATCGCCCAGGCCGTAAAAAAGGCGGGCGCTAATTTTTTAAGAGGCGGTGCTTATAAGCCCAGAACTTCCCCTTATGCGTTCCAGGGGCTGGAGGAAGAAGGCTTGAAATATATGCAGGAGGCGGGAAAGGCCACCGGGCTTTATACTGTGTGCGAGGTGACCAGCTTGGAAGCAATCAATGCTGCGGTAAAGTACGTGGATCTGATCCAGATCGGCGCCCGGAATATGCAGAACTTCTATCTGTTAAAGGAGGCTGGAAAATGCGGGCTTCCGGTGATCCTGAAACGGGGCTTGTCCGCAACGCTGGAGGAATGGCTCAATGCGGCCGAATACATTATGTCCATGGGAAATGAAAATGTGATTCTGTGCGAGCGCGGCATCCGGACCTTTGAAACCGCTACCCGCAATACGCTGGATATCAGCGCGGTGCCGGCCCTGAAGTCAAGGACGCAGCTGCCGGTTATCATAGATCCAAGCCATGCCTGCGGAGTCCGGGCTTACGTTCCGGCATTGGCCAAAGCTGCCGTAGCGGTGGGGGCGGACGGATTGATAATGGAGGTGCATAACAATCCCGAATGCGCGCTCTCCGACGGACCCCAGTCTCTTACTTTTGAACAGTTTGATACTTTGGCCCGTGAGCTGAAAGCTTACGCGGCTCTTTCCGGGAGGACGCTGTAATGGAACAGCTGCGCATCGGTTTTATTGGCCTGGGCCTGATCGGGGGTTCTATTGCGAAGGCTGTCCGCAAATTCTATCCGGACAGCGAGATGCTGGCTTATGATACCAACCGCACCACCTTGTCCGCCGCCATGAAGGACGGTACCATTGATCTTGCCTGTACCAGCATAGACAGTCAGTTTTCCGGCTGCCGCTACATTTTCCTGTGCGCGCCGGTCTCCAATAATTCTTCCTGTTTGTCCGCTCTTAAGCCTTATCTTGCAGAAGATACGGTTTTGACCGATGTGGGAAGCGTGAAAACCGGAATTCACCAGGCGGTGGCCGCTGCCGGTATGGAAGCGAATTTTATCGGCGGACATCCCATGGCCGGTTCAGAGAAATCCGGGTATGAGAACTCCAATGACCACCTGATCGAAAACGCCTATTATATCCTTACCCCCAGCGCGTCGGTCTGTCAGGAGAAGGTAACGGCCTACAGCAGTCTGGTCCGCTCTCTGGGGGCGATCCCGCTGATTCTAGACCATCAGGATCACGATTACATAACTGCGGTGGTCAGCCATCTTCCTCATATCATCGCCTCCAGCCTGGTGAATCTGGTGCGGGATTCGGATTCCGCGGAAGGCACCATGAAGGCCATCGCCGCCGGCGGCTTCCGGGACATTACCCGAATCGCTTCCTCATCCCCGGTGATGTGGCAGCAGATCTGTCTGACAAACCGGGAAAATATTATAAGATCGATGGATGATTACATCCGTATGCTTAAGGCGGTCCGGGACGAAATCAACCATTCCGACGAGGATGCGCTTTATAAGCTTTTTGATACCGCCAGGGATTACCGCAATTCCATACCGGAATCCTCCCTTGGGCCTATCAAAAAGGCGTACGCCGTCTACTGCGATATTATAGATGAGGCGGGAGGCATCGCCACGATTGCCACCATACTCGCCACCAATCATATCAGTATCAAAAATATTGGAATCATTCATAACCGGGAATTTGAAGAGGGCGTCCTTCGTATTGAATTCTACGAGGAAGAGGCCTCCCGGCTTGCAGCACAGCTGCTGCGCAAATATCACTATACGGTTTATGAGCGATGAATATCACCCTGCCGGGTAATCTATAACAGATTGGAGTTTTTCTATGAACTTTCAAAGAGTACATCATGTAAAAGGCGAGGTACGGGTTCCGGGAGACAAATCCATATCCCACCGCGCCGTTATGTTCGGAGCGCTGGCCAAAGGCACCACCGCCGTTACTAATTTTTTGCAGGGCGCGGATTGTCTGTCTACCATCTCCTGCTTTCAGCAGATGGGTATCCCGATTGAAAATAACGGAAACGAAGTGCTCATTCACGGGAAAGGCCTGCACGGCCTGTCCATGCCGCAGCAGCCGCTGGATGTGGGCAACAGCGGGACTACCATGCGCCTGATGTCGGGCATCCTGGCCGGACAGGAATTTAAGTCTGTGCTCACCGGGGATGCTTCGATACAGAAAAGACCCATGGGACGGGTTATCGATCCGCTCTCCCAGATGGGGGCCGGTATCGTCAGTGTCCCGGGAAATGGCTGCGCACCGCTTCAGATTCGCGGCGGCAGCCTGACCGGCATCCATTACCACTCGAAAGTCGCCTCCGCGCAGGTCAAGTCCGCGATTCTGCTGGCGGGCCTCTACGCAGACGGAACGACTACGGTAACGGAACCCCAGCTCTCCCGCAATCACACGGAGCTGATGCTTCGGATGTTCGGCGCCCAAATATCCTCTCAGGATACTACCGTAACGATTCAGCCGGAGCCAAAGCTGGACGGACGTATGATTCAGGTCCCCGGTGATATCTCTTCCGCCGCCTATTTTATAGCGGCCGCCCTTATGATCCCGTGTTCCGAAGTCCGGATACGAAATGTGGGGATCAATCCTACCAGGGATGGAATCTTAAGAGTCTGCCGGGAAATGGGCGCCGATATCACCCTTGAACATATCAGCGACACAGACGGCGAACCTGCCGCAGATCTGGTCGTCCGCTACAGCAGGCTCCACGGGACGGTCATTGGGGGGTCCATCATACCCGCTCTGATCGATGAACTGCCCATGCTGGCCGTACTGGCCTGCTTCGCCGAAGGCACCACCATCATCCGCGATGCCCAGGAGCTAAAAGTGAAAGAGTCTAACCGGATCGATGTGATGGTTCAAAATCTTACCGCTATGGGCGCCAGAATACAAGGAACGGAGGATGGCATGATCATCGAGGGCGGCGTTCCCCTGCACGGAGCGGTCATCGACAGCCGCCTGGATCATCGGATCGCTATGTCCTTTGCCATCGCAGGCTTAGCCAGCGACGGAACCACACAGATTCTCGGAAGTGACTGCGTAAATATCTCCTATCCCGGATTTTATGCCGATCTTCGGAAGTTAACCTTATAGATGTTTTAGTAAGGGCTTTGATTGCTAAGGGCTTTGATTACTAAGGGCCGGAGTGAGCAGGCGCAAGGGCGGGTTCCGGGCGGAGCGGACAAAGGTAACGGGAGCCGCCCTTGCGCCTGCTCACTCCTACTTTGGTGATCGATAGGCTGCTTAATAATCGATGAGGCTGATTCATGATCGATAGGCTGATTTGTTTATTGTCTTTTCTTAATTTGACGTATAGTTGTCATATTTTGGATGTTATAATGTTCTAAACGAGAAAGGGGAATGAAGATGGCATTTGATTTTAAGAAAGAATACAAAGAATTTTATCTGCCTAAAAATAGACCGGAAATCATAGAAGTTCCTTCCATGAATTTTATTGCAGTCAGAGGTCAGGGGGATCCTAACGAACCGGACGGGGAGTATAAGGCGTCGATCGGGCTCCTCTATGGTATCGCCTTTACCTTGAAAATGAGTCCGAAGGGTGATTATAAGATTGACGGGTATTTTGATTATAAGGTTCCGCCTTTGGAGGGGTTCTGGTGGATGGAAGGCGTCAAGGGAATCGATTATAGCCGGAAAGATCATTTTCAGTGGATCTCCGTTATCAGGCTGCCTGATTTTGTGCAGCGCAAAGATTTCGACTGGGCGGTTATGGAAGCTACCCAAAAGAAAAAAACAGATTATTCTAAAGTAGAATTTTTTCATTATACGGAAGGGCTGTCTTTACAATGCATGCACATCGGGCCATATGACGATGAGCCGCGGACTATACAGCTGATGGATGATTTTGCACAGGAGCATGGTTATCAGATCGATATTACGGAGGAACGTTATCATCATGAGATCTATCTCAGTGATGTGCGAAAATGCAACCCCCAGAATCTGAAAACGGTTATTCGTCATCCCGTTAAGTTAATCTAAATTTTAAATATTCTTTTTAAGTCAACAACTAAGACTGTCCCAAGGCCTGGCCTGGACAGTCTTAGTTATATTTTATCTATTTTATTTTATCTTATTTTATTTCTACTATACCGGATTCATCCTCGGCTTTTACAAGATCTACTACTATATTGGGACGGTCTCTTATAATTAACGGGTTACTTCCTAAATCGCCTACAACGTTTCCTAATTCACCTTCTTCAAGATGCAGCCCGTCTGATGTTGGAATGATGTTAAAATGTAGAACACCATACTTTATATCGACACTTTCTTTTGAAGGATCATATGCAGCAATAATACACGTATAATTTTCACCCATTAGTTCTGTTGAACATTGCTGAACAATTTCTTTCGTTATGCTCATATAAGTAACCAGGGATTCGTAAAAATCCACCTTGCTAGGATCGATTTCTATAAACAAGTTTTTTACTTTTTCATCTGAACTTTCTGTATTTTCTAAACATTGTAAAGTAACCTTTGGATATATCTTAGTAATTGCATCATAAACATTTCCGGATTTTATCCATGTAGTCTTATCCCCGTTAGAGTATGATACTTCGTTTATCGATTTACGTTCTTCTTCCGTAAAAATTGTATTCTCTTGTGTTTTCTCACTAGTAATGATTTGTTCTACACGGAATTTCTTGTATAGCTCGCCGCCAATCGATTCACAATATAGTTCAACATACGCATCAGAATAATGCACGTTTAATTTTAATAATACATTGTCTTTTATAATGAGAAATCCGAATGGATACTTTATGGAATCTTCAAATTCCTGTGCTGCCTTAACCGCTTTTTCATTATTTTTATAAATTTCAATTACGCCGCTATCCTGATAATCATTAAAAACATTAGCCTCCATTCTTGCGGCCATATCTTCATCCGTAAAACTCACTGACGCTTTACATCCATTCGGCAGATTTTTACTAATCTTATCGGTCGACTCCATGGTCATTCCGTTATTATTAAACTGTTCTATGATCTCGTCAATTTGCTGATATGGCGGTATTCCTGCCGATGTTTTTCCGCATCCGCTCATCAAAATGATCATGCCAATAATTAAAACACACAAATACTTTTTCAAAATATCCCTCCTCCCTTTCTGGTATCATTATACTATTCTAATATAAAAATACAAATAAAATTTAAAATTAATTGCTTGCTATCCAGGCCTGGTGCTTTTTGCGGGGCGGGTTCGGGGCTTGTCGGTCCGTTAGGCGGCTTGGGCTGGAACTTTGGCTTTGGGCGGCAGGGCTGCGGGCTTGGGTTTCGGGGCGGCCCTCCGGGTCTTTGGCCGTGCCCAGGGGCATTGGGCGGCCGCGCAAATGCTTAATAAAAGAGGAAGGGCGGATTCAGGATGTGTGTCGGCGTTCCCCGCCGACACACAAGGGCCTCTGAACCGGGAACACATCATGTGTTCCTGGTGAATAGGCCCGGTTCCTGAATCCGTCCTTCCTCTTTTATTTAGCAGTTGCCGGCGCAAGCCCACAGCCCCTGGGCACGGTCAAAGACCCGGAGGGCCGCCCCGAAACCCAAGCCCGCAGCCCTGCCGCCCAAAGCCAAAGTCCCAGCCCAAGCCGCCTAACGGACCGGCAAGCCCCGAACCCGCCCCGCAAAAAGCAAAAACCCCTCCTCTGCAAATCAAATGATAATACAGACAATTCCGCCGTTGCTGTCGTTTACGATCTTCTGCATTGTTTCCTGCAGCTTCACCTGGCTTTCATCGCTGATCTGGGAAATCTTCGTCCGGATTCCGTCTTCCACCAGCTGCTGTACGGATTTACCAAATATATTCGTATCCCAGATCCCGTTCTCACCCTCGCTGTTGGCCTTAATGTAGGTGATCAGATCCTGGGCCTGCTGTTCACTGCCGACAATGGGCGCGATCTCGGTCTCTATGTTGGCTTTAATCATATGAATCGACGGGGATTCCGACTTGATCTTCACGCCGAACTTATTCCCCTGCTTGATGACGGTCGGTTCATCCAGCACGATTTCATCCAGATTCGGTGTTACGACCCCGTAGCCTTTGTAGCGCACATCGGATACGGCTTCCAGTACCTTGGCGTACTCCTTCTTCATAGAGGATAGCTCTTTGATGGTGGCGATCAGCTGGTATTCCCCGGAGATCGGGGTTCCGGTCAGCTCGCTTAGTATCTCGTAGTAGAAGCTGTCGTCCACATCGACGGTGATTCGGATACAGCCGGACGCCATGTCGATCTTATCCAGTTTCGTTTTCTTCGCAAAGTCTCCGGTGAACTGGATGTTGTCATTGGTCACATCCCGGATCGTGTTGATCTTCTTCAATAGTTCTCTGACATTGGCGATCATGTCGGCTTTTACTTTGTGGTCGGGCGGCAGCATTTCCACCCATTTTGGCATAAAGAATTCCATCTGGGCGACCGGGAATTCGTATAAGATGCTTTCCATGATTTTATGTATGTCGTCCTTGCGCAGTTGTTCGCAGTTTACCGGCATGGCGATGACGCCGTATTTTTCTTCGATCTGCGCAGCCGTCTTCTGGGCTTCCTCACTGTATGGTTTTTCCGAGTTCACCAGCACCAGGAACGGTTTGCCCAGCTTCTTAAGCTCCAGGATCGTCTTTTCTTCCGGGGCCAGATAGTTTTCCCGGTTCAGTTCCCCAAAGGAGCCGTCGCAGGTGATCACGATGCCGATGGTGGAATGGTCGTTGATGACTTTCTTTGTTCCAAGCTCCGCCGCCTGGGTAAACGGAATTTCATAATCGAACCAGGGGGTTTTGACCATCCGTTCTGTGTCCCCCTCGATGTGCCCGGTGGCTCCCTCGACCATATAACCGACGCAGTCGATCAGGCGGACTTTCACCTGTACATCCTCGCCCAGGGAGATCTGCGCCGCCTCCTTCGGTATGAATTTCGGTTCCGTTGTCATAATGGTCTTTCCGGCTGCGGACTGCGGCAGTTCATCTCGCGTACGGTTCTTGGCATGCTCATCTTCCATGTTCGGTAAAACCATCAGGTCCATGAAACGTTTGATAAATGTGGATTTTCCGGTGCGTACCGGCCCTACGACCCCCAGATATATTTCTCCGTTCGTCCGGGCCTGGATGTCTTTATATACGTTAAAGCTGTCCATAAAAGTAACCCCTTCCATATGTGCTGTTACAATATATGATGGAAGGGGGTTTGATATGACAGGAAGTTCTCCTGTGATGATGATAGGGTATGCTCTTTATATCTGATGGATAAACAGACCGCTGCGCAGCTTGGGCTCAAACCAGGTGGATTTCGGAGGCATTAAAAGGCCCGCGTCCGCCACGGCGAAAAGCTCCCCGATGGAGGTCGGATACATGGCGAAAGCCACCTGGCAGTCGGCCGCGACACGTTTCTCCAGCTCTTTTAAACCGCGGATGCCGCCAACAAAGTCGATCCGCTTATCGGTCTTCGGGTCCCGGATGCCGAGAACCGGCTGCAGAAGCTCCCGCTGCAGGATAGACACATCCAGCCCGTCTACCGGATGTTCGGAACGAAGTTCCCTCTTTACGGTCAGCTTATACCAGCTCTTGTCCAGATACATGCCGATTTCACCCTTACAGGAGGGACGGCAGGGCGTTGCGCCCACTTCTTCCAGCTCGAATTTTTCTTTGACTTTCAGCAGGAATTCAGGAGTGCTTAAGCCATTCAGATCTTTGACCACCCGGTTGTAATCCAGGATCATCAGCTGGTCATCCGGGAATAACACGGAGAGAAAATAGTTGAATTCCTCTGTCCCATTGAAATCCGGATGCGCTTCTCTTCGCATAAGACCCACTTTTACCGCCGACGCCGCCCGATGGTGCCCGTCCGCGATATAGATCCTGTCCAGATCCGCGAACGCTTCCCGCAGGCCTTCCACTAATCTGCGCTCACAGATACGCCAGACGCGATGTCCCACCCCGTCGGGGGAAACGAAGTCATAGATCGGTTCTTCCCTCTTTTTCCATTTGACGATCTGGTTGATCCGCTCGTCCGAACGATAGGCCAGGAAAATGGGGCCGGTCTGGGCGCTGCAGGCGTCCACATGGCGAATCCGGTCTTCTTCCTTATCCGCCCTGGTATTCTCGTGTTTCTTTATGACACCGTTCACATAATCATCGATGGAGGAACAGGCGGCGATTCCGGTCTGGGAGCGCCCGTCCATGGTCAGTTCATATATAAAATAACACTCGTCACAGTCTCTTAAAAAATATCCGTCCTCGATCATTTTTTGCAGGGTGGCGCGCGCCTTTTGATACACTTTCGGATCATAGGTGTCCACTTCCGGCCCGAACTGGGTTTCCGCCCGGTCGATCTTTAAGAAGGACATCGGCTCCCGCTTTACCTCTTCCAAAGCCTCTTCCCGGTTATATACGTCATAAGGCAATGCCGCTATCCGGTCCGCCAGATCAGATCTGGGACGGATACAGCAAAATGGTTTTACAACTGCCATAGGATTTCCTCCCTTGTTAAGAATAGAACGCTCTTTTTCTATGGATTTTCCCGTTGAACAGGAAACTTTCCTGCTGAACAGTAAGAGACGGAAAGCAGATACCCCTTCCGTCTCTATGCAGCTTGCGTTACTATGAATCTTTTGTTTCTGCGCTATTTTTTGATTACACGGACCTTTAACACGCCGTCAACCGCTCTTAATTTATCAATGACCTCTTTATTTACTCCGGTCTCCAGATCCAGAAGCGTATAAGCGTAGTCCCCTTTACTCTTATTTACCATGTTGGTGATATTGACATCGGCCTCAGCCAGCATGTTGGTGAACTGTCCCAGCATATTTTTAACGTTTCTGTGATTGATCGCCACACGGGATACGCTGCTGCATACGCCCATGTTACAGGAGGGATAGTTTACGGAATTATTGATATTACCATTTTCCATATAATCGACCAGTTCCTTGACTGCCATGACCGCGCAGTTGTCCTCGGATTCCTCTGTGGAAGCGCCCAGATGAGGAATGACCAGCACTCCTTTTGCGTTGGCTACCTTGGGATTCGGGAAATCGGTAACATATCTTTTTACCTTGCCGTTTTCCAGGGCGCTGAGCATCGCGTCTTCATCCACCAGCGTATCTCTGGAGAAATTCAATACGACTACGTCATCTTTCATCATGTCGATGGCGTCCTGATTGATCATCTGTCTTGTACCGTCGGTCAAAGGCACATGGATCGTAATATAGTCGCACTCGCTGTAGATATCCTCTACTTTTTTGATGTGCTTGATACTTCTGGACAGGTTCCAGGCAGCGTCTACGGAAATATAAGGATCATATCCCAACACGTTCATGCCCAGATGGGTTGCCGCATTGGCCACTTTGACGCCGATGGCGCCCAGACCGATGATACCTAACGTCTTACCCTCGATTTCATTTCCGGCAAAGGCTTTTTTCGCTTTTTCCGTAGCTTTGGTGATATCCGGATTCTCTTTTTCCTTCTGAACCCAGTTGATACCGCCGATCACGTCTCTGGCGGCCAGGAGCATACCGGCGATCACCAGCTCTTTCACGCCGTTTGCATTAGCTCCGGGCGTATTAAAGACAACGATACCTTTTTCCGCGCATTTATCCAACGGGATGTTATTGACGCCGGCTCCGGCTCTTGCGATCGCTTCCAGCGTATCGGGAAGCTCTAAGTCATGTACGCTGGCGCTTCTGACCAGAACGGCATCCGCTTCCGCGAATTCCTCTACTCTCTCATATTCATCGCTGAACAAATCCAATCCTACCTTGGCGATGGGATTCAGGCACTTATATTTGAACATTTTATGTTCCTCCCTGTCTAATCAGATTTCTATCGTTACCATAAAGATTCGGGTTACCGATCCGGATTACAGATTCTTCTCTTCGAATTCCTTCATGAAGGCAACCAGTTTCTCCACACCCTCGATGGGCATGGCGTTATAGATGCTGGCGCGCATTCCCCCAACCGTTCTGTGGCCTTTCAGGTTCTCAAATCCGGCCGCTTTGGCTTCTTTGACAAACTTGGCATCCAGTTCTTCATTTCCTGTAACAAAAGGCACATTCATCAAAGAACGGTCTTCTTTTCGCACCGTGCCCTTGAACAGCTTGCTCTGATCCAGGAAATCGTACAGGATCGCCGCCTTCTTCTCATTGTGTTCTTTCATAGCCTCCAGGCCGCCCATGGACTTGATCCATTTGAAGACTTTCCCGCAGATATAAATACCGTAACAAGGAGGAGTATTATAAAGGGATTTGTTATCTGCATGAATCTTATATCTGAGCATGGTGGGTGTTCCCGGGAGAACATCGTCTGTGATCAGGTCTTCCCGCACGATCGCGATGGCTACGCCGGCAGGCCCGATATTTTTCTGCACGCCGCCGTACATAATCCCGTATTTCGTGATGTCCACCGGTTCCGATAAGAAACAGGAGGATACGTCCGCTACCAGGGTTTTTCCTTTGGTATTGGGAAGGGTTTTATATTTGGTGCCATAGATCGTGTTGTTTTCACATATGTACACATAGTCGGCGTCTTCGCTGATGGGCAGGTCGGAGCAATCCGGGATATAGGAGAACACTTTGTCCTCGGAAGAAGCGATGGCATTGGCTTTTCCGTATAACTGCGCCTCTTTGAACGCTTTCTTCGCCCACTGTCCGGTTATGATATAATCGGCCACCTTGTTTTTCATCAGGTTCATGGGGATCATGGCGAATTGGGTGGATGCGCCGCCTTGTAAAAACAGGACCTTGTAATTATCCGGAATCCCGATCAGGTCCCGCAGATCCGCCTCCGCCTCATTGATGATCTCTTCGTAAGCTTTGGAACGATGGCTCATCTCCATAACGGACATGCCGGTACCCTTATAATCCAGCATTTCCTCTGCCGCTTCTTTCAGCACCGCTTCCGGCAATACCGCCGGCCCGGCCGAAAAATTATACACTCTGCTCACTTTCATTTCCTCCTTGCATTTTCATTTATCTGAATAGTTGTGGCTTTTCACACGGCGCTTTGTCCAATGGATAACGCCGCATGTCCGCCCGTAGAGCAGGACTCGCCTGCTCCCGGACGGATGAACTATTACCAGCATTACATTAAGTATGATTCGATCAGCTCTCCGGCTCTTCCTCCGTCTCCGGAGTCTGCGCTTCTTCCGGAGGGGTCACATTTTCCGGTCCATAGTAAAAGACGCAGGGCGTTCCCGTCTCGATGTTTTCAAATATCACCTTTACCGCGCTGTACGGCGTGTTGATACATCCATGGGAACCATTTTTGACATAAATCTGTCCGCCGAAGGACCTTCTCCAGCTGGCGTCATGAATCCCAATATCTCCGGCCACAGGCATCCACATCTTCACCGGGGTCTCATAATCTTCCCCCCGCAGCACCGCGTTGCGCTGCTTGTAATGGATAAAGCCGACTAAAGGCGGGGTGGCCCGTCTCTCCGTCATCATACCGCTGACGATATCGGTATCTTTCACCAGGGAACCATTTTTATAAAACCACATATGCTGAGTGGTCAGATTTACTTCCACATAAGTATTTCCTATATCATTGGCGCCCCGGGTCGCTGCCGTCTGGGAATATACCGGCTCCCTGGTTTCCTGGGCCCCGCTTTGAATCAGCCCGTAGAGGGCTTCTCTTTCTTCCGCCCGATTGATTTTCCAACCGTAGGGTCCTCCGCTGACCTCCTGGACATATCCTCCGCTGGTCTTGAATTCCCGTTTTTTACCCACGGTGTCGTAATTATTGGCCAGTTTTTTTACATAGGAGGCCACGTCGTCCTCGCTTAGAACCGCTTCATTCTGCTCATCGATGCTGATCCACTGGTGTATCGTGTCTTTGTCCAGCACCTCTTTATCCGAACCAAATTCATAAGTGATCTTCGTCTCCAGATATTTTTCAATCTGTGCCTTCGGCTTGCTGATCTCCTCGGATTCCATCGTAATCTTCGGTTTTACATAGCAATCCGTTTCTTCCAGGGATAACTGGGTATCACCGGCGTTGACAGCGGCTTCCACCTGCTCCTTCACCTGGCTTTTTACCAGCTTATTCCCCTGCACTTCTTCCACAAAATCAAATCCGGTATCCGTATGCTCGATATAGGCGTCCTCCGGCTCCGTCACATTGGAGGGATCGAAACAGGAAAGCGCGTCCAACACGTCATTAAACTTTTCCTGCTCAAACCGCACCTTGGGCTCTATGGTAAAATTCTTATGGTCCATCAGCAGCACCGGCCAGGCAAAAGGATTCTGGGCATCCAGAAATTCCTGCACCTCTTCGGAATAATCCCAGGTAAGCCCGATGTCAGGCCCGCTGATCATCTCCGTCTGGCCGGAGCGTTCCAGCAGAGTCAGCTGATATTCGGACGCCTTTGCAGCCAACAGCTGCGAAATCTTCTCCGGAGAACTGCCGAAGCAGTCCACACCATTTATCGTGGTTCCATATAGAAAAGAATTCATGAAAAAAACGGATATGCCAATATAGGCAAGCAGCAATACCCCTAAAGGAATTCCTATGCCCAAAACCAGTTTCTTATGCGACTTCTTTTGTTTTACTCTCCGGTTGGCCTGGTCAGTCAGATCCAGGATGGCCGCTTCCGCGGTTGACGCGGTTTCGGCAGCCGGATCTTTGGGTGTCTTTATTTTCTTTTCTCTCTTAGTATTATTCACTCTTCGGGTTTTGTTTTCTTCCATAATCTGCTATCTTTTTTCATAAACTCCTCTCTGGTTTTTTAGATATCTGTCCCCCTCACAATATATGACACAGCAACAAGCATTATCCTCTATTTTCCAGATCCTTCTGATCAAAGGCTTCCTCAATCGAAGCCCCGGGAGATACCATGGGGAATACTTTATCGTCACAGTCGATCTGGAAATCAATGACAACCGGCTTGTTCAAGGCGATAGCCTTTTCGATGGCAGGAGCCACCTCTTCTTTTTTGGTCACGCGGATACCTTCCGCTCCCATGGCCTCCGCCAGTTTCACAAAATCCACCGGATCGTTTAAAACCGTATAGGAATACCGCTGTCCGTAGAACAGGGTCTGCCACTGGCGCACCATTCCCAGCACATGGTTATTGATAACCATCTGGATAATCGGTATATTATATCTGGTCGCCGTAGCCAGCTCATTCATATTCATCCGAAAACAGCCGTCTCCGGCGATATTTACCACCAGCTTATCCGGGCAGCCCACTTTGGCTCCGATACAGGCTCCCAGGCCGTATCCCATAGTGCCAAGTCCTCCTGAGGTTAAGAAAGTCCGGGGCTTCGTATACTGATAATACTGGGCGGCCCACATCTGATGCTGCCCCACGTCCGTGGTGATAACAGCTTCGCCCTTTGTGATCCGGTACAGCTCTTCTATAATATAAGGACAGG
The DNA here is from genome assembly GCF_019042275.1 of Diplocloster agilis. Lineage (GTDB taxonomy): Bacteria > Bacillota > Clostridia > Lachnospirales > Lachnospiraceae > Diplocloster > Diplocloster agilis. The sequence continues at coordinate 136,183 of NZ_JAHQCW010000002.1, forward strand.
ATAACCCATTTTCATTATATTTTAAAGGGTATTTTTCTTTTAATTCCAGAATATGGGATACCCAGGTGTGTCTCTGATTCTGTTCAATCAGGGCATTCAGCCGTTTCAGCACTTCCTTTAAGTCACCGATGATGCTAAGAGACGTCATCACATTCTTGTTGATCTCCGCCGGGTCCACATCAATCTGCAGCACCTTGGCGTTTCTGGCAAACCGCTTGATATTGCCGGTCACACGGTCACTGAAGCGCACGCCCAGAGCGATCAGCAGATCGCATTCGGTTACGCCCAGATTGGAAGTCTTCGTTCCGTGCATTCCCAGCATACCGGTGTATAACGGATCGGTTCCGGGAAACGCCCCTTTTCCCATCAGGGAATCCGTCACCGGCGCGTGGATCTTATGCGCAAATTCTTCCACTTCCGCACTGGCGCCGGAAATAATCGCGCCTCCGCCCACAAAGATATAGGGCCGTTTGGAACGGTTGATCATGTCCACCGCCTGTTCCAGATGCTCCTGGACGATGGTGTCCGTAACCCGGTGGATCGGAGCCGGAACCGCGGGCTCATACTCCGTGACGGCTGCCGTTACATCCTTTGTGATATCGATAAGGACCGGGCCCGGCCGGCCGGATTTGGCTATGGTAAACGCTTTGCGGATCGTATCCGCAAGCTTGGTTACATCTTTTACAATATAATTGTGCTTGGTAATCGGCATGGTCACGCCGGCGATATCGATCTCCTGGAACGTATCCCTGCCCAGAAGGGGCACCGCCACATTGGCGGTAATGGCGATTAACGGTACCGAATCCATATAGGCGGTAGCGATACCGGTCACCAGGTTGGTGGCTCCGGGTCCTGAGGTGGCGAAGCAAACGCCCACCTTCCCGGTGGACCGGGCATATCCGTCGGCCGCATGGGCGGCCCCCTGCTCATGAGATGTCAGGATATGCCGGATTTCACTTTGGTGCTTATATAATTCATCATAGATATTCAGAATTGTACCGCCGGGATAGCCGAATACGGTATCCACTCCCTGTTCTTTCAGACACTCTATGACGATTTCTGATCCATTTAACTGCATAGACGAAACCTCTCTTCCTATTTCTATTTCTTCTGTCCCGGAACTTCCAGGACCGCGCCGCGGTTTCCGCTGGTAACCATGGCCATATATCTGGCCAGATATCCGGTGGTGATCTTCGGCTCTCTGGGCTGCCATTTTGCCCGTCTGGCTTCCAGCTCTTCCTCGGAAACCTTAAAGTTCAGCGTATTATTCGGAATATCGATCTGGATGATATCCCCTTCTTCCACCAGTGCGATATTACCGCCCACAGCAGCTTCCGGCGATACGTGGCCCACACAGGCTCCCCTGGACGCCCCTGAGAATCGGCCGTCCGTAATCAGAGCGACGGAGGAGCCCAGTCCCATACCCATGATCGCGGAGGTGGGATTTAGCATTTCCCTCATGCCAGGGCCCCCTTTCGGGCCTTCATAGCGGATGACCACCACGTCGCCGGGGTTGATTTTCCCGCCCTTGATCGCGTCGATGGCATCCTCCTCGCAGTCGAAGACTCTGGCAGGTCCTTCATGAACCCACATCTCCGGCGCCACAGCCGAGCGTTTGACCACACCGGAGTCCGGAGCCAGATTTCCTTTCAGTACGGCGATTCCGCCCGTCTCGCTGTAAGGGTTTTCTACCGGCCGGATCGTTTCGGGATCTTTATTCTCACATCCCTTAATATTTTCCGCTATAGTCTTACCGGTTACGGTGATCAGGTCCGTATAGAGCAGGCCTTTTTTATCCAGCTCATTCATAACCGCGTAGACTCCGCCCGCTTCATTTAAATCTTCCATATAAGTCGGGCCCGCCGGCGCCAGATGGCACAGGTTCGGGGTCTTCGCGCTGATCTCATTGGCAATATCCACATTTAAGTCCACGCCGGCCTCATGGGCGATCGCCGGCAGGTGCAGCATGGAATTCGTGCTGCATCCCAGAGCCATATCTACGGTCAGGGCGTTTAAGAACGCTTTTTCTGTCATGATATCCCTGGGTCTTATATTTTTTTCGAGAAGCTCCATCACTTTCATTCCGGCATGCTTCGCCAGTTTGATCCTCTCGGAATACACCGCGGGGATCGTGCCGTTGCCCTTAAGCCCCATGCCGATCGCTTCGGTCAGACAGTTCATACTGTTGGCCGTATACATACCGGAGCAGGAACCGCAGGTGGGGCACACCTTGTTCTCGTACTCCGTGACCTCTTCCTCCGTCATCTTTCCGGCGCTGTAGGAGCCAACCGCTTCGAACATGCTGGAGAGGCTTCTCTTCTGCCCTCTGACCTTGCCGGCCAGCATCGGCCCGCCGCTTACGAACACGGTGGGAACATTGATCCGGGCGGCCGCCATCAAAAGCCCGGGCACATTCTTATCACAGTTGGGCACCATCACCAGAGCGTCGAACTGATGGGCCAGAGCCATGGATTCGGTGGAATCCGCGATCAGGTCTCTCGTGACCAGGGAATATTTCATACCGGTATGGCCCATGGCGATTCCGTCGCAGACCGCGATGGCCGGAAATACGATCGGCGTTCCTCCCGCCATAGCCACTCCGATTTTTACTGCCTCCACAATCTTATCCAGGTTCATATGTCCCGGAACAATCTCATTATACGAACTGACAATTCCGACCAGCGGCCGTTCCAGCTCTTCCTTTGTAAGTCCCAGCGCGTTAAACAAAGAACGGTGCGGGGCCTGCTGCATACCTGTTTTTACTGAATCGCTTCTCATATCCATTCCCCTTTATTCTGAAAATTGTCTTGTTTCTATTATAAATGCATGATTCCATTCAATTTCACATTCAAATTCTTTCGGCGATCAGGTCTCCCATTTCCACAGTTCCAACCGGGGAGCAGCCTTCCGATGCGATATCCGCCGTCCGGTAGCCTTCCTTTAATACCTGCTTCACGGCCGCTTCCACCGCGTCCGCCTCCTGATCCAGATCCAGGGAGTAACGCAACAGCATCGCCGCGGACAGAATCGTGGCGATAGGATTGGCGATCCCCTCTCCGGCGATATCGGGAGCCGATCCGTGGCTCGGCTCATACAGTCCAAGCTTCGTATCGTTTAAGCTGGCGGAAGACAGCATTCCGATCGAACCGGTCACCATGCTGGCCTCATCGGATAAAATATCCCCGAACATATTCTCGGTCAGGATCACATCGAACTGTCCCGGATTCTTCACCAACTGCATGGCGCAGTTATCCACCAGCATATGTTCCAAAGTCACATCCGGATAATCCGCCGCCACTTCCTGAACCACTTTTCTCCACAGCCTGGAGGAATCCAGTACATTGGCCTTGTCCACACTGGTAACTTTCTTCCGTCTTTTTCTGGCTACGTCAAAACCTCTTATGGCAATTCTTCTGATTTCGTTTTCGTTATATGTAAGCGTATCGACAGCTGTCGTGAGACCATTTTCTTCAAATGTTTTACGTTCTCCGAAATATAGACCTCCGGTCAGTTCCCTCATTATCAACATGTCGAATCCGTCGCCGATGATTTCGTCCCGAAGCGGGCAGGCGGCTTTTAATTCATCATACAGAACAGCCGGTCTTAGATTTGCAAATAGATTTAATTCTTTTCTGATTTTCAGCAGTCCGGCTTCCGGGCGCAGCTCCGGTGCCAGCTTATACCAGGGCGAGGTGGTTGTGTCCCCCCCTATGGATCCCATCAAAACCGCGTCACTTTTCTTTGCGGCGGCCACAGTTCCGTCCGTCAGCGGGACTCCGGTGGCGTCAATGGAAGCGCCTCCCAGCAGCAGCTCCTCATATTCAAACTTATGTCCATATTTTTCAGCAATCCGGTCCAAAACTTTCCTGGCCTCGGCTACGATCTCGGGGCCAATCCCGTCTCCCGGAATCAACGCAATATGATAATTCATTGTCCTCTCTCCTTTGTTCCTTTAACCTAAAAAAGCGATATTAGTATCATGATAGCCTATTTCTTTCGAGATTTCAACTATTTCTTCAATTAACCAGAGCTTGGAAAATCGCTTTTTTATGTGCAGGTGCGGGCTGCGGCCCGCAGGAATTTTTAAAGAGGACAACAAATAGCCCCGGGGAATACCTTTTATTCCCCGGTTTCAGGTCGGTTGATCGTTCTTTTACTGACCCATTCCTGAAGGACCATATAAACACGGTTTATATCTAAAGGCTTAGCCAGGAAATCATTCATACCGGCCTCTCTCGCCATCTCCCGGTCTTCCTGGAATGAGTTCGCAGTCAGCGCAATAATCGGGATTGCGGCCGCGTCGGGATGATCTGAGTCTCGTATGCACTTTGTCGCTTCTAACCCTCCCATATTAGGCATCTGAAGATCCATTAAGATCAGCGTAAAATAACCGGGCTCGCTTTGTTTAAAACACTCGACCGCTTTTAACCCGTCTTCCGCCAGCACTACATGGGCTCCGCGCAGGCTTAAGAGGTCTGTGGCAATCTCCGCATTAATGGGATTGTCTTCCGCCAGCAGGAAATGTGTGCCGGCAAATGTAGCCTCCTCATCCTTGAGCGCCGGCGCTTCTTTCGGTTTGCCGTAGGGGAGGAAAATGCGGAAGTAAAACTCGCTGCCTTCCTCCGGTTTGCTTTTTACTTTTAATGTGCCGCCCATCATGTGGACGATACTGCGGCTGATAGGCAGACCAAGCCCTGTCCCCTGGCTACGCATATGGTTGGTGCCGACCTGCTCAAAGGATTTGAAAATACGTTCCTGATCTTCCTCATTAATACCGGAACCGGTATCCGTAACTTGAAAAAGATAGGCCGCCCGTTCCTTATCCGACTCCGTTTCCGTTACGGATAACTGAACCGTACCATTGGCAGACGTAAATTTAATGGCATTCGAAAGCAGGTTCATTAAAACTTGTTTGAGTCTGATCGAGTCCCCGATCAGGTCCGAATGTTTTATTTTTGTTTTGCTGGTAAGCGTAATCTGCTGCCGCTGCGCCTGTATTTGCATGATACTGCACAACTCATCCAGCATCTGATTCAGGGAAAAATCTTCCTGCGCGATTGCGAGCATGCCGTTATCAATACGGCTCATATCTAATATATCATTGATCAGGCTCAGCAGATACTGGGACGATGCGTCCAGCTTCTTCAAACTGCTTTTCATACGTTCTGGGACTTCCGTATCCATACTCATCAGCGCGGTCGTTCCCACTATAGCGTTCATGGGCGTTCGTATTTCATGGCTCATACGGGAGAGAAATTCACTTTTGGCTTTGTTTTCAGCCGCCGCCTTATCCCGTTCTTTTTCCATATTTACCGCCCTTATCCGCATACTGGCTATAATTGCAACCGCCGCCATCGTGACGATCAAAAAAGAAGCCATAACGCAAACGGACAGTATCGGATTTGTTTCAATTAATCTTTTCAAGGACGTGGAGGAATTTCCAATCGAAACCAGATTGTGATCGATAATGGCAAGTTTATCTTTTTCAGAGAGGCTGTTGATTCCTTTATTGATAATCGTCAACAACTGAGGATTCGCCGGCATTGGCATAGCAAAACTGACTTCCATGCGGTTTTCAGATAAGGTAACAGGAACTACATTGCTATAAATATTATCTTGTAACAGCTGCTCCAGACGGGCGAACAAACCGCAGGCGAAATCCACCTCCCCATTATTAACCGCGTCCACAACTTCTTCAATGGTCGCATAATATTTAACGCTGCTGGCGCTTGCGTATGACGGAAGATGGCGGCCCTCTAAAATTCCGCAAGTCAGTCCTTCTCCCGGATAAGTCACTGATTTATTGCGCACGACCAAATCGTTTAAAGACGCATATGACTGTGTCTGCACCAATTCATTCTGCATTTCCTCGGCCACATCTGTGAAGTAAAACCCCGCCATATCTGCCGCGCCCTGTTTGACCAGCTCCAGAGCCTGTGCATAACTGTCGACACATACAAACGAGAATTCCAAATCATAGAGTCTCTCTATCCTTTCCAGCAGTTCCGGGATAATACCTTCATGATTACTGTCTTTGGAATCAATGCAATAAAACGGATGGTAATAGTGAGGTACCGCCACTGTCACCGAACCTTTTTGCTCGATATACGCTTTTTCTTCTGCGGTCAGCGTCAGATTCCGCACACCTAAATCCTTGAAATACCGGTCATATACTTCTACTGCGAAATTAGGGTTAGCAGATAAAATGTTCTCCATTGCCCAATTCAGTTGTTCCAGTAATTCCTGATTGCCCGGCTGGGTAACAATGTAATGCGGCTGTGCGTCAAAATAGGCCACAGCGTTAAATTCTCCCACGTCATCTCCCACATTCCCGAGTTTCAGATCGATGACCCCGCTCTTTAAATCCTGATTGATTTTACCGGCGGCAACCTCTTCCGGCAGATATTCCCTGATCGTACAATCCAGTGCATTGGCGGACAAAAATTCTCTCAGCCGGCGCACGTTTTCCGTTGCCCGCTGGGCAACACCGATGGTTTTTCCATCCAGATCTTTCATATCGTAACCCCGGATATCATCATCCTCCCGCCTGGCTAACAGCACAGATTTGCTGTAGCCGCAGCTGTATTCCGGGTATCCAAAGTATTGTTCCATGGATTCGGAATAATAGGTCCCGCCCATCAGATCATATTTGCCATCCAGGAAATCATTTAACATGTCTTCGCCGGTGGTTTCCGTAAATTCGTACACCCAGCCGGTATACTTGGCAATTTCATTCAAATAATCAACTATGATACCGGACCGGTTTCCTTTTTCATCGGTCATGCTGAATCCCTCGACCTCCGGAAAGGGTATCTGAAGCACTTTCCTGTTCTCTGCGCCCTCTGCATAAATGGGCAGAAGAAATGAAACGATTGTCAACAACGCAATAAATAAAGCCCAAAGCTTCCTCTGCGGTGTTTTATCTTTTTTCGTATGTAACACCTTATTACCTCCTGTTGATCTGATCCGGCACCTAAATATGTCGTTTTATGGCGCCTGCTATTTCCAAAGCTGAGAACCATCGTAGATATCTTTAACGGCTTCCCAGTAATTAAACTTTTTACATTCGTTGACGATCAAACGATGCGCATAGTGAAACATTTCCGCGGCCTGACTTGCAAAGGTATGGATATCCTGCTGCTGCAAGGCATATGCCGCATTGATACACATGCGTTGGATCTGAAGTTTTTGCATAACGCAGCCAATGTTCATAAGTTTCGGTATTTTCCGGCCTATACGGTAATTTTTCAGGATTACCATATAGATTTCCCGCAAAGTCTCATACTGAATCTGCGCTGCTATAAACTCCAACAGGATGATCGGAGCAGGCTGATATAAGCCGCCTGGATTTCTTATACTCTCCAATCGCCGAATCAGCTCCTGCGCCAGTCCCGGAGAAACATGAGCGGCGGCGTGGCGGGCGACTTTCTCCACAGTAAGGGATAAAATCTGCACGCTCTCCAGATATCTTCGGATATGGCTGGCAATGAGGCGGGGATCGATATAAATATCATTCAGCGCCTGTAGATTGTGTGAGACAAATATCCCTCTGCCGCTGGCTGCCTCCACGACGCCCCATTTTTTTAGGATATGGATCGCCTGGGTCGTGGTATTTACACTGACTCCATATTGCTTCTGCATCTCAATATGGGAGGGCAGCCGATCGCCGGGACGGTAATATCCGATCGCAATAAGCCCGAGGATGTCCAGATATATGCCGGAATAACGCTCCTCATCGGTTTTCATCCAGTTGTCAAGCCCCTTAAGCCCGATTCGAAAGGGCGAGTCCGCTGGGACATAATATAATACATGATCGTCCGCAAGCGGGGTTAGTTTACGGATACTTAAAAGGGTATCCCGCACCATATCGCTTACATAGCCGTCCTTTCTTATTTCTCCGACAAACTTTAACAGAGCGTTCCGATACGCGTAGCCCATATCTATATTGCTGTTTTTATATTCCAATTCTGAAAATCCGAGACTGTCAACCGTTCGCAGGCTCAGTTCGTTTTCGCACCGGGCAATAAAAAAGCGCCAGAATAATTTAGAATTTCTCCAAAACAATGCTGGCTGCTGCGGATCCATCTGTTGAACAATTTTTTCCGGAATGGCCCAATCTTCCTCCTTGCACATGGAAATACCATAGTCAATAAGCGGATAACAAATCAGTTGCGCCGTATATAAGACATCCTGCATAGCAAGGATGTTGGTTTCCATCCAGCTGCCGGTCAGACTGCTTTCCGGGGCTTGGTTAAAAATGACGATCGGACGTTTTCGTTCCCTGGTCTCGATCAATCCTGCATCTGTCAGCATAACAAGCACGCGCCGTACGGTCTTGCTGGATACGCCATATTCCTTGCAGAGACTGGAGCACGAGGGAAGCGTTGAGCCTTTGGGGATTAATCCGGACTCAATTTTGTTTTTTATAATATGAAATATTTTCGTATACTGATATCCGTCATACTGCATAGGATCCGCCTCCAAGGCAACTGTGTACCTGTACCAAATAAGTTTATCGCACATAACGACAAAAGTCAATGATTTACGCCTTTCTACGGACAAAAAAACCGACGCACTTGCGATCTCTCAATCGCAAGTGCGTCGGCATCTTGTCTGATTTTTTGGTATGTCTATTCCACTTCCGCTTTTTCTACGTCGGCGATCGCGGATTTTTTCATTGGAATTCTGCAGTTTTTATTGCTTCCGAATTCTACGATCACATCTTCGTCGGTAATATCGATAATAACGCCGTAAAATCCGCTGGTAGTGATGACACTGTCGCCGATTTCAACAGAGGACAGCAGCGCGGCCATTCTCTTTTGCTCTTTCTTCTGAGGACGGATCGCGATGAAATACATCAGACCGCCAAATACAACCACATAAAAAATCAACAGCACCCAGGGACTGCCTCCGCCTTGTGTTGCTAATAACATAATAGTTCCTCCTAATCTCACTATAATCTCTCCTGGTATTTTTACCCATTACGTCCATTCTACACAATTGCCAAAGATTCATCAAGTACTTTCTCGGATTTTATAGTTTTTTTATATATTCTATAATTGCAATTCACACTGCCTTTACTCCCCCGCGCGCATGCGGGCGATTTTCTCCCGTTTGTATTCCTGGTAGCGTTCCGCATCAATGGCGTCGCGGATTTCTGCCATCATGGTGTTATAGAAATACAGATTGTGGAGCACGCAAAGCCGCATGCCCAGCATCTCCTTGGCCTTGAGCAGGTGCCGGATATAGGCCCGGCTGTATCTGCGGCAGGCGGGGCACTGGCATCCCTCTTCCAATGGCCGTGGGTCCAGCTCGTATTTGGCATTAAACAGATTTAACTTGCCGTGATTCGTGTAGACATGGCCGTGCCGTCCGTTTCGGGTGGGATAGACGCAGTCAAAGAAGTCCACGCCGCGGTCCACGCCTTCCAGGATATTTTCCGGAGTACCGACTCCCATCAGATAGGTGGGCTTATCCACCGGCAGATGGGGAACCGTCGCGTCCAGAATCCGGTACATTTCCTCGTGGCTTTCGCCTACGGCCAGGCCTCCGATTGCATAACCGTCCAGGTCAAGGCCGGCGATTTCTTTCGCATGGTCGATCCGGATATCCTCGAAGATAGCTCCCTGGTTGATCCCGAACAGCATTTGGCGGGGATTGATGGTATCCGGCAGGGAATTTAATCTCGCCATCTCCTCTTTGCAGCGGGAAAGCCACCGGGTGGTCCGGGCTACGGAGTCTTCCACATACTTCCTCTCAGCCACGCTGGACGGGCACTCGTCGAAGGCCATCGCGATGGTGGAAGCCAGGTGGGACTGGATCTGCATACTTTGTTCCGGTCCCATGAAGATCTTACGGCCGTCGATGTGGGAGTTGAAATAAACCCCCTCTTCCTTGATTTTCCGAAGCCCTGCCAGGGAAAACACCTGGAAACCGCCGGAATCGGTCAGAATGGGCTTGTCCCATACCATGAACTTGTGGAGTCCGCCCATCTTGTACACTACGTCATCCCCGGGCCGGACGTGCAGATGGTAGGTGTTGGATAATTCCACCTGGGTGCCGATGGCGTTCAGATCTTCTGTGGATACGGCTCCCTTAATCGCCGCCGCGGTTCCGACGTTCATAAATACAGGGGTCTGAATCACGCCGTGGACGGTGTGAAGCTCCCCTCTTTTCGCTTTTTTATCCTGTTTCAGTAATCGGTACATGATACTCTCCATCTTTATAAGTTGTAGTGAATCTTAATATTCTGTTAGAGTGTATCATATCCGGGAATAAGATTCAATAGAGAGGAAAATCACTTCCGTACCGGGTACCGACATTCGCAGACAGGAATTTAATCTGCTGCCTCCTTGGAAAAACGGCAGGTAAGCAGATAGACAAGATCAAAGCTGCGCAGCGTCTCCTTGTCCGTGGGATCTATGGGAATCACCTCCAGACGGTTGTCCGCGTCCATGATCAGCTGAGCCAGAACGATCGGCCGGTCTTCTTCGATCGGCGTTACTCTTTCCGACGCCAGGTCTCCCAGGCATCCGTAGGAGGCCCCTATAAACGGGGGGTCCTGAGGCATTCTGACGCTCCATTTTACCATAACCATGGATTCCGGACTGATGCGCTTGTGAAAGAAGCCTTCCGGTATCTGTCGGACTCCCGCGCGCCAGCCGATATCCTGATTTTCCCGGAAGATCGCGTCGGAATCAAAAGCCGCGGTCAGCTCTCCTTTTGTCTCGTTCAAGGGCAGGATCTGCTGACCCAGTATGTCCTGCAGTTCGCCTTTCACCCACATTTCTAACTGCAGCTTCACAGACCGGTAAGACGCATCGATCTCATAGGAATATTTGGCGGCCGTACCGCTCGTTTCTTTTCCGGTGATTTCGTTTTCTTCCTCCTGCGTCAGATCCATCCTAGTCAATAGATCCTTTCCGCTCCCCGACTGCTGCAGTTTAAGAAGGCCGCCTGTCAGAACCAGAAGGAGGGCTGCCAGTACCGCCGCCACAGCGCCGAGGCGTTTTCTCCGGCTGTTCATCACATTTTTCAGACGCTCCTCCAATGACTTTTTGCTCTCAGCAAATCCGGTGGAAAACGCGCGGTCCGGCTGCCTCTTAAAAGAGGCGGCTTCCAGGAGTATCAGCGCATACGCTTTTTTCTCCGAGGGGCCCGCATCTTTTAGAACCAGCTCATCGCAGCAGCATTCCATATCTTTGTACGCCTCCCGGCGCATCAGGTAGATAAGCGGATGGAACCAGTAGAGCGCATTCACGACCAGGAACAGCAGCTTATACCAGATATCCTGCTGCTTGACATGGAGTAATTCGTGCTTTAGCAGATAGGTCAGCTCCTGTTCTTCCATCCGCCGTTTCGGAAGGCAGATCCGGGGCCGGAAATATCCAAAGGCGCAGGGGAGACTCAATTCACCGCTCCAGTTCAGAGTAACCCGGCCAGGCTTCAGTCCCAGCTGTCCGTTTAATTTGGAAAAGGTATTCCATACAAAGGGGTCTGTGACCTCCTCGGCGCTTTGCTTTATTTTTTCTACAAACATATAATATCGGATCAGGCAGCACAGGAAAAATCCGACGGCCACAGCCGCCCATATCCATATGATATAGCGGAAACCATCCGACGCTCCGGCCGCTGTCATGCCATCCCGGTCTTTTCGGTCCGACGGATTCCCGGCGGCGGGACTTAGCGTATTTTCAAAGCCCCCCTGCAGCTCTGTTCCGGTGCCCTGTAGTTCTGTTCCAGTTCCCTGCTGTTTTGTTCCGGCGCCCTGCGCATTCTGGCCGGACGGTTCTTTTTCGCTGCTCTTCATAGCTGTCTGTATTCCTGACCGGAAAAGCGGACATGGAATACCGCCTCCGGATATGGAACCGGAATCAGCAGACGCACAGCCAGCATCAGCCATATCCCTTTTTTCCAGCTCATACGGATTCGGCGGTTGATGACTTGGGACAACAGTAAAAGCGGTATGAGAATCAAGGCCGAGGTTACGGATACACCGACCATACCCAGAAAAAGTTCAGTCATGAGACTCCTCCTCTCCTGCCAGCCTGTCAATCATGTTCCGCAGTTCCAGCAGATCCTCTTTTTTTATTGCTTTGCCATTATATAAGGAAGCTACCATGTCCGGAAAAGAATCACGGTATAACTTTTTGAGCATGGTTTTCCCCTCTGACGCCTGATATGCTTCTTCCGTGACAGCCGGACGGTAATAATTATTGCGTCCATGCTTTTCACAGGTCAGAAAGCCTTTCCGGGTCAGCCGGGTCAGAACGGTCATCAGCGTGGGAAGCGCCCAGTCCCGGTTGGTCAGCATAGACAGAATATAGCTTGCGCTCACCTGGTCCTCGCATCTCCACACAACCTGCATGATCTCCAGCTCGGCTTCCGGCAGATGTCTCCCGGCTATCTGGCTATTGTCCGATTCTTTTATTCGCATCCTTGCATTCCCCCCTTTATCTATCCTTTTCATTTTATACAACTGTATAACAATTATATTATACAGTTGTATAATTTCTCTGTCAATGCCCGCCCGCAAGCTTTTCATCCGAACCGCGGCATTTGGAAAAATTTAGAATATTATAAGAGAAATTTTATACTTTTTTAAATGACAATATTAGAAATAGCGTTATAATAGATTACATAGGATACCGTAATACTGGATATGGAAATACTAAGAAAAATGGAGATTATCCGAATGAATACACAGCTCGAAAAAAGGATTGAAAAAGGAATAGATATCCGTGCCGGCCTGACCACCGCCCAGGTCGAACAGCGGCTGAACGACGGCCTGTTTAATTATCAGGAGGATGCCAACGAAAAGAGTGTCAAACAGATCATCCGGGACAACCTCATGACGTTTTTCAACTTAATCAACGCTGTCTTAGCGGGTCTGATTATCTTCGTCGGGTCCTTTAAGAATCTGTTTTTTCTGGGAATCGTGATCTGTAATACTGCGATCGGTATTTTCCAGGAAATCCGCGCGAAAAAGACATTGGACAAACTCTCCTTGATCACTGCCTCGAAGGTAACCGTCCGAAGGAACCACAAATCCGAGAAGATTGCCATCGAGGACGTTGTGCTGGATGATATTATGCTGCTCACCACCGGCAACCAGATCTGCGCCGACTCTGTGGTGCGCCAGGGTACGCTTGAGGTGAACGAATCCCTGATCAGCGGGGAATCCGATATCATCGTGAAGCATCCCGGAGATCATCTGTTTTCCGGCAGTTTTGTGGTATCGGGACAGGCTGCCGTGCAGGTGGAACATGTCGGGGAGGACAATTTTGCTTTTAAAATCATGTCTGAAGCCCGAAAATTAAAAAAATACTCCTCCGAACTGCAGCGTTCCATCAATATAATCCTGAAAATCATCAGTATATTAATCGTACCGCTGGGCGCCGGACTGTTTGCCAGCCAGTATTTTATCAGCAAAGCCACATTTGCCGACTCCATCGTCAATATGGTGGCTGCGGTGCTGGGTATGATACCGGAAGGTCTGGTGCTGCTGACCAGTATCGCCCTGGCCGTCGGGGTCATCCATCTGGGCAAACGGCAGGTGCTGGTTCATGAGCTGTTCTGTATCGAGACATTGGCCCGGGTGGACGTGCTGTGTCTGGATAAAACCGGTACGCTGACCGAAGGCACCATGAAGGTGGAGGACTTGATCGTGCTGGAAGAACAGGTCCCCGCGGAAGAAATTATCGGAAATATCCTGCACAGCCTGCAGGATGACAACGCCACCTTTATGGCGATGAAAGAGCATTTCACGGAATATCAGAACTATCATGCCGTGCATACGATCCCCTTCTCCTCCGCCAGGAAGTACAGCGGCGTATCGTTTGAGGGAAAGGGAACTTATATCATGGGCGCTTATGAATTTATGTTCCCTAAGGAGGATTCTTTCCTGCGTCAGAAAATAGATATGCACACCTCCAAGGGAATCCGGGTCCTTGTGCTGGCCCACAGTCCCGCTATGGCCTCCGGTACCGATCTGCCGGAAGGCTTAAAAGCCTGCGCGATCATCCTGTTAAGCGACGTCATCCGCAGCGACGCCAAAGACACGTTGCGCTATTTTGCCGAGCGCGACGTGCGGCTGATGGTTATCTCCGGGGATAATCCCGCCACCGTGGCAAATATAGCGAGAAAAGCCGGTTTAAACGGGGCGGATTCCTATGTGGATGCCACAAAACTGAAATCAAAAAAAGAGTTGCAGGAAGCCGTTGACAAATACCAGGTTTTCGGACGTGTCACGCCGGAACAGAAAAAAGAGATCGTGCTGGCCCTGAAAAAGGCCGGACATACGGTAGCCATGACCGGCGACGGCGTCAACGACGTGCTGGCGTTAAAAGAAGCGGACTGCAGCATTGCCATGGCGGCCGGAAGCGATGCCGCCAAGAACTGTTCCAATCTGGTGCTGCTGGATTCCAACTTCGGATCAATGCCCTATATCGTGCGGGAAGGCCGCAGGGTCATCAATAATATCCAGAGCGCCGCATCGCTCTTTCTGGTCAAGACGATCTTTTCCCTGATTTTGACCATTATGTCTTTGCTGATCAGCGCCTCCTATCCGTTTATACCGATCCAACTGTCGATTATCAGCATGTGGGCGGTCGGTATTCCGACCTTCGTGCTGTCGCTGGAACCGAATTTTAACCGTGTCAGCGGAAGCTTTTTAAAGAATGTTCTGCAGAATGCGCTGACCGGCGCATTGACCATCGTACTGGAGATCATATGCATTACCGCTTTCTGCCGGCTCTTTGACACCCCTGTGTCGGTGCGTTCTACCATGTGTGTTCTCACTACCGGTATTACAAGCCTGTATATGATCCGAAAGGTCTATCCGCTGGAATCCATTCTTCGGAAAGTTATTTATTATGTGATGTTTTTCCTCTTCCTGGTGAGCCTGATCTTGGTGCCGGATATGCTAAACATGGTGGATATTAAGTTCCGGGAGATTATCGTGGTTCTGGGGCTGGTGCTCTTTACTCCCCATATCATCGATACTATTTATGAGATTCTGAATTATGCAAAACGGGGGTATCGGAAAATTGCGGCTTATTTCCACAATCGGAAGCGGAAGAAGTCTGTTGCTTAATAGGGGGGCCGGGATGAGCGGGAAGCGGCAGGACCTTGGGGGGATGGGCGGCAAATCTCGCGGGGCCAAATCGCTTCGGCCGGACCTAAGAACGAGTAACTTCGAAGAGGGCGAAACCTCTTATTAGCAGGACCCGGGGCAAACTCGCCAAAATACGGCTCAGACAGTGCCCCGGGTCCTGCGAGGTTTCGCCCTCTTCTGCGTAACTCGTTCTAAGGTCCGGCCTCAAGCGATTTGGCCCCGCGAGATTTGCCGCCCATCCCCCCAAGGTCCTGCCGCTTCCCGCTCATCCCTACACTATTACAGGCTTGGGAGGTATGTTCTTTCGTTTTGGGTTGGCTTTTTGGGGTGGTAGTGTTTTTTGGTTTTTGGGGTATTGCTTTTCTGGTTGTTGTTTCTGTTATTTCAGTTCTTTTTTGCTTCTCAGATTTATTATTATTGCTTTCTGCGTTCTTTAGTATTTAGTACTGTTGTCCTATGACTTTTCTATGACTTTTCTATGGCTTTCTTATTGGTCTCTTGTTGTTTATTTACTACTTTTTTACTGCTTTTTTGCAGCCTTCTTATTGCTTTCTTGTTGGTTTCCTTGTTAGTTCCCTCGTTGGTTTCCTTGTCGTTTCACTGATGGTTACTTATTGTTTTCTTATTGACAGTTGGATTTGGACAGTGTACGATACTTCTGGGAAATTTATGTCTTGTCGATGATTTTTTGGTGGATTACGCTATTGGGGGGAGTTTTATGATAAGGAAAGAGGTTGGTAGAAAGGTTTGTAATCGTTTTGGCGGAAAAGGTGAGATTGAGTTGTATCCGGTGTTAAATGAGGAGGATTTGATGGGGAAAGGCGAGGTTATGCTGCGCATGGTGCTGCCCCCTGGGTCCTCTATTGGTTATCATCAGCATTTGGGGAATTTCGAAGTTTATTATATTATTTCCGGGGAGGGGATCTTTCAGGATCAGGAGGAAGAGAGACCGATTCGGGCTGGGGAGGCTGGATTCATCCGGCCGGGTCAGTTTCATGGTCTGATGAATACCGGAAGCGGGGAAATGGTCGTGGTTGCGGTCGTGCTTTATGCATAATCTGTAGCTGATTGTTGATAAAGGGTAAGCTTGCGTTATTCTTGCTATTCATTTGGGATTTTGGTTGTTTTTGTTTCTATTTGGGCTTTTTTTAAATAAATAAATGAACGGGATAAGGAGTGGAGTTTGTATGTCAGGATCGACTTTTGGCACTATATTTAAAATGGCAACCTGGGGGGAATCCCATGGGAATGGGATCGGCGTGGTGGTGGATGGATGTCCTAGTGGTCTTCCACTCTCGGAAGAGGATATTCAGGTCTATTTGGACCGGCGTAAACCTGGGACGTCCAAATTCGCTACGCAGCGCAAAGAAGGGGATCTGGTGGAGATCATTTCCGGCGTGTTTGAAGGACGTACTACCGGCACTCCCATTGCTATGCTGGTGCGGAATATGGATCAGCGCTCCAGGGATTATAGTGAGATCGCTGATTATTACCGGCCGGGCCACGCGGATCTGAATTTTGACGTGAAATATGGCTTTCGGGATTACCGCGGCGGCGGACGTTCTTCCGGCAGGGAGACGATCGCCCGGGTGGCGGCAGGGGCGGTTGCCTGTAAGCTTCTAAAGTCTCTTGGCGTCACTTTGACTACTTATACAAAGTCGATCGGACCGGTGGAAATGAACGCCGAACGCTTTGATCCGGAGGAAATTAACCGCAATCCGTTCCATATGCCTGATCCGGTGGCTGCCGGTGAGGCTGCCGCTTATCTGCAGGAATGTATGCGCAATCAGAATTCTTCCGGCGGTGTCATTGAATGTATCATCCGGAATTTTCCCCAGGGAGTCGGTGAGCCTGTCTTTGAAAAGCTTGACGCTAACCTAGCCAAAGCGGTTATGTCTATCGGCGCCGTGAAGGGCTTCGAAATCGGTGACGGCTTTGCGGCTGCCCGTTCTACCGGGCTGACCAATAATGATCCTTTCACTGTGGATGCTGCCGGTAAGATCACAAAAGCAACGAACCATGCAGGAGGTATTTTGGGAGGTATCAGCGACGGCTCTGCTATTATTTTGCGGGCTGCGGTGAAACCGACTCCTTCTATCGCCGCTCCTCAGATGAGCGTTAACCGCAGTGGGGAGGCCCAGGAAATACGTATCAAAGGGCGTCATGATCCTGTTATTGTTCCCAGGGCAGTCGTCGTGGTGGAGTCTATGGCCGCTATTACCCTGATTGATATGCTGTTCCAGAGTATGACCTCACGCCTGGATGACATTGTGGAGTTTTTCAAATAGAATAGAACAGAAATATTCCCGGAGGATCAGGAATCCTTCGGGAATATTTGGTTTTTCACATCTTCAATATAGGCGGACACATCTTCCGCTTCAATCGTGTCGGAAAATGCGGCGACAATTTTCTGGCTGTCATAATTAAAAATGGTAGCCCCCGTCGTATATAGAAAAAGGAAGCCCATGAAAAGCACAACGGCGATGATGCAGCGGATTTTGAAAAAGCTGACCGTTCCTTCCGTCTCCTGCTGCTCCTGCGTTCTTCCGTATCTGGGATGAATCAGGCCGGGGTTATTAAACGCAGATTCTCCATGGCTGGACGACATGGTGGCTCTGGCTTCCGCCAGCAGCTGCTGCCGGTATTCCATCGGATTTTTCGGCATCTTTTTTCCTCCTTTATTCCTAGTCAGGACAGCGCATCCTGGTTCCTCAGAATAACTTATCCATCCTTTTTTACACTATATGTGGGATTTTTGGGGTTTATGCCGTCTGCTTTGTATCTTCTTCTCTTTTTCTTCTCTTTTTCCTTTTCTCCGTATCTGCCTTTTTTCTATCGTCTGGCCAGTTCTCTCATGATATCGTCCCAGGTTACGCCCCGCTCCGCCATCAAAACCATGACGTGATAGAGAAAATCTGAGATCTCATATTTAATCTCTTCCGGATCCGGATTCTTGGCGGCGATGATAATCTCCGTCGCTTCCTCTCCTACCTTTTTGAGAATCTTATCGATCCCCTTATCGAACAGGTAGTTCGTGTAGGAACCCTCTTTGGGATGCTCCTTGCGGTCCATGATTACGCCGTATACGTCTTCAAATACTTTGCGGGGATTGGTCTCGTCGTACTGTTTTTTTACAAGTTCATTGAAAAAACAGGAAATCTCTCCGGTATGGCACGCCGCTCCCACCTGGGAGACCCTTGCCAATATCGTGTCTTTGTCGCAGTCCGCGCTCAACGAACGGACATATTGGAAATGTCCCGATGTGAGGCCCTTTACCCACAGTTCTTTGCGGCTTCTGCTCCAATAGGTCATCTTTCCTGTCCGCAATGTCATCTGAAAGGCTTCTTCGTTCATATAGGCCAGCATCAGAACCTGATCCGTGCGATAATCCTGAACGACCACGGGAATCAAGCCGTCGCCGTTTAACCGGAATTCTTCCCAGGCGATGGCACTCTCCATGACATTCATGGAATACCCCCCGGCCCGAAACTCTTCCTTCAGCTGCATATAATCCACCGTATCCCGGCTCAATGACACGCTGGATACGCCGGTAAGGCCGGACTGTTTAAGATAAGCCGGGATCGCGCCCTCCACATCTATGGTCATAAAAATGATCCAGGGCGCGGCCATATTCCGTTCGACTGCGGCCGCATCCTCCGAGCCATAATACACCACTAGGGAGGCGTATTCCTGTATATCCGCCCGGTGTTTTTGCAGAGATTCCAAATCATCTGCGGACACAGCGATTTTTTCTTTTCCGAAGCGTTTGGAAGCTTCGGGCAGAAGCCCACGATGGGCTTCGTTGGAAAGCTCCAGCAGCGCTTTATCACATCCGGCGTAGAGCAGTTTTTTCACATCTTCCAGCCGTTTGATATTCCCGCCTGCGATGACGGGCAGATCCACCTTGCGGTAGATTTCTTTGATTTCCCCGATCACTTCGTCGTGACCGGTATCGTCCGCGGAACAGTCCAGGATCAGCAGCGCGTCCGCTCCCCGGTCCGCAAAGCTCTGAGCCTGCGAGAGCGCATGGTCCGAGCGGTCGTGGATTCGTATATAGGGTATCAGGTTCTTTTTATTCATAGGATTTTTCTTCCACTCCTTACCGTTATTCAGAGGCTTCCTTTTGTGGACAGTACGTTCTGTATCCTTCTGTCATACACGGTTGCCTCATCCAATGCCTTGGCGAAAGCCTTAAACATGGCCTCAATGATATGGTGATTATTGCTGCCGTACATCAGCTTCAGATGCAGGTTCATTCCGGCTGCGTAGCTGACTGCGTAGAAGAATTCCCGCACCATCTCCGTATCCAGATATCCGACCCTGTCCGATGTAAATTCTGCATCGTATACCAGATAGGGGCGGCCGGACAGATCTACCGCGCACAGGACTAACGTCTCGTCCATAGGAAGCATAAGGCTGCCATACCGTTTGATGCCCTGCTTATTCCCTACGGCCTTTCGGATCGCATTTCCTAGCACGATGCCCGTGTCCTCCACCGTGTGGTGACAGTCCACGATCAGATCACCCTCCGCCTTTACATCCAGGTCAAATAAACCATGCCGGGCAAACCCGTTTAACATATGGTCAAAAAAGCCGATCCCGGTGTCGATCTGGGCTTTGCCGCTTCCATCCAGATTCAGCTCCATTTTTATCTTTGTCTCATTGGTATTTCTCTCAACTCTTCCGATCCTTTGCTGCATGCTACCTCTCCTTATTCTTCAAAACGGACTTTGATGGAATTGGCGTGGGCTGTCAGCTGTTCCGCCGCAGCGAATTTGATGATATCCTCATGCACCGGCTCCAACGCTTCCCTGGAATAGTAGATAATGCTGGACTTCTTGATAAAGTCATCAACGCTTAAGGGAGAAAAGAACTTCGCCGTTCCATTGGTGGGAAGGACGTGGTTCGGCCCTGCAAAATAGTCGCCCAGCGGTTCGCTGCTGTATTCACCGATAAAGATCGCTCCCGCGTTGCGGATCTTTGTCATCACCTCAAAGGGATTGGCCGTGATGATCTCCAGATGCTCCGATGCGATCTCGTTGGCCGTCTCGACCGCTTCTTCCATATCCTTGGCCAGCAGAATATAACCGTATTGATCCAGGGATTTTTGCATGATTTCCGTCCGGGAAAGCTCCGCTACGAAACGATCCACTTCTTTGGATACCTGTTCCGCCAGTTCCCTGCTGGTAGTGACCAGGATGGCGGACGCCATCTCGTCATGCTCCGCCTGGGACAGAAGGTCTGCCGCCACAAAACGGGGATTGGCCGTCTCATCCGCCAGCACCAGGATTTCACTGGGGCCCGCGATGGAATCGATGCTCACATGACCGTACACGGCCTTCTTGGCTAAAGCCACGTAGATGTTGCCGGGCCCTACGATTTTATCCACCTTGGGCACACTTTCCGTTCCAAAAGCCAGGGCGGCTATGGCTTGCGCCCCGCCCACACGGTAGATCCGGTCGATGCCTGCCTCATTGGCCGCCACTAAGGTGACCGGATAGACTTTTCCGTCCCTCATCGGAGGCGTCGTCATAATAATCTCATCGACCCCGGCGACCTTGGCCGGAAGCACATTCATCAGTACGGACGATGGGTATACCGCTTTTCCTCCGGGCACATAGACGCCGACCCTTTTAAGGGGGGTCACTTTCTGGCCCAGCATGGAACCGTTGGGTTTACTGTCAAACCAGCTGTACTGGCGCTGCTTCTCATGGTATTCCACGATATTCGCCTTCGCCTTGCGGATGATCTCTACCAGCTCCGGATCAACCAGCGTATAGGCTTCCTCGATCTCCTCTTTTGTCACCAGAATGGTGTCGGCCGTAACCACAGCGTGATCAAACCTCTCGGTGAAGGAAAATAGCGCCTGATCCTTCTTCTTCTTTACCTCATCTATAATCTGCGCCACCTGCTCTTCAAACTCTCCATAGCTGGAAGGGTTCCTTTTGAGCAGCTGTTCCTGAAGATTTTTTCTGGATTCTTCCGTAATCTGTATCGTCTTCATGATAACCTTGCCTCCTGTATATGATAATATTATAGAATCTTCTTCAAATCCTGAATAATCCGGCTGATCCGCTCATTTTCCATCTTCATGCTGACCTGATTCACTACCATACGGGCGGACAATGGGCACACCTCTTCCAATACCTTCAGGCCGTTTTCTTTAAGGGTGGAGCCCGTCTCCACGATATCCACGATCACTTCCGACAGCCCCACGATAGGCGCCAGCTCGATGGAGCCATTTAATTTTATGATTTCCACCGTCTGGTGTTTCTTATTATAAAAATAGTCCTTCGCGATATTCGGATACTTCGTTGCCACCCGGATCAGCTCGTGGTGCTTTAATAATTCCCGGGCAGATTCCGGGCCGCACACGCACATCGTGCATTTTCCAAAGCCCAGATCCAAAACCTCGTACATTCTCCGGCCCTCTTCCAGTATGGTGTCCTTGCCGACGATCCCGATGTCGGCAGCGCCGTACTCTACATAGGTGGGAACATCCGGCCCCTTGGACAGGAAAAACTTAAGCTTCAGCTCCTCGTTCACAAAGATCAGCTTTCTGGACCCCTTGTCCTTCATCTCCTCGCAGGTTATTCCGATTTTTTCAAACATCTCCAGCGTCTTGCTGGCAAGCCGTCCTTTGCCCAATGCAAATGTCAAATATCTCATGTTTACACTCCTTCAATCAGATCATTCAGGTTCACGGTCCGCCTGCTTCCATCTGACATATGTATCATTTCAATCTGCCCGTCAGGCCGCAGGACCAGGATTCCCCCGATCCGATTCTGCCTTGCGTACTCCAGGTATTCGCTCAGCTCATGATCCGGGCTTTTCCGTATCATTTCCACCTGGGCCCCCGTCTTTCTAAGCCCCACGGCCAAAGGGATCGCCGCCTGGCGAAGCGCCTCTTCATAGAGCAAAAGAGTAGCGCCGTTTGAAAGAGGAATATCGATCTTCTGTCTGGACAAGGCCATCATCAGCTGGTCTATCACAATCGCGAAACCGATGGATGGCGCTTCCTTGCCAAAATGCCCCAGCAGATTATCATATCTGCCGCCTTTCACGATCGCGTCTCCGGTTCCGTAGGTATATGCCCGGAAAATCACGCCGGTATAATAGTGATATTTACTGATCATTCCCAGATCAAAAGAAATATACGGTTCATAGCCATAACAGCACATCACCTCATACAGTTCCCTGAGGCGTTCCAGCGCCTGCAAGGATCTGTCATTGCGGGTCAGTTCCTTCGCCTCATCCAACACGGCAACACCGCCGAACAGCTCCGGCATTTTCAGAAATACCTGTTTTAACTCCCCGCTGAGCCGCTGCTCCTCCACCAGCTCCTCGATTCCGAAATGATTTTTATTGGATATCAGTTCCCGCAGCATTTCCTCGGTGTCTTCCTCGATTCCGGCCTGCTCCAGCAGCCCTTTGAAGAAATCAATCTGTCCGATGCTCACCTGGAAATCCTTCAATCCCGCTTTCAACAGCGCTTCCACCACCAGAGCGATCACCTCGGCGTCGGCATCCACACTTCCGTCCCCGATCAGCTCCGCACCCATCTGGGTGGTCTCCTTTAACCGGCCCTGATAGCTGGAATGGTTGATGAAGGTATTTCCCATATAACACATGCGCAGCGGGAGCTTTTCCTCCATAAAATATTTGGCCGCAGAACGGGCGACGGACGGCGTGATGTCCGGCCGGAGCACCAAAGTATTCCCCTCCCGGTCAAAGAATTTGTACAGCTCTCTGGACGGCGTGGTCCCGATCTCCTTGCTGAACACATCAAAAAATTCGATGGTGGGCGTCTGAATATCCCGATATCCATATAGCTGCATAACCTGATGCAGATTTTCCTGCAACACATTTTTTCTGGCGCATTCTTCATTATAAATATCCCGGACGCCCTCCGGCGTATGTAATAATTGCTGTTTCATAACTGCCTCCGTTTCCTGACCTTTGCCGCCCGCTTTGATCCGTCATTCTTCGATCTGAATTACTTTATCGATTTAAAGTGATAATTCTCTAATTTGGTAGCAAAGTAAATCTCATATATTATAATAGTAAACCGAATACTTGTCAATCCCTTTGATCCAGATCTTCATCCCTTTGATCCAGATCTTTCTGCAGCGCATCCAGATACGGAACCATCACGCCTTTTCCCGGATGTATCTCGAATCCCTGCTCCAGTTCCTCCATGCGAAAGCTCTTGCGTCCGCCATTTTCAGCCCTGCTCCAGAATTTCTGCAGCTGCCGGAAGGTAAGATAGTAAAAAAAGTTCTCCGAAGTATAAAAAAGAAGGAGAAATGCGATTCCTCCCTGATGTTCAAACTCTTCCATAAATTGCATCTGATGTGCATGGACATTCTGAAGCGGAAATGTCTGTGTCGTACACTCTTTCGCGTCGAAGCAGACCGGTATTCCCTGAATAGCCCCTATGTAATCCACCGTACTTTTCTGTTCAAAGTACGCCAGGGTAATATGCCGGTTATCCTTATCAATCTTAATGGGGGTAATAGGGGTCGGGACCTTCTGAATCAAAGCCAGTCCCTTCTCCCGGTATATATCATTGGTCCGGTTAATCAGCTCCTCCAGGGTAGAACCCCTTAAGCCTCTTGAATTCCAGGTAGCCATCTCATCCCTCCGTCAATGCAGCATCTGAAAGCCCGGATAATATTTAAAATACGCTTTCCCGATCAGCTCATCCTCAGTCACATACGTGTGATCCCAGAATCTCGAGTCATGGGAATCATTCCGGTTATCCCCCATCATAAAATAGCAGCCCGCCGGTACGGTAAAGGTGCCAAATGATCCATAAGGGGTCTCTTTCAGATAAGGTTCATCCAGAGGGGTATCGCTGCCGTTGATATAGACCTTTCCGTCCACGATCTCAATGGAATCTCCCGGAAGCCCAATCACTCTTTTCACAAAATTCTGGGACTCGTCATCGGGGAACTTAAATACCACGATGTCTCCCCGCTCCGGGCCTTTAAACCAATAAGACACTCTCAGGCCCATAATATGGTCTCCCGCCTTGATCGTATTCTCCATCGACTTGGTGGGGACTTCCGCATTGACCAGAATAAACGCGTTCAAAAACAAGGCCAGCGCCACTGCGAACACGATAACTCCAACCCAGCTTAAGATCTCCCTCCCTATACTCACTTCTTTGTTTTCAGTTTCTCTATTGTCTTTTGCCATGAATAAAAAGCCTCCGTTACTTGATAAAGCGCAAGCGCACTTCTCAACTATTATAACACCACTTTCATAAAATTACCAATAAATTTGACAAAGGCTGCGGGCGGGCTTCATCCCGCCTTCCCATGTAAAAAAAAGCAAAACCGCCGTCAGCATCCGAAAAAGCTGAACCGGCGGTTCCGTCATCGATCTATTTAAAATTAATAAAAGCTTACAGTTTGGGTTCCGGAGTGGATTCCTTGATTTCTACGAAATCGAGGATCATTTTGACCGCTCCTTCAACTCCCAGGATTCCGCTGTCTACGCTTAAGTTGTATCCGGCGGCCTCGCCCCACTTCTTACTGGAATAGTAATTATAATAGCTGGCTCTTTTTTTATCGGTCTTGTGGATGATGTCTTTTGCCTTCGCATCCGTCAAGTCATAGATCCGGGCAATACGGCGGATCCGCGCCTGAATGTCCGCATGAACAAATACGCTTACCATATTCGGATAGTCCGCCAGCGCGTAATCCGCACAGCGTCCAACTAATATACAGGGGCCTTCGTCTGCGATTTTTTTAATGGCGTCGAATTGTGCCAGAAATACCTTATGGTTGATGGGCATATCTGAAAATGCCGCGGAAGAATATCCCAGGGAATATGTATCCATGACCAGGGAATATAAGAAACTGTTAGTGGGCTTTTCGTCATGATTTTCAAATAATTCCTCACAGATCCCGCTCTCTTTTGCTGCTACCGCCAGCAATTCTTTATCGTAACATTTGATTCCGAGCTTTTCCGCTACTTTTCTTCCAATCTCACGGCCACCGCTGCCGTACTGCCTTCCGATCGTAATAATAGTATTACCCATACGATTCACTCTCCTTTTGGGCTTCGGCATCTTCTTTCCCGAAGGATGTCTGATTACCAATATGAAAGCCGCTCCTTGTTGTATATTTATTATAACCCAATCGATCTGAAATGTAAAATATTTTTAAGGACCGGGAGAAACCGCACTTTCCTATGGAAAAAAAGCGGATCAGGAGATCCGCAGGGCATTTAACAAATCTGTGAAATAAGGAGGAAGAGGGGCGGTGTATTCTACATACTTCAACGTGGTGGGATGAATAAAGCCCAATACCATGGCGTGCAGGGTTTGGCCCTGCAGGCCTTTTACGGGACACTTAGCGGGGCCGTACACCTCGTCTCCCAATAGCGGGTGGCCGATACTGGCCATATGGACACGGATCTGATGGGTCCTGCCGGTCTCCAATTCACATTCAATGTAGGTGAAGTTGCGCAGAGGCTCCAGAATATGATAGTGGGTGACCGCTTCTTTACCGTTTTTTGGGTTGACGGCCATTTTTTTCCGGTCAATGGAATGCCGCCCGATCGGGGCGTTGATGATGCCATCTTCCTTCAGAACCCCATGCACAATGGCGCGGTAGCGCCGGGTGATGGAATGGACTTTGAGCTGGTCCGCCAGGCAGTTATGCGCCCGGTCGTTTTTACAGACCACCAGGACGCCGGTGGTGTCGCGATCAATCCGGTGGACGATACCGGGGCGGGTGATTCCGTTGATGCCGGACAGCTGGCCTTTACAGTGGAACATAAGGGCGTTGACCAGGGTCCCGCCGGAATGACCGGCCGCCGGATGGACCACCATGCCCTTGGGTTTATTGACCAGGATTAAGTCGTCGTCCTCATACAGGATGTCCAGCGGAATATTCTCCGGTTTGATATCCGGCTCCGCCAGATCCGGCACCAGCACTTCTATTTTATCTTCGGCGGCTGTCTTGCTGCTGGGGCGCGCCAGCCCACCGTTGATGGTGATCTGCCCGTCCTTTAACAGCTTTTGCAGATAAGAACGTGAGAAATCTCCCATCATAGATGAGAGATATTTATCGATTCGCTGGCCGGACTGTGTATCAGACACCTGGAATTCATATTTGGTCATTGTCTGTCTTGGACTCCTTTTGGGATCGGTATTTCTTGGGTATCAGGTTTTCAAAGTCTCCGTCTTTGTAGTAGAACAGGTAGAGGATGATCAGCATGACTGCGGACAGAGTTACATAGCAGTCGGCCACATTGAATATCGGGAAATTGATCAGTTCAAAATAGAAGAAATCAACTACAAAGTTTCTGGTCAGCCGGTCTATCAGGTTGCCCAGTGCTCCCGCCAACAAAAAGCACAGAACAATACGCAGAATCCGGAATTTCCGTTCATAGGGAAGGCGGTAGTAGGCATAGCCAAACACGGCCACGATGATCACCGCCATGATGGCGAACAGCCACTGGCGTCCCTGCATCATGCCGAATGCCGCGCCTCTGTTTTCCAGATATTGCAGGCTGAACACACCGTCGATGAGCGGGTGGGAGGCTTCTTTTAAATGGCGTACCGCCAGCAGTTTTGTCCACTGGTCCAAAAGGATCAGGGCAAGCATCCCGATTATACCACATATACAACTGTTACGTTTTCTCGTCTTTTCGCTAGTCATTTAGGTCCTCACTTTTTACGGATATATATTCTATGGCTTCTCTCATTTCCTGTTCTGTTACGGTTTTGTCGATAACCGCTTTACCAATGCCTTTCAGCAGAATATATTTCACCTGGCCGCCGGACATCTTCTTATCGGATCTGCTGGTTTCAATGATATCTTCCGTGCTAAGGCCCGTTAAGGAGATAGGAAGCCCGAATCCTACGAACATATCCCGGATCTCAAAGAACTCTTCCTCTGAAAGACTCCCCCTCTGCCAGGAGATATAGGCGGCTGCTACGCAGCCCAGTGCAACACACTCTCCGTGAAGCATCGTAAAGTCTTTTAATTTTTCTATGGCATGGCCAATGGTGTGGCCGAAATTTAAAAGGGCGCGTTCCCCTTGTTCCGTGGGATCTTTTTCCACTACCGCTCTTTTTATGATACAGCTTTCCGCGATCAGGCGCTGTAATACTTCCGGCTCCTTTTCCTCAATCTCGTAAAGGTTGCCCAGGATCCATTCATAATAGGAAGCGTTCCGAATCAGGCCATGTTTGAGCACCTCTCCCATTCCCGAGGCAAACTGTCTGTCATCTAAGGTATCCAGGGTGTGCAGGTTGATATAGACCAGTTTGGGCATATGAAAAGCGCCCACCATGTTCTTATAGCAGTCAAAGTCCACCCCTGTCTTTCCGCCGATGCTGGAATCCACCTGGGACAGTAATGTGGTCGGAATCTGAATAAAATCTATGCCCCGCAGATAAGTAGCCGCTGCGAACCCGGTCAAATCCCCCACCACGCCGCCTCCGAGAGCGATGAGAACGTCTTTTCTCTCAAAGTGATTTTGGATCAGATGTTCATAGAGTTTCTTAACGGTATCCAGCGTCTTGCTGGCTTCCCCCGCCTCAAATATGAACTCGGTTACGGACTCTTCCACCGGGATCAGAGACTCTTTTAACTGATCCGCATAGAGGGGGGCCACATGGCTGTCCGTGACAATACACACTTTTTTCCGGACCATGCCGGTCTCTTCAAGCGCAGCCGGCAGAGCCTGAAAATCCGGCTCCAGCAGTATATCATAACATTTGATTCCATCCTTTTTTACTTGTAGTCTCTCAGCCATTTTATCCTCCAGTACGCATTTGCCGCGCCAAACATATTTGCGAAAGCAGGTTCAAAAGAACTTATCTTTCGTATCCATCCAACCATTCCATTCCAAAAGAAAGAGCATCAGGAGTAAAAGCTTCTTACTGACGCTCTGCACAGACATAGCCGCCGAACCGTACCATCATTACGGATATAATCTCCCGTCCCGGCTATGTAACATATGTAATTGGTGTCTCTATTCCCGCCTATCCTGTGCCGGATGCTTTAGAAATCCGTCTGGATAGCCGGCACATCGAACGCGCCGTTTAAGATATCCTGAAGATCTCCGGAAATATCCACACTGGAAGGCGTCACTATGAAAATGAAACTGGAAATCTTTTGCAGGTTTCCGTTGATGGCAAAGCAGGACCCGGAGGTGAAATCAATGATCCGCTGCGCCAGCTCCATATCCAACCCTTCCATATTCAAGACTACGGTCCTGTCCGACAACAGGGTCTCGGTGATCTCCCTGGTATCCTCAAAAGAAGTGGGTTTAATCACACAGACTTCCATTCCACTGCCGGTCCTTCTGGGCTGGCGCATCGGGGTTACCTTATTACTTGCCTGCTTCATAGGTTTTACCTTGGCCGGCTTCTCATCCATGAAATCGTCATCATCGTCTATATCGGTTTTCTTAAATTTTCTTTTCTTTGGTGTATCGTCAAATTCTTCATCATCGAAGAAATCGTCATCAAAATCGTCATCATCATTCAGTTTCATCGCATCCAAAAACTTGTCCAAAACGCCCATGACTAACTCTCCTATCTATATCCTATTCGTTCCCGCGCGGCCATAAACCGCACGCTTATCCTAATGGCATCGGATTACAGGCTGTCAGGGACGGCGTAATTTCTGGCTCCAAAAATACCTGTGCCAACCCGTACCATCGTAGCCCCCTCTTCGATTGCTACCTCATAGTCACCTGTCATTCCCATCGACAAGGCGCTCATAGATACATTATCAATGTTTTTCCCTGTTATGTCAACAGATAATTTCCTTAAATTACGGAAATGAATCCGGTTATCTTCGGGGTTTTCCACAAACGGGGCGATGGTCATCAGCCCGTTTACCCGGATACCCGGAAGCTTAGCGGCGGCTTCCACAAGCCCGGGGGCAGCCTCCGGCGCGACGCCGAACTTGGTGTCTTCCCCGGCCATATTCACTTCGATCAATATCGGAACTACCACATTTTTCTTTACCGCCAGCTCGCTGATGGTCTCGGCCAGCTTAAGTGAATCCACCGAATGGATCATGCATACTTTATCTACAATGTACTTTACTTTATTTCTCTGCAGGTGTCCGATCATATGCCAATTCAGTTTTTGCGGGATTGCTTCATACTTATCCACGATTTCCTGCACTTTATTCTCTCCGAAATCCACGATTCCGGCCCCGATAGCCTCTTCCATCATGGATACCGGTTTTGTCTTACTGACGGCGATCAGCGTAACTTCTTCCCGGTTCCGTCCCGCCCTTTCACAGGCTTTACTTATACGTGCCTCTACTTCTGCCAGATTCTCTTTTACCATGGAATCCATCTCCTTTTTTCTAAAAACTATTGGTAAATAATATCGTCTTCCTTCACCGCGGAACCGTCCAAAGCGATATGGTCATAGATCGACAGGCCATATTTGGTCCCCTCTTCCACGATACAATATTCCTCATTCTGATACAGGATATTGACCTGACGGAATATGGCATATCCTTTGTTAATATTATAGACGCCTTTTAAGGTGGCCTTTTTCCCGATCTGATAGCGCTCCTGGGATTCCGGCTTGATCACGTAATCCCCCAGATGGAATTCCACCGTATCCACATATGCCTCCGTCTCAGAGACCGAATAAACCGTTGGATAAATCATTTCCATAGACGCCTGCCCGTTCTCATCATAGGTCTCCAGCATAAATCCTTCCTGGCTGCTGGTGCCGCCGACGGTCAGATAATCAAGCGGTATCAGATAAAAGTCCTTATCCACCAGGGAACTGGCCGGTATTTTTAAGCCCTTTGTCTGATCCAGCATCAGCTCTATATGCAAATACCGTTTATCGGCATAGCGGATCATGGAATTCCTGAAATCCAGTTTTCCATAGGTATTTCCATCCCTGCTGGACATACTGAAGGAAGCCCAGGCCTTCGTATTATCATCCAGGAACCGGACCTGCACATACTGCATGTCCTGCATTCTGCGCACCTGGTCCTCGTCCATCTGGATCACCACGGACCAGTCCTCACCGGTTATCAATTTGTAAGCGGGGTCACCCGGATTCACGATCTCATTGGTCCTCAGGTTCGTCTTTTTATAAGCGGTCTCGTCAAACATATCCGGAGTCACCACATCCGCCGTAACCCCTTCCAGCTGATCCACATTATAGACGATGACTCCCGGCTCAGCCGCGGAATACGTATTGAACATCCCTCCCGCCTGCGAAGCGATCTCGCCCAGATCCGTCAGCATAGCGGTGTTCATCAATTCTATGATGTCCCCCTCCAGGCTGTATTTGAAATCATAAACGCTGGTAAAATCCGAATTATCGAAGCTGCTGCTGAAATTCTGGATTTCCGACTTAATCGTTTTCAGGTTGTCTCCTGACAGGATATTTTCTTCCTTTGCGGATTCCGCCAGGGCTTCCATGGCCTTTCCGCTTTCATCTATGGAATAGACAACGGTTCCGTTGGCTACTTTTTCCTTTTCTCTTGCGTAATAGTTGACATACCCGGACTGCTCCGCATTGACCACGGTTTCCTGGCGCAGAATGAGGCCTGTATAGGTGTTATCTTCAGCCAGACTTCCGGCTTTTACCTCATATGGTGAGATACGTACACGCGTGGCATACATATAGACACAAATCACTAAATAAATAAAAATTGCCGCAAATATAATGACTCCGATATTTATGTGAAAAGGTTTCCGGTACTTCGTAACCTTTTTATTCTTGCTGCCTGACAACTTATAACCTCCGATCCTTTCGTCGCTTTTTCGATTATACCACTTTTTCCCTCTTTTGTGTATAACTTCTTATAATTCAGCCAATAATACAATCAGACTGAAAAGGAGGTATGATATTATGGGTTCTAAAGGTATTGACTATACGGTTCTCACTATCGTTATCATCGGAGCAATCAACTGGGGATTAATCGGCTTCTTTGGTTTTGACCTTGTGGCTTTTCTCTTCGGAAATATGACCTGGCTATCCAGAATCGTATATGGACTCGTAGGTATCTGCGGTTTATATATGATCAGCATCTATGGTCGTGTTACTGATCTGGGCCATGCTCACAGCAACTAATGTTTGCAGCCATTTTGTTTCCTGTTCGTGAACGATAGGGAACAAAACACCAAGTTAACCGGAATAGAAAAAAAGAACCTTTTCCAAGTCCGTCTCATTTCCGCCCAAAACGGCTGAGACAGATAGACGGCCTGGAAGGGTTCTTTTTTCTTATGCTAGGGTTCTTTTTTCTTATGCCCCATTGTCAGAACCCCGCAGGAATGCTAAATTAATAGTAGATTCAACCAAAAGCCAAACCAGGAGGTCCCCTATGAAATTTGATACCAAAGATATGAAATGGATTCACGAACCAAAAGCCTATGAAATCACAAAAGACCGGATCGTGATCCAAACAGATCCTTTCACCGATTTCTGGCAGAGAACATATTACGGATTCCAAAACGACAATGCCCCGGCCCTTTTGTATGAGACCGGCGAGCCATATTTTTCCTTTACGGTCCGAACCGATTTTGAAAGCCGGTGCCGGTTTGATCAGTGCGGCATCGCCGTCTATGAAGACAGTGATAACTGGTGCAAAGCATCCGTAGAATATGAAAATGAACACTTCCAAAGACTTGGGAGTGTAGTAACGAATCTGGGCTATTCCGACTGGGCGACCACCGACATATCCGCAGAAATAAAAACCGTCTGCTACCGCCTCAGCCGCCGGGAAAGTGATTTCTGCATCGAGTACTCCATGGACGGCCAAACCTATCACCAGATGCGGATCTTCCATCTGTTCCGTGGAACCGAAAAAATACATTTCGGAATATACGCCTGCAGTCCTGAGGATTCCTCCTTCCAAGCAACCTTTACCAAGATGGAATTAACAGACTGCAAATGGCCTGCGCATAAGTAGTGTTCTTGGGCGGGTTTGGACTGTCCCTCCCTTCCCTCTGTTTCCTTTATGCCGCTTCGGGGGGATGCCTGGCGCCGGAGGCCTTTTGTGTCTCCCCGGACGGGCATAGGGCGGCTGTGAAGCAGCTTAGTGAAATCCAAAGGCCGGATTCAGGAACCGGGCCAATTTCACCAGGGGCTGTCACACTCTTAGTGTTCTTCCTGGAGGCTTCGTATGTTCGCTGCTTACGGCTTGGAAACGCGGGCTGTATACGGGGACGCTCCGGGCGGCCGGGTTCTTTTGTATCTCCCTGGGGGCGCATAGGGCGGCTGAGAATACGCTTAGTGAAATTGGAAAGCCGGATTCAGAATGCACGGCGGACTTCACGTCCGACGGGCAAGAGCCTCTGAACCGGGAACACATCACGTGTTCCTGGTGAATTGGCCCGGTTCCTGAATTCGGCTTTTGGATTTCACTTAGCTGCTTCCAGCGCAAGCCCTCCGCCCTGGGAGACACAAAAGGCCTCCGGCGCCAGACAGCCCCCCGAAGCGGTACAAAGGAAACAGAGGGAAGGGAGGGGCAGTCCAAACCCGCCCAAGAACATCCACAATGTTCCTAACAATAAAAAAAGCATTCCGCAGAATGCCTTTTTTATTCTATTTTTTTCTTACTTTAAATTCAATTGTTATTTTATGAAACGAAAAGTGATTCCCTATGTATGATTACAGGGAAACCAGGATGTTCTGTTTTACTGACTCAGGGAGTTGGTCCTCATCCATAGAGATACTTAATACAAATTTAATACCGAAGGTTTCTCCGATCTTTTCTATTTTTGAAATTACAGAAGTGATATCCTGTCCTTCCAAACAGGCGATTTTTAAGAAGCTGTCTAAATACATCTGCTCAAGATCATGATCCTGGGAAATAATCCCGCTTATAAATCCAACAAATTCATCACTGTTTTCAATCAGATATTCTGAAACATCGATCAAACGAATCTTATTATTTAACTCATACATGTGCTTCGCACTTTTATCCAGATATACAATGTTTCCGGAAGCGGCTTTGATCTCCTGATTTACTTTATCCAAGAGATGTTTTGTCTTTCCTTTCCCTTTGTTGCCTACGATTAACTGTACCATTGCAATCTCCTCCTTGTTTCCGGGATGTTCTTGTTCGTTAAATTTACCAAAAACATCTGTTATTTATACTTAATTATAGTCTGAATGATAAAAAAATACAACCTTAATTATTAATTATACTCAACAAATTATTCATCTGTGCGTATAACGCGTCTCTGTCCTTCGCTTTTAGAATTGTGGAAATATATGGATTGCCGGAAGCATCCTGCGCTAACAGGGTCAGACAGGACTGGGCCTTCTCCGTGGTCCCCGTTTTCCCGCCGATTACGACTACGTTTTCCGGGGCAGTGGTGTCGCCGGTAAGGTAATGATTCGTGTTCTTCCAGTTGATCTCTCTGGTTGAGCCGTCGGCGGATGTGACCGTCGCCGTATATTCCTTGGTCTGCATCATATCCTGGAAGGTTTCATTTTGAATCACCTTCTGGAAGATAAGGTAGAGGTCATAGACGGTAGAATAATGGTTATCGTCGTGAAGACCGCTGGCGTTTACAAAGTGGGTGTCCACAGCCCCCAATTCCCGGGCCCGCTGGTTCATCCGGTTGGCAAATTCTTCCTCGCTGCCGGCGATATGCTCCGCCACCGCTTTAGCCGCGTCGTTGCCTGACCACATGATCATTCCGTACAGCAGATCCCGGAGTACGATCTGATCTCCCGCCTTGATTCCGCTTTTCTGCGCTCCGGCTTCCAGAGTCACCGCGTTCTCACTTACGGTTACCACATCGTCCAGGTTCCCCTGCTCCAGCGCGATCAGCGCGGTCATGATTTTTGTGATGCTGGCCGGATATAAAACCTCGTGCACATTTTTCGCATACCGCACGTCCTGTCCATTGATGTTGAACAGACCCGCGCTCTCTGCCTGCGACATATCGATATCCGCGTCCACGTCCCCCGCTGTAACGCACAAATTCGCAGCAAAGGGTTGGAGCTCCTCTCCTGCGTCACTGGTTGCACTGGGGCCATAGGCCGGATTGTCAAAATCATAAGCATCTGTAAGCACTGCACTTTGTCCGCAGCCTGCTAACAGGACTGTCATGAAAAGTGCGGCACTTACCCCTCTGATCTTTTTATTTATACATCTCACGCCACTCTAAGTCTCCTCTGTCCAGAGATTTAATCAGTAACTCCGCGCTGGCCAGATTGGTCGCCAGCGGAATATTGTGCATATCGCACAACCGCACTACATTGTTGACATCCGGTTCGTGAGCTTTCGGCGCCAGAGGATCCCGAAGGAAGATCACCAGATCAATCTGATTATGTTCGATCTGTGCTCCCAACTGCTGCTCTCCGCCCAAATGGCCCGCCAGATATTTGTGTACGTTCAGATTCGTCACTTCTTCGATCAGGCGCCCGGTTGTCCCTGTGGCATATAATTCATGTTTGCTTAAAATCCCCCGATAAGCAATGCAAAAGTTCTGCATTAGTTTCTTCTTCGAGTCATGCGCGATTAATCCGATATTCATTTACGATTCCTCCTAATGCTAATATTTCTTGGGCTGCATCCCCACGTTCAGCACGATCCCCATACCAATGAATAAAGTTACCAGCGAAGTCAGCCCATAACTGACAAACGGCAACGGTATTCCCGTGTTGGGGAGCAGTCCTGTTGCTACACCGATGTTGATAAAACTCTGGAACCCGATAAATGCCCCCATACCACAGCATATCAGGGTTCCCTCCAGATCCCTGGCTTTCCTTCCCATCCAAATACATTCTAACACAATTAAAAACAATAAGATAATGATGGCACAGCAGCCGATAAATCCCAATTCCTCTCCTGCAACCGCAAAGATAAAGTCTGTCTGAGGTTCCGCGATAAAATTCCCGTTTTTGACGGATGAGATCTCATTGGTATCCAGTCCCTTTCCGTACAGCTGGCCGGAACCTATGGCCATCTTGGAATTCAACTGCTGATATGCAATATCCGGATATTTCTCCGGCTCCAGCCAGGCCAGCACCCGATCCTGTTGATAGTCATGGAAAAACGGCTGATCCGGCTGAACAATCAGACTGAAAAAAATGATAACAAGAGGAAGCACTACCGCCAGTACCCCACCTATTATTTTATAACTTAATCCGGCAACATACAAGAGGCTGCAGAAAATTAATGTAATCGCAATCGTGGTCGACAGGTTCGGCTCTTTATAAACCAGAAACAGCGGAATTCCGATCAGGATCAGGGATGCGCCGATTAAGCGCACCGTATTGATGTATTCCCGATAATCGGATAACAGCTTTGAAAAGAACAAAATCAACAAAACCTTCGCCAGCTCCGAGGGCTGAAACTGAATTCCAAAAATCAGAATCCATCTGGTAGCCCCGTTCACCTCTTTACCGAATATAAGCACCGCCACCAGCAGCGCCACACACAGCAGATACATCAGCCACTGAAACTTCAGAAGGAAATGGTAATCGATCAGAGAACATACAATCAGCGCGACCATACCGATGGCCATACCGAAGATCTGCTTGTCCTGTGACGATTCCTGGGCGCTGCCCACGATCAGGATTCCCATAATGGTAACCAGAATTATATAAAACAACAATCTGAAGTTATAGTTTCTAAGCTGATATTGTTTGAACATAAACACTCCTGCTATTTATTCATTTTCTTCATGTCTTTAATCGGAATGTTCGCGTACAGCGCCGGAACGCTGCCATTGCTTCCTTCCGATTCCGTCTGGGTAATCTGAATATCCAGGCCATCCGGGTCTATTTCCATATATTTCGTGATAACCTGAATAATATCATTTTTTATCATTTCCATTACTTCCGGTGAACAATTCGCCCGGTCGGAGATTAACAACAGTTTTAAGCGATCTTTTGCAACGTCTCCTGAATTTTTCTTTTTAAATAAATCTAATAATCCCATTGTTGTATCCTCCCCCTGATCACTTTTTAAATAAACCGGCCAGTTTTGCAAAAAATCCACTGCTGACTGCCAAATCCATCAGCGGGACCTCTTCACCTATAACCCTCCTGCAGATATTCATAAATGCCTGTCCTGCCATGGAGTCGCTTCCTACCAGCGGCTCGCCCTGGTTCGTGGCGACGACGATATTCTCGTCATCCGGAACCGCGCCGATCAGGTTAATAGCCAGGATATCCACCACATCATCAATGGACATCATATCTCCCCGCTTCACCATATCCATGCGGATTCTGTTAACGATCAGCTCGATCTTTTTTAAACCATTGGCTTCCAGCAGACCGATGATACGGTCCGCATCCCGGATCGCAGATACTTCCGGAGTCGTCACTATGAGCGCCCGGTCCGCTCCTGCGATGGCGTTTTTGAATCCCTGCTCGATTCCGGCGGGGCAGTCCAGAAGTATGTAGTCGAATTCTTCTCTCAATTCATCGGTCAGTTTTTTCATCTGCTCAGGGGTGACCGCCGTCTTGTCTCTGGTCTGGGCGGACGGCAGCAGATGAAGGTTCGGATATCTTTTATCCTTGATTAACGCCTGTTTGATCCGGCAGTTTCCTTCTATTACATCAACCAGGTTATAGACGATTCTGTTCTCCAGTCCCATGACCACGTCCAGGTTCCGAAGCCCTATATCCGTATCGATCAAAACCACCTTTTTATCCAATTTGGCAAGGCCTGTTCCGACGTTGGCCGTAGTTGTTGTTTTCCCGACGCCGCCTTTGCCTGATGTTACTACGATTACTTCACTCATGCTGATTCCCTCCAAATGTTTTTATAAATTTAGTTCTCCGATGGATTCTTTGGTAATTGGCTCGATATAGATATTGCCGTCCTCCACATAGGAGATTTTCGGCTCATTATCGCTCTTCTTATGTGATTCATCCGGGCAGCGCGCAATCACGTCGCCGATCCTGATCTGCATGGGATGCATGGAAAGGGCCGCCACAAAGGCGTTTTGATTTCCATTGGCTCCCGCATAGGCATTCCCCTTAAATGCCCCCAGAATTACAATATTGCCTTTGGCAATCACCTTCGCCCCGGGGTTTACATCACCCAGGATTATAATGCTTGTCTCAGACTCCAGTACCTGTCCGGATCTTAAAGTGCCTTTATAAAATTGTCCGTCATGGGCGGAAATTTCATTCAGTTTCTCATCCAGTGATTTTTTGAATTCCTGTTCTTTCTGAAGATCCGTGTCTACCACACAAAGAATCTTGATATCGGAATTCTCACTGATCGCTTCCAATGCCTGCCCTATCTCTTCTTCCGATAATTTTCTTCCCTCAAAACTGACAGCCATCTGTGCATCTTTGAAAAACTTGGCTGAGTCACGGAACTTTTCAGCAATCTTTTCCAGCAATTCCGGGAAAGGCATGTCCCGGTCCAGAATCACGATAATACCGTACCGATTGCTTTTGATGATTACAGGCTGATTCATTGCTAATCCCCCTAGTCTCCTGTTACTGTTTGTGTCTCTGTGGCTGTGCCGCTTATGATCTCCTCCGCACTTGCCAGATTAAAATAGTATTTTACAATGTCTCTTGTGATCTCCGCGGTGTTCGCGGATGTATAACCGTTGGCGATCCGCGTCGCGATGGCGATCTCGGGCTGCTCATAGGGCGCATACCCCACAAACAGCGCGTGGTCCGGCCTGCTGGTGGTCTGCTGTGCCGTACCGGTCTTACCCGCGGCCTGCACGCCCAGCCCATCGAATGCCGAGGTCTTCTCCACCACCATACGCATTCCTTCGTGAACTGCATTCCAGATCGTATCCGGAAGATCCACTTTAGTACCTTCTTTGGTTCCAAAGGATTTTATGGTTTCTCCCGACGGGCTTGTCACTTTATCCAAAAGAGTCAGCTCATAACAATTGCCGGAGTTGGCAACGGTCATCACATAGCGGTTCAGCTCGGAGGTCGTATAGGCGTGGGAACCCTGTCCGATTGCGGAACGCACCGCGTCCTCCTCGGAAAACTGCGGCTCCGATTCGGGAATCTCGATTCCGGACTTGGAAGTCAGACCGAACATCTCCGCATATTTTTTCAAACGTTCCAGGCCGTATTCACTCTTATAATTCCCATTGGCCGTTCCCAGCCGGTATCCCACCTCGTAGAAAAAGTAGTTACAGGAATCCCGAAGCGCCGTTGAAACCGTCTCCGCCCCATGAGTCCCGTGTGAACGGACATAGAGCCAGCATTTTGGTGATGGTGTTATTTTATCATAAACACCCAAATCTTGTATAGTGGCAGTTGTGGAAATCACCTGTTCCGACAATCCCGCAACTGCGGATAACATCTTAAAGGTGGAACCCGGAGCCGTCCGCTCCTGCGTGGCCCTGTTATACATGGGGGCCGCCTCTTTATCCGACTGCAGTTTCTGGAAATACGCCGAATCCATGGAATTGGCCAGCCGGTTATTATCATACCCCGGATAGGAGACGCTGGCCAGGACCTGTCCGGTGTTCACATCGGTAATCACCGCGGAACCGGAGCAAGGGTCAAGCCCCAGCTGGCCCGGTGTAATCTGAAGATTCGTGATCTTTTTCATCATAAACTGGTAAGCCGACATCTGGCCGCTCTCGACCGCCGCTTTGTCTTCGTCGTCGGCCGGAAGAATTCCCTGCTCATATAATAACATACAAACTTCTTTCCCGCTAAGGGAATTATCGCGAATCATATATTTATAAATAAGGGAACTGAATCCTTCCTCGCTCTCTAAGGAGGTGACGATATAATCCACCAGGGCGTCATAGATCTGGGAGGAATCCAGATATTTATCTTCCACGGATATATTGGAAATATCAATCCACTCTTTGGAAATCGCGTACTCCAGATATTCCTTAAGCCCGATTGTCTCGTCACTTTTCCAGGCGATATAGGTGGGATCTTTTGTATCCACCGCCTTGGAGATCAAGATCTGATTATCCGTCAGGAATGTGTTGACGATATAGCTCATATAGGACTGCATATCCTTGGGAAGCGCCCGGTAAGCGGTCGGCGCGTCGGTGGTAAGTTCGGAGCGGATCCGGCTCAGCACGCTTTGCTGGCTGCCGACGAATTTATCATATACCGCCCTCTCCGTCTCCTGCGCCTCGGGCTTGGAAAAGCGTCCCGTATCCAGAACCTTGTGCTTGAAAAATGCGTAGTAGACATCGTCGATGGGAATCACGATATCACCCGCGCCGCTGTTGGCAGACGGGTTATACTCTTTGATATTCCGGATCTTGGACACCAGAATTCCAGCCAGCTTCTGCTCGATTATATCGTAGACAGCTATCTGCAGATCCCGGTCGATGGTCAGGTACAGGTCGTTGCCCGCCTCGGGCTCAGTCCGCTCGGATACCTCGAGAACCTTTCCCAGGTTGTCCACATAGAACTTTTCCATTCCCTTTTTCCCCTGCAGATCGGTCTCCATATATTGTTCAATCCCGGATTTTCCGATGATATCGTTCAGGGCATAGCTGTCATCCTGTTTCTTCAGCTCATCCAGCTCCTCCTGGGAGGCTTTTCCGGTATAGCCGATAATATGGGAAAAATACAGGCTGTCGTTATATCTGCGGAGGAATCCTTTCTCGATCTGTACCCCCTGAAGCTTATCGCTGTTTTCCATGATAACCGCCACCGTTTCGTCGCTGACATCCGTGGCGATGGTGGTGGCCATATACTTCTGATAGTTGTTTCCGGCCATGGCAAACCGCACGCTGGCTATTTTCAATATTTCTTCTTTTGAAAAATCCGGTGAAATCCCATATCCCGTCTTATTATCCGCGCACAGACGCGCCATGATCGTATCGGCAGACGCGTTTTTCTGCGCCGGTTCCAGTTCATCTATGGTCTTCTTCCCGTAAACGTCGGCGCGGAAGCGCATCAGCGAAGTGCCTTCCACAGAAAAAATATAGTTATCGTTACTGTCCAGCACGATCTGGAAATCGCTGATCATGGTATCGCCGTTGCCTTCCACGATCTGAATTACCTGATCGATAATAGAGTTGAGCTCTTTATTTTTTTTCGAAATGCTGTCGTATTCCCCGTTGTCCTCTATCGTAACGGAATAGGCCAGCTCGTTATAAGCCAACAGATTCCCCTTACTGTCGTAAATATTACCCCTGGTGCCGTTTAAAACCCGCTCTTTTTTTATTTTCAGCGTAAATGTATTTAAGTAATCCTCTCCATTTACGATCTGCAGGACAAACAGCCTCTGAATCAGTAAGGCCGCCAGCGCGAGAAAGACGATTACCATAACAAACTCTCTGGATTTTACAACGCCCAGGATATATTCTTTGATATCCCTTAGTATCTCTCTAAACAAATTTGTTTGCACTCCTTTTCTCGGCCGCCTCTAATTTCCGGTTGATCCACAGGATAATCCGGTAAAGGATCACGGTGACCACCACGGTGTACACCACCTCCGGTATGATCACATGGACCAGGTAATACGGAAATTCCAGCCTGTTGCGCAGTAAAAATAAAAAGAAATAGATCACAAAGCTGAATATGATCTCGCTTAAAGTGATCAGGATCATGGGCAGCTTCACATCCTCGTCGAAAAAGATCTTGTGGAAGAATCCGTTCCCATACCCGATCAGCATGTACATCAGAGCGTAAAAGCCCAAAATGTCTCCATAAAAAATATCGATTAAAAAGCCGCAGAAAAAGCCGATAATCAGCCCTTCCTTCTTGCCTCTCATGAAACCAAATGAGGAAGTTACGACAATCAGCAGGTTCGGAGAAATACTTGCCAGAGCCAGACTCTGGAACAGCGTACACTGCAGCACATAACATATAATAATCAACACGGTGACAACCAGCGTTCTCTTCACTTGCCTGATGTCCTCCTTTCTTCCGGCGATTCCGTTATTATTATTTCAGATCCGTAATCACCAGCACTTCTTCCAGATGTTCAAAATCCACCACCGGAGTGATCGTACCCGATTTTGTCAGGTTGTTGGCGTCCGGATTGATTTCTTTTACATATCCGATCAATATCCGCGGCAGATACTTACTGCTGATAATCGATGTTACCACCTTGTCTCCCACATTGACCTTATTTTCTTTATCGGACAGTTCGCTGAACTGGATGATCCCATCGTTCATCAGCTGGAGATTTCCTTGCACAATACAGCGGTCGGAGGTGGTCTCAATCATGGCGCTGACATTTGTGGTATCGTCAATGATGGACCTCACGGTGGCGTAGTCAGGCCCCACCTCGGTGATGATCCCCACCAGGCCGCCGCCTGCGATAACATTCATGTCCACCGCAAGGCCGTCGTTGGTGCCTTTGTCAATCAGAAACTTATCGAACCAGTTGCCCGGGTCCTTTCCGATGATTCTGGCTCCGACTTTCTGGTAATCCGAATACTCGGAATCCAGCTTCACCAGCTCCCGCAGCCGCTCCAGCTCGAATTTGTCCTGCTGAAGTATCGTATTCTCCGCCGTCAGCTCGTCCACCTGCTGCTGCAGCTCCTGGTTTTTGGCCCGGACTTCTTTTAAATCCGCCAGATTCTCCTTCTTATCGCTGATCCACCAGCCAATCTGATTGATCCCTTTCTGGATCGGCACAAACACGTAGTTGGAAACCGTGCGAAGCGGCCCCGTAGCCATATCCGTAGTAAAGGTAAGCAGCATAAGCCCGATACAAAGCAGGGTCAGGAACAGCAGCAGATATTTACTTGGTATCGAAAATTTCTTTCTCTTTCTCATGAATAACCCCTGTCCGATTAATGATAAACCCTGGTCTGCCGTACAAAGTTCAGGGAACGCAGACTGTCATCGGCGATAATGGTCGCCAGCCCTCTTACCACGCTCTCTTCCGGCTCTTCCACGATATTGGCTTTCAGATTCGTCTCCTTGCGGATGAATTTGTCCAGGTTCCGGATTCTGGAAGAACCGCCGGTCACATATACGCCGTTGGCCACAATATCCGCGGCCAGTTCCGGAGGCGTCCTCTCCAGTATAATCTTGACGGAATCGATAATCGTATGCAGATGATCGGAAATCGCCTCGAAGATCAGGGAAGCCGGCACATCCACCTCCACCGGCAGGCCGGTTACCACGTCGATTCCATATGCCTTCGCGCTTGATTCTTCACAGTCCGTGGCGCACGCCAGCTGTTTTTTCAGATTCTCGGCAGTCTTGTCACCGATATAGAAATTATACTCCCGTTTCAGTACATTCTGGATATCCTCATCCAAC
Source organism: Diplocloster agilis (assembly GCF_019042275.1). Taxonomy (GTDB): domain Bacteria; phylum Bacillota; class Clostridia; order Lachnospirales; family Lachnospiraceae; genus Diplocloster; species Diplocloster agilis. Next base: position 178,461 of record NZ_JAHQCW010000002.1, read on the forward strand.
TGGTTTCCGCCCACATGGATCAGGCGGCTGATCACGATTCCTCCCAGAGAGATAATGGCGATCTCGGTGGTATCCGCGCCGATATTGATAATCATGACGCCCTTGGCGCTCTTAACATCCACGCCCAGTCCCACGGCATCCGCCACGGCTTTTTCCACCATATCCACCTGTTTGGGTTTAAAATTGCTGTTTAACACCACATCATGAAACGCTTTCTTCTCCACTTCCGTGATATCGTTGGAGAAGGTCATGATAAATTCACTTCCCTTTAAATTGCCCTTTGAATGGCGGTTTAAAAATTTGGAAAGCAGCTGCTGCATCGCATTGATATTGGAAATTACGCCATTGTTCATCGGAAAGAACACGTTGATGTTAGCCGGCGCTTTTTCATACATTTCAAAGGCCTCATCCCCGATGGCAAACACATCCTTTTTATTGGCAATGGCTATAATATTCTTTTCTTTATAAATCTGGTCGGCATGGCGGTCGTAGATTTTGATATTACACGTTCCTAAATCCACTCCAAAAACATTGTTCGTCATTTTGCGTTAGTCCTCCTAAATAATTCCTCTTTCCTGTAAACTACAGTATTTTTGATCTCCTATAATAATATGATCTAACATGCGGATACCGATCAGTTCTCCGGTTTCTCTGATCCTTCTGGATATGTCCACATCCGCTTTGCTGGGAGACGGATCTCCGCTGGGATGGTTATGGACCAGAATCATATTGACCGCTCCGTAACGCAGTGCCAGAATAAATATTTCCCGTGGGGATACTAAAGAAGCATTGACGGTACCTTTGAAAATAACCTGTTCTCTCAACAAGCGATTTTTGGAATTCAGAAGCAGCACCATGAGATGTTCCTGCTCTAGATGACGGAAATCTTCCATATAATAATCCGCGATGGTAGACGGCCTTTCGAATCGAAGGCTCTCTGCCGCCGCTTTTTTGGCTATTCTTCTGGACAATTCGGCCACGCACTGTATTTGAATGGCCTTCACTTTCCCAATTCCCTTTATCTTCATCAAATCCTGTATTCCGACACGGCAGATTCCAAGAACCCCCTGTCCGATACCGGATAGCTGTAAAATTCGATCCGCCAGATCCAGACTGCGTTCCCCTTTGACGCCGCTGCGTATGATCACTGCCAGAAGCTCTGTGTCTGTCAGCGCTCCCGCGCCCAGAGCCAGGCATTTTTCGTAGGGCCTCTGCTCGCTGGGCATTTCCTTAACCGTTATGTTCTTTTTTTCCATATTCCATCACTCCTTAGCATTGTCTCTCTCCAATCGCGACAATACGGCTGCGCCGCTCCTACTAAGGGTTCTGACTGCTTATATCATCCGGTAAATTATAATTCCCAGAATGACACCGATAATGCTGGCTATCGTTATTTTAATATGAAGCCCGAACGTGATGACCAGAATCCCCAGATTCAGGATAATGGGACTGTCCAGTCCGAACTGCTGCCCATAATTCAGCCAGCTTAAGAAGGATACTCCTTCTGTCAGGGAGCCGATAAAGCCACCCAGTACAATTCCTGCCAGAATGAGCAGAAAACATGCCCACGCATTTTTACCTGCTGATGCTCTCATAAACCTTATCCTCCGATTTTTTATTCTAACACAAAACAGGATGCTTGTATATCTATAATTTCCTTAATAATTTGTTAAGCAAGAGGCTTATATCTTTGCGCAATGGCCTCCGCGGTTTTCATGCCGTCCATAGCCGCCGACGTGATTCCTCCCGCGTATCCCGCACCCTCGCCGCAGGGATAAAGTCCCTGTATTTCACTTTCATAAGCAGGGTTTCTGAGAATCCTGACCGGGGAGGAGGTGCGGCTCTCCACACCGGAAAGAATACTGTCTGGCCTTGCAAAGCCCGGTATCTTATTGTCGAACAGAGGCATCGCTTCCAGGATGGATCTGGATAACACCTCCGGAAGCACTCCCCGCAGATCCGAAAGCTTCCACTCCCCTTTGATGGAAGGCGCGATATCTCCCAGGTTCCGGCTCGGCTCGGCATCCTGAAAATCTTTCAGAAGCTGGACCGGCACCCGGCCCTCCCCCGCCATGAAGGCGGCTCGTTCCAGCCTCCGCTGAAATTCCACACCCCCGAGAATATCTGTGGAGCCAAAATCCTCCGGGGTAACCGTCACCACGATAGCGCTGTTGGCGTTACGACCGCCGCGGGCCTGGTAACTCATGCCGTTCACCGCCACAGCCCCCGGCTCCGAACCGGCATTCACCACATATCCGCCCGGACACATGCAGAACGAATATACACTGCGGCCGGTAGATGTGGACGCCGTAACCTTATAGTCCGCAGCCGGAAGCTTTCCCGACGCCTGGACCCCATACTGGGCCAGATCGATCATATTCTGGGGATGTTCCACCCGGATTCCCACGGCAAATGGCTTTGGCTGCATGGGAACCGCCAGTTCCTTTAACCGGGCAAAAGTATCCCTGGCGCTGTGTCCGATGGCCAGCACCACCAATTCGGCCGGAATGCGCCCGGTGCCGTTGACGGTCACGGAACAGATCCGATGATCCCTAATTTCCAGATCCGTCACTTTCGAGTGGAACCGGATCTCCCCGCCCAGGCGGATGATCTCCTGCCGGATATTTTTTACCACGGATTCCAGAACATCGGTGCCGATATGAGGCTTGTGCTCGATCAGGATATCCGGCGACGCCCCCGCTTCCGTGAAGATCTCCAGGACTTTCCGGCTGCGGCCGGCATGATCTTTGACCAGGGTATTCAGTTTGCCGTCCGAGAAGGTTCCTGCTCCGCCCTCCCCGAATTGGACATTGGACTCCGTGTCCAGCACTCCGGTCCGCCAAAACCGTTCCACTGCGGTCTTTCGTTCCTCCATACCGGCTCCCCGTTCCAGGACCAGCGGCTGATATCCATGTCCGGCTAACAAAAGGGCGCAGAACAACCCGGCCGGGCCGCTCCCGATTACCACCGGCCGGGTTGCCAACGGCTGCTCTCCGGATGACGGGAACTGATACCGCTGTTTTTTTACCAGGGTCAGGTTTTTGCTGTTCCTCTTTTTCAAAAACTGCTGTTCCTTTGGGATCTCCACATCGACGGCGTAGACATAGAAAATGTCCGGCTTTTTTCTGGCATCGATGGAGCGCCTTACGATATGGTAATTCTTTATCTGTCCCGGAGGCAGCTTCAATGCGTCGGCGACTGCCTGCCGAAGCATTTCCGGAGTATGGCCGATGTCTAATTTTAACTGTTGAATGCGGATCATGGCTGTTCCTTTCTCTGCAGCCGGCCTCCGGCCGCGCTGGTTCCTGCTATATAACCGCTTGTCCAGGCCCACTGCAGGTTATAGCCGCCGCAGGCTCCGTCGATATCCAAAAGTTCTCCCGCCAGATACAGGCCCGGAACGATTCCGGACTCCATGGTGCCGGGGTCGACTTCCCGCGTATCTACCCCTCCGGCGCAGGTCTGGGCCTGGTCAAAGGAATTGGTTCCGGTGATATCCACCGGATATGCTTTTAACAGCAGGATCAGCTTCATCATGCCTTCCGGCGAAAGCCGGCCCACCGGCTCAGACGCCTTAAGCCCTGCCTTAATAAGCAGCACCTCTGAAAGCTTCCCGGGCAGCATACCGGTGAAGAACTGCCCCATCCGCTTATAGGATATCTGTTGGATCCGCTGCTTGAAAAACGTCATCAGATTATCCGCCGTAAACTCAGGAAAGAAATCCAGCCATACCTGGACCTTTTTCTGCTGTTCCAGCGCCTCTGCGGCAAACCGGCTGACCTGAAACACCGGGATACCGGATATCCCATATCCGGTCAGCTGTACCTCTCCCTGATCCGAACAAACAGAAGTGTCTTCCACCCGCAACGTCACTTTCGCTTCCGCGCGTATGCCGGCGAGCTTCTGAAACTCTTTCCCGGCCGCTTTGAGCTGCACCAGCGCCGGCAGCGGCGTTATGATCCGGTGTCCCAGCTGCTCGGCCAGCGGATACCCGCTGCCGTCGGAACCGGTCTTGGGAGCCGCCTTTGAACCTGTACACAGGATCAGGGCGTCGGCCGGATAGGTCCAGCTTTCCGTTTCAATCAGGAAGCGCTGGTCTTTTTCATTACCCGCACCTGTTCTGTCATTTACATGTATAGACCGTACGACGGAATTACAGGATATTTTTACATGCTGATGTTCATTTTCCGCCATCAACACCTCCGCCACATCAGCGGCCTGATCGGAATGCGGATATAGATATCCGTTTCTGTTTTTTGTATAGATCCCAAGTTCCCCGAAAAATTTAACGGTATCCGCCATGGAAAACTTTCTCAATGCCTCCATGGCGAATTCCGGATGCGTCCCTCTGTAATGTTCCGGTGATTGGTCGGTATTTGTCAGATTACACCGGCCGTTGCCTGTTACGCGAATCTTTTTTCCGATCTGCGGCGTATGTTCCAGGATGGTTACCTGCGCGCCTGCGCGCGCCGCCGCGATGCCTGCCATCAGCCCGGATGCTCCTGCACCCACGATCACGACTTTTTTCATAGGCTTACCACTCCCGCGTCGATCAGCTTCTGCAAGGACATCAGAATGCCGAATTTGGCATGGGGCCATGTAAGCCCTCCCTGGAAGTAGACCGCGTAAGGCGGCTTGATGGGCCCATCCGCGCTTAATTCGATGGAGGAGCCCGACACAAACGCGCCCGCGGCCATGATCACATCACTGTCATAACCGGGCATCGCCCAGGGTTCCGGCGTCACATGGCTGTCCACCGGCGCTGCGGCCTGTATCCCTTTGCAGAACGCGATCACGCCTTCCGGCTTTCCAAAGGTAACCGCCTGTATAATATCATGCCGGCTCTCCCGTGCATTGGGCACCACAGAGAATCCAAGCGCCTCGTAGACATTGGCGGCAAAAACAGCCCCCTTTAACGCGCTGGCTGTGACTGTGGGAGCCAGAAAGAAGCCTTGGTAAAAAGAATTCAGTATGCCAAGCGTCGCTCCGACTTCCTTGCCCAGCCCCGGTGAGGTCAGACGGTACGCACAGTTTTCGATCAGCTCCTGCTTTCCTACAATATAGCCGCCGATAGGCGCCAGGCCGCCGCCGGGATTCTTAATCAGAGAACCCACGCACAGATCCGCTCCCACATCGGTGGGCTCTGTCGTCTCCACGAATTCCCCGTAGCAGTTGTCCACCATGCAGATTACGTCCGGCTTGATCCCTTTTACAAACCGGATCAGCTCGCCAATACGCTCCACCGATAACGTGGGCCTGGTCTGATAACCCTTGGATCTTTGAATAGTCACCAGCTTTGTCTTCTCATTTATGGCGCTGCGGATATTCTCATAGTCAAAGCCGCCGTCCTCCAAAAGATCCACCTGCCGGTACGTGATTCCATACTCCGCCAGGGAACCTTTGGAGGGCCGGATTCCAATGACCTCCTCTAACGTATCATAGGGTTTCCCAACCGGAGAGAACAACTCATCTCCCGGACGCAGGTTCGCCGCCAGCGCCACCGCCAGCGCATGGGTTCCGCAGGTCAGCTGCGGCCGCACCAGGGCGCTTTCCGTATGAAAAGCAGACGCGTATACTTCCTCCAGCGTATCCCGTCCCAGGTCGTTATATCCATACCCGCTGGTGGCGGCAAAGCACGCTTCGCTTACCCGGTGCCGCTGCATGGCCTTTATCACCTTCAGCTGGTTATATTCCGCATTTTTGTCGATCTGCACAAAACGTTCCGTCAGGGTCTCCTCTATCTTCTTCCCAAATTGATATACTTGCGGGCTGATGCCCAGCTCTTTATAGATTGCTTCTGTCATTTTTCTTTTCCTTTGTTTCCCTTTCCTGAGTAGCCTATAGGGGACATGTCCATTTTGATTTGGGACATGTCCATTCCGGTTTGGGACATGTCCATTTTGGTTTGGGACATGTCCATTCCAGTCTGGGACATGTCCGTTTCAGTTTGGACATGTCCCAAATTAAGCATGAAGTCAAGAATTCTGTCTTCATCGTAGTCAAAATCCGGTTTATTAACCCAGATCACGTCCCGCTCCCTTTTGAACCAGGTAAGCTGACGCTTTGCAAAATGCCGGGTATCCCGTTTGAGAATATAGACCGCGTCTTCAAGCGTGCATTCTCCGTCGAGGAAGGCCAGAATTTCCTTGTAGCCCAGGCCCTGCATGGAAACCATGTCTTTCGTGCAGCCCATGGCTTTCAGGGCGCGGACCTCGTCCACCAATCCATCCGCCAGCATCTCATCCACCCTGGAATCAATCTGCCGATAGAGTTTCGCCCGGTCATCATTCAGCACAAAATAGGAAAACCGGTAAGGGGACTCCTTCTGCCTTTCCGCCTGATTGTGAGCGGATATGGGCTGTCCTGTCTGCCGGTAGTATTCAAGCGCCCGGATAACGCGCTTTATATTATTTTCATGAATGATACCAGCCGATTCCGGATCTACTTCGGCCAACTGCCTGTGCAGATACGACGCCCCTTTTTCCTGGGCCAGCGCTTCTAATTCCTCCCGCACAGACGGATCTTCTCCGTTTTCGGTAAAATCAATATCATATAAAACAGCCTGGATATAAAATCCGGTACCTCCGGTAAGGATCGGTATCTTCCCCCTGTCATAGATCTGTTCCATAGCTTCCCTGGCCAGCTCTTTGAATTTTACCACATGAAATTCTTCAAAGGGGGACAAGACATCGATCAGATGATGAGGCACTCCCTGCATTTCTTCCACTCGTATTTTTGCGGAACCGATGTCCATATGCCGGTATACCTGCATGGAATCCGCAGATATGATCTCTCCGCCGACCGCCTTGGCCAGACGTATGGATAAACGGGTTTTCCCCACCGCGGTCGGACCAGTCAGAATTATGAGCGGCCGCTTCATGCTGTCACCTTCTGTCTTAATATTCTTTGTTTCATCATTTTTGCCTCAGACAATTCTCTTAAATTTCTTTTCCAGCTCATATTTGGACATGGAAATAATCGTCGGCCTTCCATGCGGGCAGTTATAAGGATTCTCAAGCTCCAGGAGCTCGTCAATCAATGCTTTGGCCTCCGCCTCGGATAAAACCTGTTTTCCTTTTACCGCGGCTTTGCATGACATGGACGCGATCTTTTGGTTGATCATATCGGCTTCCATCGTGATATGAAAATCCGCCAGTCCGTCGATCAGCTCCACCAGCAGGTCTTTGTGCGCGATGCCGAACAGGTTGTCCGGAACCGCCCTGACGGAGTATTCATTGCCGCCGAAGGGTTCGATCTCAAATCCGATCTGTGTGAAATAGTCCTGGTACCGCTTCAGCAGCTCTGCTTCCTGCATCGTAAGCGTCAGAATGATCGGCGGGCTTAACAGCTGGGATGTAAACTCCCTGGAAGCAAGGCTTTTCATAGTTCTCTCATACAATACCTTCTCATGGGCCGCATGCTGGTCAATGATATACAGATGATCCTTAAACTGTACCAGCCAATAGGTCTCAAACAGCTGGCCAATGATCCGGTGCTCCATCCTGGAGTCCTTATCCAGCAGGCGGTGTTCGAATAATTCCAATTGTTCCGCTGCCGCAGCACTTTCAGCAATCGCATCCGCTCCACTCTTATCCTCTGCGCTTACCGTTTCTTCCCGGCCCTTCGCATCCGTCCGTCCATAATCACTTTCCTCCCGGATAAATCCCGGACCGGCATCCGGTGTTTCCTTTTCAGCCTGGCCATCCCCGTATAAATCGCTCGGCTGGGGTCCTTCTGCCGGAATATCCCCGTTGCCTGCTCCCGGATCATTGATCTGCTGAACCGGCCGTATCTGTTCATAGAGCCGCTGCGTCTCCATCTGCGCCTCATGATTCGCCAGCACGCGCCTGCGCATTTCCTCCATAAAGTATTCCAGATTCTTCTGGCCTGCGCCGCCATTCACAGCCTCCGGCTGGGGCTGCCGCCCATTATCTAAAGGATTGCCCTGTCTTTGCCCTTCATATTCCGACCCGGATAAGTTTTTCGCATCCGGCGCATTCGGCGCATCCGTTGCTTCCGCTGCCGTTACCCCGGGGGCGCCGCCCCTCCTGGTCAGCCGCAGATCCAGCCTCTCAAACCCCATTTGATTAACGGCAGCCGTTTTACCCGGCATCTCTTTTCGCCCGGCTGCCGCTGCCCGTTCCTCCGCGATCAGCCCCCCTGTTGTCCGATCCTCTGCTGTCCGCCCCTCTACCGTCCGATCCTCCGCTGCCTTTTGTTCCGCTTTGCCAACATCCAGCGTCACCTCCGGTATCAGCTCCCTGCCGGCCAGCGCATCCTTAAGCGTCCGGACGATCAGCTGATACATCTCCTCCTGATTGGAAAAGCGCAGTTCCATCTTAGTCGGATGCACATTGACATCCAGCAGATCCCCTTCTATGGTAAAATGCAGGACGGTAAACGGATATTTGTGCTGCATCATAAAAGTTTTGTAAGCGTCCTCGATCGCCCTGGATATGATCTGGCTCTTAATATACCGCCCGTTGATATAATAATTTTCGTAATTCCGATTGCCTCTGGATATGACCGGTTTGCCGATGAATCCCCGGATCTGCACGGCAGCGTCCCCGGCGTCGACCGCGATCAGTTCGGACGCGATCTCTCGGCCATATACACCGTAAATAATGTCCTTCAGGTTTGTATTTCCGGAAGTATGCAGACGCACCTGTCCATTATTAATAAATTTAAAAGAAATGTCCGGATGAGACATCGCCAATTTGATCAGCAGGTCGTTGATATAACCGGCCTCCGTCATGGCGGCTTTCAGAAACTTCTTCCGGGCCGGCGTATTATAGAAAAGATTTCTGACCAGAAATGTGGTCCCGTCGGGAGCTCCCACTTCCTCCAGACTGACTTCTTTTCCCCCTTCGATGATATAGCGAACTCCCGTGGCTTCCGAAGGAACCTTAGTCACCAGTTCCACCTGGGCAACCGCGGCAATACTGGATAAAGCCTCGCCCCGAAACCCCAGGGAATGAATCGTCATCAGATCCTCCACCGCCCGGATCTTGCTGGTGGAATGCCGAAGGAATGCCGTCGGCACCTGGTCTTTCCCGATACCGCTTCCATTATCTGTGATCCGGATGAAGCTTATGCCTCCCTCTTTGATCTCTACCGTTACCGAGCTGGCTCCCGCATCGATGGCATTCTCCGCCAGCTCCTTGACTACCGACGAAGGCCGCTCGATCACTTCGCCGGCCGCGATTTTGTCAATTGTATGTTGATCTAATACTTCTATTCTACCCATATTTTCCTCCCGTGGCGCAAGACTTCCTACCACCGGTTTTTAATCTTGTTCTGCAGGCGGTAAATGGTATTTAACGCGTCGATGGGCGTCAGGGTGCTGATATCGATATCCCTCAATTCCAGGATAATGTCATCGTCCCGGACCGTATCAAACAAAGACATCTGTTCCACGTCCATCGAATGAAGGGATTCCGAAATAAATCCGCCGGAACTGACGGCGATATCCCTGGCCTTCGCCGTAATATCGGCGTCGCTTAACTCCTCCACCAGTTCTTTTGCCCGTTCGATGACCAGATCCGGCACACCGGCAAGCTTGGCCACCTGGATTCCGTAACTCTTATCCGCGCCGCCTTTGACGATCTTGCGCAGGAATACGATGTCGTCGCCCTTTTCTTTTACCGCGATGCAGTAATTGTTCACATTGTTCAATTTTCCTTCCAGCTCCGTCAGCTCATGATAATGGGTGGCAAACAGCGTCTTTGCCCCCAGAAGCTTCGGATTGCTTATGTATTCCACCACGGCCCACGCAATGCTCAAGCCGTCGAACGTACTGGTTCCCCGGCCGATCTCATCCAGGATCAGAAGGCTGTCCGAGGTGGCGTTTCTTAAAATGTTGGCGACCTCTGTCATCTCCACCATGAACGTGCTCTGCCCGGACGCCAGATCATCGGACGCGCCGACCCGGGTAAAGATCCGGTCCACGATCCCGATATTGGCGCTTTTGGCCGGCACAAAGCTGCCGATCTGGGCCATCAGCACGATCAGCGCCGCCTGCCGCATATAGGTAGATTTCCCGGCCATATTCGGCCCTGTGATAATGGATATTCTCTTGTCCTTGTGATCCAGGTACGTATCGTTCGGAATGAACATATCGTTGGCAATCATCCGCTCCACAACCGGATGCCTGCCGTCCTTGATATCAATGATCCCCTTCTGATTCACCTTCGGACGGACATAATGATTCCGTTCCGCCACCAGCGCTAAAGAGGCGAATACATCGATCTTCGCGACGGCCCGGGCCGTGGTCTGGATCCGCACGACTTCTTGTGCAATCCTGTCCCTTACCTGGCAGAACAGGTTATATTCCAGCACCGTCAGCTTATCCTCCGCCCCCAGGATCATATCCTCCAGCTCTTTTAGTTCCGGGGTAATATAGCGCTCCGCATTTGCCATTGTCTGCTTTCGGACAAAATAATCCGGCACCATGTCTTTATAGGAATTCGTAACCTCCAGATAGTAGCCAAATACTTTGTTAAACTTTATCTTTAAATTTTTAATTCCGGACTTTTCCTTTTCCCTGGCTTCCAGGTCGGCCAGCCAGTTCTTCCCCTCGGTCTTGGCATGTCTTAGCTTGTCTACCTCTTCATTGTAGCCGTCCCGGATTATCCCGCCCTCCCGGATCGTGATCGGAGGTTCCTCCTGGATCGATGATTTCACCAGATCGTACAGATCGCTCAGCTCATCAATTTCCTCGTAGATCTCCTGGAGCAGCGGCGCCTGCAGATTTTTCAGCAGGAACTTAATATGCGGCAGCATATACAGGGAACCGGCAAAGGCGTTTAAATCCCTGGGCCCGGCAGTTTTATAGCTGATCTTGCTGATCAGCCGTTCCAGGTCGTAGACCGGATTCAGGTACTCCCGGATCTCTTCCCTGGTAATCGCGTTTTGGTTCAGTTCTTCGATGGCGGACAGCCTTTTTTCGATCTCTTTTCCATTGATTAAGGGCTGCTCTATATAACTGCGCAGCATGCGGGCTCCCATGGCTGTTTTCGTTTTGTCCAGCACCCACAGCAGCGACCCTTTCTTCTGTTTTTCCCGCATCGTTTCTACCAGCTCCAGATTTCTCCTGGTGGAACTGTCGATCACCATAAATTTCCCGGTGGCATAGGGGGTCAGGGTAGTCATATGCTGAAGCGTTGTCTTCTGCGTCTCATAGAGATACTGCAACATGGCCCCCGCGGCGATGACGCCGCAGTCATAGTCCTTTAATCCCAGCCCGTCCAGGCTTCCTACCCGGAAATGCTCCTTGAGCACCCGGATACATTTCTCATCGTCAAAATACCAGGCATCCTGGGAATATATCGTGATGCCTAACCGGTTCTGCAGATCCTCAAGATCCATTCCGCTGACGTAAAATGAGTCGTTGCAGATAATCTCCGACGGCATATATTTATGGATCTCATCGATCAGTTTCCGGTCCGTATCCAGTTCCGTCACCAGAAATTCTCCGGTGGTAATGTCGGATACCGAAACTCCGTATTTCTCATCCAGATAAACAATGCACATCAGATAATTATTCTTCGACTCATCCAAAGTCTGGGTATTAAAATTCGTTCCCGGCGTCACGATGCGGACTACTTCCCGTTTCACCAGGCCCTTGGCCATCTTAGGGTCCTCGACCTGCTCGCAGATCGCCACTTTGTATCCTTTTTTTACCAGTTTCGTCAGATACCCTTCCACCGCGTGGTAGGGTATCCCGCACATGGGAGCCCGTTCCTCAAGGCCGCAGTCCTTCCCCGTCAGGGTGATCTCTAACTCCCTGGAAGCCGTCAGCGCGTCCTCAAAAAACATCTCATAAAAATCACCCAATCTATAAAACAAAATACAATCCTGATACTCTTCCTTCGTCTTAACATACTGCTGCATCATCGGTGTTAATTCTGCCATCTGTGAAACCTTCCTTATCTTCGCGTATTATCCGTTTTATTATAGCACCTGATTTACCGGAACACAACAACCTGATTTCAGGGAAAATCCCACCACTAGATGTTGGGTTACGCAAGGGATCGCCATACACAATTGAAAAACGGGATGATTCCGTGCCACAGGCGTCGGTGCCGCACCTGTGGCTTCCGGAGTCAATCCCGGTTTTTCCTACAGCTTTATAGTTTAGAACAGATGATTTTGGGCCCATTGCTCAAACTCGGCAACGGGCAGGGGCTTTGCATACAGATACCCCTGGATCAGATCGCAGTGTAATTCTTTCAGGACATTTAGTTGTTCCTGGGTCTCGATTCCTTCCGCGACCGTTTTTATGTTCAGATTTTTGGTCAATTCCATGATACACGCCAGGATGTGCCGGCTTTTGGGATTCGTGATGTCCTGGGCAAATTTGCGGTCCAGCTTGATGGTGTCGATATCAAATTCTTTCAGTAATCCAAGAGACGAAAAACCGGTGCCGAAATCATCCAGGGAGCATAAAAATCCAAGTTGATGCATGGTCTTAATGTTATCCTTTACGATTTCGATTCTCTTGTCGTCGAAAAATACGGACTCCGTCAATTCCAGCTCAATCATACCATCCGTTATCTGATGTTTTCGGGCAATATCGGACAGATGCGGCAGCAGTTCCGGATTCTTAAAATGCTGTCTAGACAGGTTGACCGAGATCGGGATAACCGGCTTATGATTGTCGATCCATCGCTCTATCAGGATGCAGACTTCCTCGAACATATAATTGTCCAGCCGGCAGATATTTCCGTTTTTTTCAAACAGAGGAATGAATTCGGAAGGGTAGATCATTCCCTGCTTCGGATGCTGCCAGCGGACCAGGGCTTCGGCCCCCAGCAGGCGGCTGCTGTACGGACACACCTTGGGCTGAAGGTAAACCTTGAAATCATGATTTTGTATGGAAATATCGAACAAGTCATTCAGTTCATGTTCCCTTTGCAGCTTCCTGGTTATCTCGGAATCATAATAGACGACAGGCTGCTGCGCATGGTATCTTTGCTGAAAACAAGCCGTCTTTGCCCTGTCCTGGATCAGCGTAATCTCCATGGACGGCTGGTCTACCAGGTAAGCTCCCTGAGAGATGGCCAAATAATAGGGTTCCTCCCTGTTTTGATTAAAGGAGTTCACATCCTCCAGTATCCGGTCCATCCTGGACTGGATACGGTTTCTGTCCGATTCTTTCAGGCAGAGGAAAAAGTTATCGGCCTCCCCGCGTGCGCACAGCTCGTCCTCCTTAAGATTTCTCTTTAACACTTGTCCGATATAGCGCAGGGTAGCGTCCCCGGAAGGACTTCCGAAATTTTCATTGATTAGTTTAAAGTCTTTCATATTCAATGCTATTAATGTGTAAGTACCTGCGGGGGCCTTCTGCAGCATTTCCTTGCATCTAAGTTGAAAGGCCGCATTACTCATACCGCCGGTTACGGTATCTTCAAAGGCGATCAGCTCCAGCGTTTTTCTGTGGTTTCGGAACGTATTGGTTATGATCAGCAGGGACAACGCAAATACCATAATAATCCCTGCAGTGATCAGAAAGGTTCTGGTCACATACCGGTCCGTATCCCCGGTGATCAGATCCGCCGGAACTAACGTCAGCAATACCCAGTCATAGGGTTCCAGATTATTATAGGAAAGAATCAGTTCGGAGCCGTTAAGAGCTGTGAAGGTAAACACCCCGTCCTGATGATTTCGCATATTGTCCCGCATCTGATATATGGACTGCAGTTCTCTTTGATGGGTTTTCGTTTCCTGGGTGAAAATATGATCCAGTCTTAAAAAGGGATCCAGATCCGTGGGCGAGATAATCACATTTCCCTCGCAGTCTGCAATGCAGGTCAGGCTTTTCCCGTCGAAGCTGTGAGGCTGGATTAATTTTTGCATATTGGATTTGCTTCGTATCCCGGACAGGGCCCCTATCACCTTCTCATCCATATAAAAAGGAACCGAATAAAGGATGTTCTGCCCGTCCAGAAAAGAAACTCCATTTTTACCGTTGAGAGCATCCTGTACTCCGGAAAACTCCTGCAGATTGTCTATGTGATCTCCGGTCGAATAGCTTTCTCCGGATCTGGAACTTATAATCAGGGAATCAAATTCCAGTAATCGGGCCTTCCAGTTTAAAAAGTTTTTTAAATCCTCCGCCCCCTGATATTCATAAATTTTTCGCGCACTATCTTCCAGCGACTTCATATCCTGGGTGATTTTCTTCAATCTTGCCCCAATATCACTGGTCAATTGCAGGGATACATCTTCTACATAACTCTCCGTCTTACGGGAAATAATATAATTAAGTTCTGCCGCATTCCAGACCGTAATGACAGACATGGCCAGAATGACCACGGTCAGAGCTATGACTGATATTTTTACTTTCTTCATAACTGCTCCTGTATAACTCCATTCTCCAATCATATTGATTTCTGGTTTTCGACAAATATTATTTTAGCAAAACAAAAACCGACAGACAAGATCATATCTGTGTACGTAAGCATATAGCTTGCTGCCATTTTTTATGTTATATTAGAAAAATGGAGGGATTACCATGCAGGACAAAAGAACTTTATTTGATTATCTGTACCAAAATTTGCGAAAGCAGATTCTAACCGGGCAATTCGCCTATGGCAGCGCGCTTCCGTCCATGAGCCAGATCTGCGAAATTTACCATGTTGGTATACGCACGGCCAAAGACGTGCTGCACGCGTTGAAAGAGGAAGGGCTGATCCGCACACAGGAACGAAAGCCGGCGGTCGTCATTTATCAATGTACACAAAACGGTACCGTCCCCTCTTCCATTCCTTATATTTTAAGATGCCGGACTGCCATTGAAGACGCATACCGGACGTTAGAAATCATCATGCCCATTCTATTATCTTTTTCCGTCTCGGTCAGTGATGTGCGGAGCATGGAACACTACGCTTACGCGCTGGCATACTCCAAAAAACCGCATTCCAAAAATGACTGGCGTACCGCGAATTTTCTGTTGCACGATGTGCTGCATGCGTCTGGGAATCTGCTGTTCACCGAATTGTATTCCAGTCTGCAGGTAGACGCCCACGCGCCGTTTTTTGCGGCATACGGCTCGCCCTCCGGCATATCGGATTTGCAGAATATACAAGGATATATGACTGCGGTCATAAATGCTTTAAATAAAAGCGCTCCTCAGGATACCAAGCGCTGTTTCCAGGATATTTACCGTGAGATCACCGCTTATATTCTTTGCCGGCTCGAGGAATTTTCTGTGCGCTTTCCGAATGTGAAGGCAGATCCCAAAATCTCCTTTGTATGGCATGCAGAGCGGGGCCGGGATCACTATTATACTCAGATCGCCCGGGATCTCATCAATAAAATAGGGACCGGCGAATATCCATCCGGTTCCTATCTGCCCGCAGAAGCCATGCTGGCAAAACAATACGGCGTGTCCGTGTCCACGGTCCGCAAAGCGCTTTCCATGCTGAATCAACTGGGCTTTGGCCAAACCATAAATGCCAAAGGAACTTTAGTTCTTATGCAGGATGATCAGGCCACCTTTCACTGTCTGAAGGACAAAACCTTCCGGCACGACACTTTGCTCTATCTGAGCGGACTACAGCTCATGGCCCTGCTGATCGGGCCTGCCGCGCTGCGCGTCTTCGACCGCATCACGCCCCGGGAAATAAACGCCCTGAAGGACCGCTTCGCGCAGCCGCAGTCGATACCCTTAAAGCATATTTTTACCTGTATCATGAACCATTTGGATTTGCAGCCTTACCGGACTATTTTAAGTGAAATCAACAAATTGCTGTTATGGGGCTACTATTTCTCTTTCTACAGCGGCAAAAGCGATAGTACGAACCAGCTGAATCTAAACAGCCTGAAAGCGTTTCATTGTCTTCAGGCCGGGGATGCGGATGGCTTTGCTTCCGGCCTCTCCTCCTGCTACTGCCATATCCTGACAGTGGTCCGCAGTTTTTTAATCAAATACGGGCTGCCGGAAGCGGCATCGCTCCGGACACCGCCTGTTTTTACTCCGTGAGTCGAAAAGATAAGCGAATTAAACAAACCGGCCTTATATTATTTGTGTATATATAATATTGTTTATACATGAACAATATTATATAATATACCTATCAAAGGTCCAGAAAAAATAAATAGCAGGAGGGTTTGTTTAATGAAAGGAAAAGTAAGAATTTTAGCAGCTGCACTCATTATTATTGTTTTAGGCTCACTCTTATCCTACGGAATTGACACAAGCTTCGGTACTGTAAAGACTCAGCGTTTACAACTCATGGATGATGATGGTTACAACGTCTCAGCAAACCTCTACGTACCGGACTCTGCCTCTGTGGCTCCCGCTCCGGCCATGATTATCTGTCCCGGCGGGGACTGTCCCTCCGATATCGCCAGCCCCTGGGCAACCGAGCTTGCCAGACGCGGCTATGTGGTAGCGGTCGTGGATTATTCCGGGTGCGGAGATACCGAGGTGAATCCCGCGCAACAATACTGGACCAATAATGGCTCGATGGAATTAGACACCATCTACGATTATCTGGCAACTCTCGCATTTGTGGATTCTGATCAGATTGGAGTCGGAGGGCATTCCATGGGTTCTTTGTACAGTTACCGACTCTCCACGAAAAGGCCGGTCTCCCTGGTAATCTCCGATGTTATTTACAACGATGCGCTTCCGGAATATGACTTTAATTTTGTCCAGATCTCAGCAGAACACGATGAAGGCATTCTGGCCAGACTCACAGATTTTGATGAAATCTATCAGGATGAATTCCTGACTGCGGTATTCGGTACCGATATCATCGAACCGAATAAGCTCTATGGTTCCTGGGAGGACCGAACTGCGAGAATCTTCTATCCGCTCAACCAGACCCATCAGGACGATATGATATCCGGTCCGTTCATCCGGCTGGAAGTACAGTCTGTGATGAATTCTATGGAGGCTCCGAATCCCATATCGGAAAATGATCTGATCTATGGCTGGAAAGTAGTCGGCCTTGCTGCGGCTATAATCGGTCTGGTCATGTTCTTATTCAGCCTGGCCGGTATCCTGTTAGATTCCAGCCTGTTCTCCAGCCTGAAATTAAAAGCAGAACAGGCTCCTGCCGGTTTTGCATACAAATCAAAGGGCTGGTGGATCTGCGCGTTGATTCTCACCCTGATACCCCTTGCCTTTTTCTTTCCCGGAACCGCTGTCGGCAACAAGCTTTCTTCCAACCGTCTGTTTCAGTTGGGCACCACGCCTAACGGCTATGTGGTCTGGACCCTTTTTTCCGCGGTTGGACTCCTGGTGTTTTTCTTGATTTACCATTTCAAATTCGGAAAAAAACAGGGAGGCAGCTTGAGTACATATGGCTTTTCCTGTGCGGACAATGAAAACAAGTTCCAATTATCCTACCTCGTGAAGTCTGCGGTATTTGCAGGTATTCTGTTTATGAGCGCTTATTTCATTCTCCTTTTGATATACCGTTATTCAAACACAGATCTGCACATATGGACCTTAAGTATCCGTCCCTTCAGCCCGCAGAGAGCCGCAGCCTTGCCCTGGTACTTCCTTGTGTTACTGCCGTATTTCTCCCTCTTTTTACTCGCCGGCAACTGCCTGAAATTTAAAGATGATATCACGCAGGGTAAAGGACTGGTAAAATCCGTGCTCATCGGCACAATCGTCGGTCTGGTGGGAATGACTGCACTGTTTGTTGTTTACCAGGTGATTCTTCGGTTCGACAAGCCCTTTTATACCGGACATTTTGCACATTTTTACATGGATCTGCTTTCTAACGTAATTCCGCAATTCGGCGTAGCGACCGCGCTGGCCCTGTACATAAGAAGAAAAACCAATAGCTTCTATGCCGGAATCATGATTGGCGCTGCGATCATCGCCTTTTGTATGGTCAGTACCAACTGTCTGGCCATGATGATTTCCTAAGAAGAATTTTGACAAAAACAAAGGGGGTGGTATATACTTGTAAAGAGGTACTTGCTTATGAAACAGAATTGGAAGGGGCGGTACGGCGACCTTGTCGCCTCCATCGTCCGGTTTAACAATATCGCCGCAAGGAATTCTACCCTGCAGACGAAATATGAGGAATACGGATTCAGCTTATCTGCGCAGGAATGGCAGGTTCTGGAATATCTTCTGGAACACCCGGACAGCCATGCTCCCATGGCTTTTATTTCACAGCAGTTAGGAATTGCGACCAGCACTCTGACGAAGTACTCCGCAAAACTGGTCAAACTGGGACTGGTAGAAAAGTATAAAACGGCGGATAACCGAAAAAATATCATTCTGCGCGCAAGCCGGATGGGGGAACAGTTTTATTATCAGATGGTTGACCGGTTTATGAAGTCTAATTTTGAAGATTTTTTTAAATCTTTAGCTTCCCTTAGCGACGAGCAGCTTACAAATCTGACGGAAGGAATCGGTTCTCTGGCCGGCCAGTTGGCCACAGACGAAGGCGACTCCAGGAATCTGATCCGTATTGATTAAATAATTATAGAATATTCTGAATCTCTGAATCAAAGAAAATGCAGCGGCAACCGCATAGGGTTTGTCGCTGCATTTGTTATCTTTTTATTGCTTTCCTGATTTTCTTCTTCCGGCTTACAGCATTTCTTCCAAAGTCGTTCTCACGGCTTTGATAAATCCTTCGCTGCTCAACACGGTCGGATTCTGGATGCTTGTGATCAGCGCCAGATCCTTCGTCATTTTGCCGTCCTCGATGGTCTTGATGCAGGCCTTCTCCAGCCGGTTGGCGAACTCTGCTAACGCCGCATTGCCATCCAGCTCGCCGCGCTTACGAAGGGCTCCTGTCCAGGCGAAGATCGTAGCCACAGAGTTTGTGGAAGTCTCTTCTCCCTTCAGATGCTTATAGTAATGTCTCTGAACCGTTCCGTGAGCCGCCTCATATTCAAAATATCCGTCCGGGGAAACGAGTACGGAGGTCATCATGGCCAGCGAACCGAAGGCGGAAGATATCATATCGCTCATAACATCGCCGTCATAGTTCTTGCAGGCCCAGATGTATCCGCCTTCCGACTTCATGACACGGGCTACCGCGTCGTCGATCAGCGTATAGAAATATTCAATCCCGGCCGCATCGAATTTTTCCTTATATTCTTTATCAAAGATCTCCTGGAAAATATCTTTGAAGGTATGGTCATATTTTTTGGAAATCGTATCTTTCGTGGCAAACCACAGGGTCTGTTTCGTATCCAGCGCATAGGTGAAGCAGCTTCTGGCGAAGCTTTCAATGGATTTGTTCAGATTATGCATTCCCTGGATGATTCCAGGACCGTCAAATGCATGAATCAATTCCCGTGTCTCGGTTCCATCTGCTGCCGTGTATACTAACTCTGCCTTGCCCGCTGCCGGAATCTTCATTTCCGTAGCTTTATAGACGTCGCCGTAGGCATGTCTGGCAATGGTGATGGGTTTTTTCCAGTTCTTCACGCAGGGTTCGATTCCTTTTACCACGATGGGTGCGCGGAATACGGTGCCGTCCAGGATCGCACGGATCGTGCCGTTCGGACTCTTCCACATCTCTTTTAAGTTGTATTCTCCCATTCTGGCCGCGTTGGGCGTGATGGTGGCGCATTTTACCGCCACACCGTATTTCTTGGTGGCTTCGGCGGAATCGAAGGTTACCTGGTCGTCGGTCTCATTTCTGTGCTCCAGTCCCAGATCATAGTATTCTGTGTTCAGCTCAATGAACGGGAGTAATAACTCGTCTTTGATCATCTGCCACAGAATCCGGGTCATTTCATCTCCGTCCATCTCAACCAACGGAGTCGCCATTTTGATTTTTTCCATTACTCATCCTCCTAGTTATTGCAGTCTTTATTCTCCCGGGAGTGCCGTATTGTTCCTGCCATGCTCAACCGAGAATATTTTCCAGACCGTATTTGCTGATATTTTCCATGGTGTTCATGATATGCTCGTTTGCCAGGCTCTCCGCCTGCTTTTCATCCCTTGCCCGGATCGCCTCCACGATTTTGCGGTGCTCCTCGTTGGACTTTAGCGCCCGTTCCGGGGTCGCAATGGATATCTTACGAACACGCTGGACATAATGATGAAAATCCGAAAGGACATGATCCAGGATTTTACTGCCCGACGCATCGTACAGCAACTGATGGAACCGGTTATCCAGCTCCAGCACCTGGTCATAGTGTTCTTTTTCCGCGTGAAATTCCGACAGATAGATATTTTCTTCCAGCTCGCCTAACTGCTGTTCCGTGATGAATTCCGTGGCCCACTTGGCGCACAGCCCTTCCAGATAGGAACGGATCACATAGATATCCTTGACATCCTTGATGGTGATCCCGGTCACATAGGCTCCCTTGTTGGGGATCAGATTGACCAGGCCCTCAAGCTCCAGCTGCCGGATCGCTTCTCTGACCGGGGTTCTGCTGACCCCCAATTCCGTAGCGATGGCTACCTCCCGAAGCTCCTCGTTCTGTTTGTACTTGCCGCTTAAAATATCTTCGCGAAGCTTATGGAACACTCTTCCACGGAGAGAAAATTTATCCGTCACTTCTTTTTGCACATCGTATTCACTCAAATCGGATCCTCCTATCGATTATAAAACAATCCCCAACTCTTTACAAGCATTAGTGATAACAACCACCAGCTCATTGTCCGTGATTACAGTGACGCGGCCGGAATCATACTCGGCGTCCACCCACTCTTTTACCTTCGCTACCAGTGCGGAGTTCTTATCCACCTGCCGTTGGTCTTTTAATTTATAATAGGTATTGATCCAGTGGGCGATCCCCGCCAGGCCCGATGTGTTGGATACCGCTACTAACGCCGGCCGGTTCAGGAATTTTCCGGTATCGAAGATATTGTATATCTCTTCATTTTTCAGCAGGCCGTCCGCATGGATACCGGCTCTGGTCACGTTAAAGTTCCGGCCTACAAAGGGGGTCCGGGAGGGAATGTGGTAATCGATTTCCTTTTCGAAATATTCCGCCATCTCCGTTATCACGGTAGTATCCATGCCATCCAGGGTTCCGCGCAGCTGCGCGTATTCAAATACCATCGCCTCTAACGGCGTGTTCCCGGTGCGCTCTCCGATTCCGAACAGGGAACAGTTTACGCCGCTGGCCCCATAGAGCCAGGCCGTGGTGGAGTTTGATACCGCTTTATAGAAATCGTTGTGTCCATGCCATTCGATCAGCTCCGAAGGGACGCCCGCGTGGGTGGTAAGCCCGTAGATGATGCCCTGTACGGACCGGGGAATTACGGCGCCGGCGTAGTTCACCCCGTATCCCATCGTGTCGCAGGCCCTTACCTTGATCGGAATCCGGTATTCTTCCATCAATTTCATCAGTTCCACACAGAACGGAATGACAAATCCGAAGATATCGGACCGGGTGATGTCCTCCAGATGGCATCTGGGGCTGATCCCTGTCTCCAGGCACTCCCTGACAATGCTCAGATAATGTTCCATCGCCTGCTTTCTGGTCATTTTCATCTTATAGAAAATGTGATAATCGGAACAGCTGACCAGGATTCCCGTCTCCTTCATGCCGATCTCTTTCACCAGTTCAAAGTCTTTTTTATTGGCCCTGATCCAGCTGGTGACTTCCGGGAACCGGTAGCCTCTCTCCATGCATTTGTAGACCGCGTCCCGGTCCTTCTTGCTATACAGGAAGAACTCGCACTGGCGGATGATTCCGTTGGGGCCGCCCAGCCGGTGGAAATAATCATATATCTTCACGATCTGTTCCGTGGAATAGGGCGCCCTGGACTGCTGTCCGTCCCGGAAGGTGGTGTCTGTGATCCAGATCTGCTCCGGCATATTGTGCGGCACGATCCGGTCGTTAAAAGCGATCTTCGGGATCTCGTCATAGGGGAATAAATTTCGGAATACGTTCGGCTTATCTACGTCCACCAACGGATAGATATGCTCTTCCAACTGAAGCAAATTCGTGTGCTCATTCATTTTAACCGGTCTGTTGTCCATAATCGCCACTCCTCTTTTTTCTTTTTCACCTGCGTTGCTATAATTTACCATCAAATTAAGTATCATTGTATACAATAATACTCTTCGTGTCAAGTGAATTTTTCGTAGAAGGACCGGAGGATGAGGGGATGAGGAGGAGGTCCGAAGCAGAGGCGGACGTAACGGGTCCAAAATCGCTTCGGCCGGACCTAAGAACGGGTAACTCCGAAGAGGGCGAAACCTCCGATTAGCAGGACCCGGGGCAAACTCGCCAAAATACGGCTCAGACAGTGCCCCGGGTCCTGCGAGGTTTCGTCCTCTTCTGCGTAACCCGTTCTAAGGTTCGGCCTCAAGCGATTTTGGACCCGTTACGTCCGCCTCTGCTTCAGCCCTCCTCCTCATCCCCTCATCCTCCTACACTGGTGAATACACAGGTGAAATTTGAGGATTCGTGTTATTTGCCTAGATCGCTGCTTCTGTCGTGGTAGGATGTATGTAGCATTTCTTCTGCCAGTTTGCTTAAGGGGCGGCCGTAGAATTCTTTGTATAGTTTTTGAAGCTCCGGATTATCGTGGCTGTTGCGGAGGTTTAGCTGGGTATCGCGGTTGTACAGGCCGTCTATGCGGTTTTGGCGCAGGCCGTCGCCTTTAAATAAAGTGCCTTTGGGCTGGCCGCCGCCTCCGATACAGCCGCCAGGACATGTCATTACCTCTATGAAATGATAGCTCTGGTTTGTCTCTTTCCATTGGTTTATGAATTCGGTGGCGGCTTTGGTGCCGTAGATGACGGCTACCTTTAACTGTAAGTCCGCAATGGTTACGGTGGCTTCTTTTACCGCTTCTAATCCGCGTACCGGCTGAAGATTTAGGAAGTCTTCCGGGACCGCTTCTTTGGTGATGTATTCATAGGCGGTGCGCAGGGCCGCTTCCATTACGCCTCCCGTGTTTCCGAAGATCACGCCTGCGCCGGAAGCTTCACCCATCAGGCGGTCGTAATCGGAATCTTCAAGGGAGATAAAATCGATGTCTTCTTCTTTTGCCCATTTGGCTAGTTCGCGGGTGGTGATGACATAGTCCATGTCCCTTACATTGTTTAGGCCCAGATAGCCGGAGGCTGCGTTCATCTCTTCCCGGCGGATCTCAAATTTTTTGGCTGTGCAGGGGGTTACCGCGACGTTGACGATTTTTGACGGATCCAGGTTCATCTGTTTGGCAAAGTAGGTTTTTATGGTCGGTCCCTGCATGCCGATGGGACTCTTCGAGCTTGACAGATGGGGAAGCAGATCCGGATGGTAGGTTTCCGCATATTTTACCCAGGACGGACAGCAGCTGGTAAATTGGGGCAGGGGCGCTTGCTGTTTCGTGATCCGCTCAATCAGTTCGCTGGCTTCCTCTACCACAGTCAGATCGGCAGCAAAATTTGTGTCCAGCACATAGTCGCCGCCGAGTTTTCTTAAGAGGGCTACCATTTTTCCCTGTACAAAGCTTCCGTCCGGCATGGCAAATTCTTCTCCAAGTGCAATACGCACGGACGGGGATGTACTGAATATGACGATTTTATCCGGATCTGCTATGGCTTTCCTGACATCCGGATATTCGTAGGTTTCCGTGATGCTGGATACCGGACAGACATTCGCACATTGTCCGCAGTTGATACAGACTGCCTTGTTATTTGTATCCTCCAGACGGTACGTGTTATGAACGCCGATATAGCTGCTGCATATCTCCCGGCATTGCCCGCATTTGATGCAAAGGGACTCTTCTCTTTGAATTGAAGGATTGTCTGTTTCAATCGGGACACGTACGCTCATTGGTAAATGATTCATTTTGTTCCTCCTTAGTTGATTTCCTATAGTTATCTGGGTCTAAATAATAGTAATTATTACCATTATTAATATAATACCATGTTTTTCCTGTATGTCAATGGAAATGGGTTATTTATAAGCGTATTGTCTCATAATTTGTCTCAGTGATGCTTCGGTTACTTTCTCTGGTTTTGGTATGTCCGCTGTTTAAGGTATGACCGGTGGACTTCACGTCCGACGAACAAGAGCCTATCCACCGGGAACACATGATGTGTTTCTGGTGAATAGGCTCTTATCCTTGAACCCGGCCAGCCGGCTTGTCCCCGCATACAGACCGCGGTTCCAAGTCCTAAGCATCGGGCATTCTCTTTATCGTCTGGCGCTCTCGTATTTGATATAGGTAAGCAGACAATTTTGTAATTCTTTGTACTTTTGCTGGATATCCTTTCCGCTCAGAGTCAGATCCATGGACATGGCCAGGTCGTCCATTAATTTATCATCGATCTCTCTGCGGATTTTCTGGAGAATATCCAGTTTTTCCTGATTGGTAGAGGCGTCCAGGAATTCTAAAAGCCTGGGGTTCACGGTCCCCTCCTCCGGGTCTTCCGAAAGGGTCTGTTGAATATCCTCTCGGATATCCCCGCTTTCTTGGCCGTTCGTCTTCATAGATTCTGAAGCCTGCATGCCCGGCGCCTGCGCGCCCGCAGTCTGCATGCCTTGATCCTGTATCCCCGGTTCATATGTTCCGGCAGATTTCCTGGGACGAACCCGGTTCGTCTCGGCCAGGAAACGCTCCATTGGTTCCGTGTAGACCGGGAACTCCCCGGTTAACGCCTGATAAACCACTTTGTAGCCCCCGTCATCCACATCCTGCGCCACTGTAATGATTTGATATAATTTATCCGGATCACGCCGGTAAAAATCTCCCGGTACCGGCCGCTGCTTTTCTGCCATATCTGTCTCCTTTCTGTGCTGTCGCTTCCGTTTGAGTATAACACTTGTCGTTATTCCTGCAGGTTATCTGTGTATCAAGCATTATTGTAGTTTATTACACCTAAATTTGCAAGACCGGTAAAATGGAATTTATCTGTGCTGATTTCTCCATTCTCTGGGGGAAACGCCATAAATAGTTTTAAACGCGCGTGAAAAATGAAGCTGGTTTTCATACCCCACAGCCGAACTGATGTCCGCAATCGACAGGGAGGTCAGTTTTAATAATTCTGTGGCCTTAACCATTCGATAATTCATTAAAAATTCCTGCGGGGAGCGCCCGACTGCATTTCTGAAAATTTTTCCAAAATAGCTGCGGTTAATTCCGCAGACAGCGGCAATGTCTTCGATCGTAATGTCGTTTTGGAAGTTTTGTTCAATGTAGTTGATGGCTTCCTTGATGTAATAATCACTCATTTTGCTGCTCTTCACCAGTCTGCTGGATTTCGCGGACTGGGTAAGGTAGTCAAAAAACAGATACAGATGGCCGATCAGATGAAAGGGGGATTCCTTTTCATGATGGGCAATATATAACATTTCATTCAACATTTGTTCACGAAGATTTTTGGAGTGCGAGCGGTATACGGGGGCGTCTTTGGAAAGTTCCGTCAATGCAAGCGCCTCTTTTACCCGCAAACCGTCAAACTCAATCCATACATATTCCCATGGAAGCTCCTGATCCGCGATATACGTCGTAATCTGTCCGGGAAAAATCAGGAACCCCTGCCCGCTTTTTATGGAGTATGTCTGTGTCTCGCCATTGGCATTATCCGCCATGAGCGTTCCCGTACCGGCAATAATATAATGGAACAAATAATGATTTCTCGCGGCAGGGCCAAACGAATGCCCAGGTTCGCATTGCTCACAGCCATACTGATACATGCCCAGATCAATGAAGTTTTCATTGGGAAAAATGTTAAAGAAAATATTGCTCATTTCAGACTCCTTTATCATGGAATATACCAAAATGCGATATCACTTGATATTATATCACAAAAGCTAGCATAGTGATATAAAAGATGAAAAATACTGGTATTTATAGTTAGCATAATGGTATGTTAAAATAGATGTAACAATAAAAACTGAAATCCGCCTGAGAGGAGAGGAATGTATGTTAAATGGGAAAAGAGTCCGAAGATTTTCCGTGGTTTTAGGTATTATGGCGGGAATGGCAAGTCTTGCCGGATGCGGCCAAGGCGCACCTGAGAGTAAGACGGAGGTGGAACTGGTGTCCTATAAACCGGAAGCGGTAAAAGCTTTTGAGGAAATCGCAGAACGTTTCAATGCCTCCCACGATGATATTCACCTGACCATCGATTCCCCCAATGAAGCCATGACAATCCTGAAAACAAGGTTTATCAGAGAAGATTATCCTGACATTGTAGGGATCGGCGGCGATATCAATTATTCAAATTTTCTGGATGCCGAGTTATTTATGGATATTTCGGATCTTGAGGAAGTCACAGAGGTAAAGCAGTCCTACCTGGATATGGACAAGAAACTTGAGTTTATTCCGCAGGAGGGTATTTATGCATTGCCCTATGCGGCGAATGCGGCCGGGATTCTATACAACAAGGATATGTTCGAGGAGCATGGATGGGAAATACCAGGAACCTGGGATGAATTTACAGCGTTGTGCAATGAGATAAAAAGTAACGGAATCCAGCCGTTATATTTGGGCTATAAGGATACCTGGACCTGTTATGCGCCCTGGAATGCCCTGGCAGTCGGTTTATCGGATGCGGATACTTGCAGCCAGGTAAATATGGGTAACACGACTTTTACGGAATCCTACCGCGAGGTTGCCGAAAAAATGCAAGTACTGCTCGATTACGCGGAACCCAATCCATATGCCTACGGATATAACGACGCATGCACCGCTTTTGCCAGAGGGCAGTCTGCCATGTATCCCATCGGCAGCTATGCGATACCGCAGATCAAGTCGGTAAATCCATCTATGAATATCGATTCTTTTACCTTTCCCGCAAACGCGTCGGAAGAAGAAAATGTCCTGAACTCAGGCATAGATTTACAGTTCAGCGTGATGAAGAATTGTGAAAATAAAGAAGCCGTATATGAGGTACTCCGGTTTTTATATGAGGATGAAACCATCCAGATCTATCTGGACGACCAGGGCGGGATCGCCTGTAAAGAAGGCGATTTCCAAATTCCGGCCGAATTAGAAGGGATGCGGTCTTATATTGAAAATGACAGAATGGCCGATTATCAGGATCACCATTATCCCAGTGAAATGAGTGTAGACGCCATGATCCAGACCTTTTTGCTGGATACCCAGGAGGGCGCGGCGGATCGGTTCTTGGAACGGTTTGACAAGGAATGGAAACGGTATAACAGGGATTTGATCTGGAAGATACAGCAATACCGGCAGGAAACGGAGGGTGTGGATTGAGCGAAGGCTGGTCCGCCCATACCAATCAGTGCAAAGAGACGCACGCAAGGAGGATATAATGAAAAAAAGGATGACAAATCGTGATAAAACATTCTGGGCCGTTATCATCTGTGTTCTGGTTTTGTTCTTTACCTTCAATACGCTGCCTATGATAAAGGGTATTATCTACAGTTTCACGAATTATAAAGGATATGGCAGTTATGATTACGTAGGATTCCGAAACTATATCGATCTCTTCTCCGATGTCCGGGTGGGAAAAAGCTATCTGTTTACCTTTAAATACGCTTTGGCGGGAACGGTACTGGTAAACGTGCTCAGCCTGATTATGGCTTTGGGATTAAACAGCCGGATTCGTTTCAAGAGCGCGGTCAGAGGAATTTATTTTGTTCCGAACATTTTGGGGGGATTGGTGATCGGCTACATCTTCAGCTTTATATTTACCTATATTCTTCCGGCAGTCGGGAATACGTTTCATATAAGCGGACTGCAGAACAGCATTCTTGCCAGTGAAACCTATGCGTGGGTCGGCGTGCTGATCGTAGGCGTCTGGCAGGCGGTGGCACTGAATACCATTATTTATATCTCGGGCCTGCAGACGGTTCCGCAGGACGTATATGAAGCAAGTATGCTGGACGGGGCAAGTAAATGGAAGGAATTCTGTCATGTGACGTTACCGCTTGTTATCCCCTTTGTGACCATCAATCTGGTATTAAGCACAAAGAATTTCCTGATGGTTTTCGATCAGATTATATCTTTGACTAAAGGTGGTCCGGCGCAGAGTACGGAATCTATCTCCTATCTCATATACCGGAACGGAATGGATGGCGGCCAGTTTGGTTTCCAGAGTGCCAACGCCGTAATTTTCTTCATTGTGATCGTCGCCATATCTATTTTCCAAATGACCGTTATGAATAAAAAGGAGGAGCAATTATGAGGCGGAAAACCACAAAAACGAACTGGGTACTTACCCTTGTTTTGATTTTAGGAACAGTAACGATATTTTTCCCGCTCTATATGGCCTTTATCATAGCATTTAAGCAGCCCAGCGAAATGACCAATGACGTAGCCGGCGCCTTGTCTTTTCCCGTCCACTGGAGCCTTGATAATTTCCGGCAGGCTATGGAAGTCACTGATTTCTGGCATTCCCTGGGAAACAGCCTTTTGATTACTTTAACTACCATTGTTCTGGCTATTCTCATTCATTCGATTGCGGGGTATGTCATCGGCAGGGGCATGGCAAGGAAAAAGAGCTTCCGTTTTATTTATCTGTATATCGTCAGCGGCATGTTTGTTCCCTTTTCCATACTGATGATGCCCTTAGTAAAACAGACCGCGCAGATGGGACTGGGAAACCGCGCCGGAGTCATATTGCTGTACCTGGTATTCTATATGCCGATGAATGTTCTGCTCTATACCGGATACTTAAAGAATATTCCGGTCGCATTAGAAGAAGCCGCGGACATTGACGGGGCAAGCACATGGACCACGTATTGGAAGGTCATTTTTCCGATCATGACACCCATGCACGCAACGGTTGCGATTCTCACAGCGCTTGGTACATGGAATGATGTTATGACGCCGCTTGTTATCATGTCCGGAACAGGACAAAACACATTGCCGTTGGCGCAGCTTAATTTCCAGACGCAGTTCGGAACGAATTATAATCTGGCATTTGCCTCATATATACTTGCATTGATCCCCATATTGATATTCTATATCATATGTCAGAAACAGATCTTAAACGGCGTCGCAAATGGAGCAATAAAAGGTTAGGAGTCTATGATAATGAAGCTTAATAATAAGATTATGCTGATCACCTATGCCGACAGCATGGGCAGAAATCTAAAAGATCTGCATGCCGTACTCAATACCTACTATAAAGAAGCGGTGGGCGGTGTACATATCCTCCCCTTTTTCCCTTCCTCGGCAGACCGCGGCTTTGCGCCGAAGTGTTATACAAAGGTGGACGAGGCCTTCGGAGATTTCCAGGATGTATCCGCTATTGGGAATGATTACTATCTGATGTTTGATTTTATGGTAAATCATATCTCCGCTTCTTCCGAATACTTTCAGGATTTCCTGGAAAAAAAAGAGGCGTCTGCTTACAAGGATTTTTTTATCCGGTATCAGGAATTCTGGGACAACGGAGAGCCTACGCAGGAGCAGATCGATAAAATATACAAAAGGAAACCGAGGGCGCCATACATTGAGGCGGAATTTAAGGACGGAACCAGGGAAAAGATATGGTGTACGTTCTGTGAAGAGCAGGTAGATCTGAATCTTACCAAAGAAGCGGTCAGGAATTTTATGAAAGACACTTTAAAAAACATGTGTCTTAAGGGGGCTGCCGTTATCCGTCTGGATGCTTTTGCATACGCGGTAAAAAAGAAAAATACCAGCTGTTTCTTTGTGGAGCCGGATGTGTGGGAGCTGCTCCGTGAGATAGAGAAAACAACAGCAGAATACGGCGCAGAAATTCTACCGGAAATTCATGAGCACTATACTATCCCGCTGAAAATCGCGTCGCACAGCTTCTGGATCTATGATTTTGCTCTGCCGGTCCTGACCTTACATGCGCTGTATAATCATACGGGCGAATACTTAAAGAGATGGCTGCAGATGTGTCCGATGAAACAGTTCACAACCCTGGATACCCATGACGGTATCGGTATCGTAGATGTTAAGGATCTGCTCCCTGATGAGGAAATCGAAAAGGTAAAGGAACAAATGTATCAACACGGGGCAAATGTCAAGAAGATTTATAGCTCTGAAGCATATAACAATCTTGATATTTACCAGGTCAATACCACCTATTATTCCGCATTAGGCAATAATGACGCGGCCTATCTTCTGGCCAGGGCTATCCAATTTTTCGCACCGGGCATTCCGCAGGTTTATTATGTGGGACTTCTTGCAGGGGAAAATGATGTGGAGCTCATGAACCAGACGAAGAATGGACGTGACATTAACAGGCATTATTATTCATTGGAAGAGATCCGGGAACAGCAGAACCGTCCTGTGGTGAGAAAGCTTAAAGAATTGATGGAATTGAGAAATACAGATCCCGCTTTTCATCTGGATGGAGGCATTGAGGTAGAAGCAAAACAAGACCAGCTGATTATAACAAGAAAATACGGTGCGGCAAGTATTACATTATCAGCAGATTTAACTGACTTTTCCTTTGATATTGTAAGCTCCGGCAGAGAAGGGACACAAACTTATGGCTATTAGAGTGGAAAACAACGTATTTTATTTAGAGACCGCCCATACGCTTTATCAGATGAAAGCAGACAACTTCGGAGTTCTCCAGCATTTATGGTACGGTCCAAAAACAGACTGTTGTATGGATTATCTGTTGGATTACCCGGACGTTGGCTTTTCGGGAAATATCTATGAAGCCGGGGATCAAAGAGCCTACTCGCTGAATACTATGCCTTTAGAATACGCGGCAGGCGGCGTGGGGGATTTCCGTGTGCCCGCGGTCTGCGTTACCCATGAGGATGGGAGCCGCGCCTTGGATCTTAGATTCCGGGAGTATCATATTAAAAATGAAAAATATAACATCCCCGGACTGCCCGCAGTGTATGCCGATGCTTCCGAGGCCGAAACCCTGGAAATCCTATTAAAAGATACGGCATCCCAGGTCGAAGTAATCTTAAAGTATGGGGTGCTTTCAGAAACCGATGTGATTACCAGAAGTGTGGTGATCCGAAATCAGGGTGATACGCCGATTTTAATCAACCGGGTACACAGCTTATGCCTGGATATCCCGTACGGAGATTGGGAATGGGTGCATTTTCACGGAAGGCATACGATGGAGCGGCAGGCGGAAAGGGCCCCTTTGATCCATGGCATTCAGGAAAGCAGCAGCACCAGGGGAACGTCCAGTCACCAGCAGAACCCGGCGGTGCTTCTGTGTGAAAAGGGATGTACGGAAACCTCCGGCTTTTGTATCGGCGCCGCGCTTATGTATAGCGGAGGTTTCCAAACCCAGATAGAAAGGGACCAGTTAGACCAGGTTCGCGTGGTAATGGGCGTGAATCCGGATACCTTTGCATGGACGTTATCCGCAGGCAGGTGCTTCTATGCGCCGGAGGTGATTTTATCCTGCTCGGATCATGGTATGGGGGAACTCTCCCATCACTTCCATAATCTCATCCGCAATCATGTGTGCAGGGGAAAATACAAATTGTCGAAAAGGCCCGTCTTAATCAACAATTGGGAGGCTACCTACTTTGATTTTGATGAGGAAAAAATAGAAAGCATCGCAAAGCAGGCCTCCGAATTGGGAATTGACATGATGGTTTTGGACGATGGATGGTTTGGAAAACGGGATTCCGATACGTCGGGTCTTGGCGATTGGTTCGTCAATGAAACAAAGCTGCAGGGAGGCCTTAACAGGCTTGTAGAACGGATTAACCGTATGGGCATGAAATTCGGCTTATGGTTTGAGCCTGAAATGATCTCGGAGGACAGTGAGTTATACCGTAAACATGCCGGCTGGGCTATTCGCATTCCGGGCAGAAACCCTACGCGGAGCAGATCCCAGCTTGTCCTGGATATGTCCAATCCGGAAGTTGTGGAGTATCTGTATCAGGCCATGAGTAAAGTCTTAAGCGAAAACCATGTCGAGTATGTCAAATGGGATATGAACCGGAGTATATGCGACTGGTACACCCCGACACTTCCGAACAGCCGGCAGGCAGAACTGCCCCACCGCTACATTCTGGGACTATACAGCCTTCTGGAAAGGCTGACCCATGATTTCCCGGATGTGCTGTTTGAAGGATGCAGCGGAGGCGGCGGAAGATTTGACGCCGGAATGCTGTATTATTGTCCTCAAATATGGTGCAGCGATGATACGGATGCCCATGAGCGCTCATTTATCCAATATGGAACCAGTTTTTTTTATCCTATTTCAGCTGTGGGCTCCCATGTATCCGCCGTACCGAATCATCAGACCGGCCGGACCACCTCTATGCGTACAAGGGGAACCGTAGCGATGGCAGGCAGCTTTGGTTATGAGCTGGACTTAAATACATTAGACCGGCAAGAGAAAGAAGAGGTTGCCGGACAGGTCACCCGCTACAAAGAGTATCAGTCTCTCATATATAATGGCTTATATTACCGTTTGAGCAACCCTTATGAAGAAAACCTGTCCGTCTGGTCCTTTGTCTCTAAAGATCAGGCAGAGGTTCTGGTCCAGGGTATTGTTTTCAGAGCCTCATCCAATTCCCTGCGCCCAAGAATCCGTCTTGCAGGTTTGGCGGCGGACGATAGTTACATGGTCCCGGGAGAAGAACGCGTATATACCGGGCGCGCGCTGATGTCCGGTGGAATTCTGCTTCCCGATATAAAGGGGGACGACGTGTCCATAGAATTCACCTTAAAAAAGGCCGGATATTCCGAGGGCAGTCCGAAATTTTGAACAGTAACATCATAAAAGGAACTGCCTCACTCGCTTAGCGTTCTTCCTGGAGGCTTCGTATGCTAGCTGCTTAGGGCTTGGAACCGCGGGCGGTATATGGGGATGCTCCGGGCGGCCGGGTTCTTTTGTATCTTCCTGGGAGCGCGGAGGGCTAACGCTGGAATACGCTAAGTGAAATCGAAAAGCCGGATTCACTAAGCGTATTCTCAGCCGCCCTATGCGCTCCCAGGAAGATACAAAAGAACCCGGCCGCCCGGAGCATCCTCGTATACCGCCCGCGGTTCCAAGCCCTAAGCAGCTAGCATACGAAGCTTCCAGGAAGAACGCTAAGCGAGTGAGGCAGTTCCTTTTACTCCTTCTTATTCCCCTGCCGCCCAGGTCAAAACCCTTCTCCACAGCTCTTTGTTCAATTCGCTTTCACAAAAGGCCGCCGGCATCCAGTGGGGAGCGCAGTCGCTGGCCCAGGCAAAGGTCCGTCCTTTTCCGTAGGTTCCAAGCGTCAGGATCGGATCTCCCTCAAACTGCGCCAGTACCCGGGCTCCATCCTTTGCGGTCAGCTTATTATATCCCAGCAGATACGGCCACGGGGAAGGCAGCCCTTCGGTCAGCGGGTCCTGGCAGGCCGTCACGGTAATTCCCTCAGGGTGTTCTCTGCGGTCGTCGGTCTGCATCATGGTTACAGGCAGAATCTCTTCGATAACCGTATCGTGATACCGGCCCTTCCCTTCGATCCCCATGAAGGTCATATAACCGCCGATCATTCCGAACGCACCGCCTTGCTCCACGTAGTCCGCGATCGCCTTTAGCTTATCCGGCGTGGGGATACTGCGCTGGAAGGTGTCCGGATGCAGGAGAAAAGAATTGGCCCCCACATCACTGACCAGCACGGCATCGTATCCTTTCAGTTTTTCCGCAGAATCCGGAAACTCTGTGGCCACCAGGTGGGCCGGAATATGGGGGATATCCGCATATTCTTCCATATACGCGCGTACCCGGCCGATCTCCGTCTCATATCCCCCTATGGTAAACTGATCGAAACCTTTTGTTTCCGTCGTGGTAAAAAACCAGGATTCGCCTGCAAATAAAACGTTATATTTTCTCATACCCTTCTCCTGTACTCTTATAACTATTCTTTTTGATTTCTGCTTCCTCTCGTTTACGGTTCCCTCTTCTACATCGTTCTGACGGTTCATGTCATAAATTCATATGCATTATGTAAACTGCTAATATTTTTATGTAAATCACTAACCGCAGTTGACCATAATGGCTCAAGCCGTCCAGTTCATGATCATTTTCGCATAGGACTCAATCGCCTTGAAAAATTGGTCTTTCGTCAGGTATTCATTTACCACATGGGCATTCTGGCAGGTGCCGGGGCCATATACCACGGTAGGCACTTTTGCTATATTGGTAAAATGTCTGGCGTCACAGCCGGCCGACATTCCCGCGATCACTCTTCTGCCGGTCACATCCAGGGCCACATCTGCCAGCGTCTGTACTAAGGGGTCATTGGCGTCTGTCTCGAAAGGGGCACAGTCCTGGAACCAGTGAAAGCGGATCGGATGATCCTTAAGCCACTCGTCGCCGTTTGCCATGGCATTTACATAATCTTCCACTTCCTTCACCACCTCATCCTTGTCTACCGGGAACCGGTTGCCCAGTTTATCAAGCTCCGACGGATAGTATTCGATTTCGAATTTCATCAGGCAGCTTTCCGCCACAGTAGAGGCCGCTACCCCGCCCTGAATATAACCAAAGTTGATCGTGGGAGGATCCAGCAGGGGGTGGCGTTTGGTGGTCAGCCATTTTAATTCCAGTTCCCGCATGCAGTTCATGACTTTGACCATCTTGTCGATCGCGCTTTGCCCAAATCCACGGAGGCTGGCATGGATCGGAAGGCCGTCGATCTCCACCTCGCCGAGCCAGGCGCCCCGGTTCACCGGGAATACTTCCAGATTCGTTCCTTCCGCGATAATCACGCCGTCGGCCCGGTATCCCATATCCACACAGGAGAGGGACCCATTTCCACCGCCCTCCTCATCTACCACGCTCTGGATCATAATATCTCCCCGCGGTTTAAACCCTGTGGAAAGCACCAGTTCCAGGGCCAGTATCGCGGCGGAAAGGCCGCCTTTCATATCGTCCGTACCCAGTCCGTACAATTTGCCGTCTTCCTCCGTCATCTCCCACGGATTGTATTTCCAGCGTTTCAGCTCTCCGGAAGGCATCGTATCGATATGGCCGTTTAAGATCAGGGATCTGCCGCCGCCGGTTCCCTTGTAAGTCCCGACTACG
Organism: Diplocloster agilis; assembly: GCF_019042275.1. Classification (GTDB taxonomy): domain Bacteria; phylum Bacillota; class Clostridia; order Lachnospirales; family Lachnospiraceae; genus Diplocloster; species Diplocloster agilis. The sequence continues at coordinate 213,296 of NZ_JAHQCW010000002.1, forward strand.
TTGGGCCGGTTTTTGTACTGATGTCCGTGGTTATAACCGGGATATTTGCTCATGCGCTCATTGTCCGGCTCGAACATATCCACTTCGCAGCCCATATTCTTCAGATATTCCGCCAGGAACTCCTGCGCCTTCGCTTCCTGCCCGTCTTCCCCGTGGCGGATGACCGAAGTATCCATCCCGATGAGTTTTCTTAAGAACTCCAGATATTCTTCCTGCTTTTCCTGTATGCTTTTTTTGATCTCGTCCATATTTTCCTCCAGTTAATCGCTCTTCAGTCTGTCCAGTCCGACTGCCACGATGATGATTGTCCCCTGCATGATCAGCTGCCAGTTGGTGGAAATATTCAGCAGGTTCATGCCGTTTGCGATAATTCCCATAATCAGGGCTCCCAGGAAGGTTCCCCAGAGACGTCCTTTTCCTCCGGAAGTACTGGTGCCGCCTATTACACATGCGGCAATGGCATCCAGCTCCAGTCCGTTTCCTGCCCCCGGCTGTCCTGAGAACACGCGGGAGGCCAGGACAACCCCCGCGATTCCGGCGGTCAGCCCGCTGATGGTATGTATGAGCACTTTATTTCTGGATACCGGTATCCCCGATAATCTGGCCGCTTCAATGTTTCCGCCGATGGCATAGATGCTGCGGCCGAATTTCGTGTATTTCAGCACGATGTAGCCGATCACATAACAGACCACCATGATGATGACCGGAATCGGAATCGGTCCCAAATAGCCCCGCCCCAGAACCTTAAAAGCGGCGGGCAGACCGGTGATCGGATAAGAATTCGTGATGACCAGCACAACTCCTCTGGCGATGTTCAGCATACCCATCGTCACAATAAAGGATGGGATCTTCGCGAACGTGTGTATGGCTCCATTTAAAAATCCGCAGAACACGCTGGACAGCAGCGCCAGCAAGATGCAGATTCCCATATTCCACCCGGATTTCAGGGTCAGCGCTACGATAATACCGGATAATGCCGCCAGGGAGCCCACACTTAAGTCGATCTCTGCGGATATCAGGACATAGGACATCCCGATGCCCAGAATGGCCACGATCGTCACCTGCCGCATGATGTTCAGCAGATTTTCCGCTGACAGGAACACCGGTTTGATGATTGCCAGTATCACGATCAGCACAAGTAAAATCAAGACGATGGCCAGATCATTCCAGTTAATCCTTTTCTTCGTTTCTACTTTTTCATTCATTCTGGTTCCCCCCGGTTGCATAATGCATTATCTTTTCCTGTGTTAACTCTTCTTTCATCAGTACGCCCGCAATCTTTCCCTCAAACATGACATTCACTCTGTCACAAAGTCCGATAATTTCCTGCATTTCGGACGAGATCAGGATAATTGACTTCCCCTGAGCGGCCAGATCCGTGATCATATTGTAAATCTCCATCTTCGCGTTGACGTCGATTCCACGGGTAGGTTCATCCAGGATGATGATCTCCGGCCCGCAGTTCAGCCATTTGGCCAATACCACCTTCTGCTGGTTTCCGCCGCTTAGATACTTTGCCGTCTGGGTCTCCGACGGCGTCTTGATCATCAGATCCTTAATATACCGCCGGCACAGCTCTTTCGCCCGTTTGGCGGAGAAGAAACCTTTGACCATGGCGTTCTCGGGTTTTGCCATCACCACATTGTCCATCACGGACAGCTCGGTGACCAGGCCTTCCCCCTTCCGGTCTTCGGGCAGGAAGCCAAGTCCATGGTGGATCGCATCCTTCGGGGAATGGATTGAGGCCTTCTTCCCGTTGATGAGAACCGTCCCCTTTGCCTTCTTATCCGACCCGAACACCGCTTTTAAGGTCTCGCTTCTTCCGGCTCCCACCAGTCCTGCGAAGCCCAACACTTCCCCTTTTCGCAGGTCAAAGGTGATTCCCCGGACTTCCTTGTCATTATGCAGGTCCTGTACCTGCATAATGACATCGCCGATTTTATTTTTCTTTTCCGGAAACACCTGGGACATCGGCCTTCCAACCATGTATTCGATAATCTTATCCAGGTTCACATCCCGGATACTGCCGCTGCTGATAAAAGTCCCATCCCGCATAACCGTATAGGAATCGCAGATTTCAAATACTTCATCCATCCGGTGGCTGATATAGATCATCGTGATTCCCTGCTCCTTCAGATTCCCGATCACCTGGAACAGCTTTTTGGTCTCCCCTTCCGTCAGGGCGGAGGTAGGTTCGTCCATGATCACGATTCTGGCGTTCAGCGAGATAGCCTTGGCAATTTCTATCATCTGCCTTTGGGCTACACTTAACGTTGAGATCAATACTTTGGGCGAAATATTCATGTCGATCCTTTTCAAAACCTCAACGGCGTCCTTATTCATTTTCTTCCAATCCAGGAATCCCGCCTTTTTCGGCTGCCGTTCCAGAAATATATTTTCCGCCACCGACATCTCCGGTATCAGGTTCAGCTCCTGGTATATGATGGATATTCCGAGCTTCTCCGAATCTTTTGTATGACGGATGTTCACTTCCCGGCCGTCGATCAGTATTTTGCCCGTGTCCTTGCTGTATGCCCCTGAGAGAATCTTCATCAGGGTTGATTTTCCCGCGCCGTTTTCACCCAGCAGTGCATGGACCTCGCCTTTTTTTACGCCAAAGCTGATATCTTTTAACGCCTGTACGCCTACAAAAGATTTGCTGATGCCCTGAAACTCCAATATGTATCCGCTGTCCATAAGCCTTCGTCCCTCTTTTTTATAATTCCTGTTTTTCGCTGCGCTCGTTTCTTTTCCATCCGGTATCCGGTCTTCGTTTTGCGGACCGGATTTCTCTGTATCCGATCTTTTTTACTTCAGGTCGGAGGCGTAGAAGATCTTATCCTTCGTATACACACCAACTTCTACCGTCGTATCCGCTTGGAGGGTTTCTCCGGCCAGGACTTTGTCGACACACTCTACCGCTGTCTCCGCCAGCTTGCTGGGGAACTGCATGATGCTGCCCTTGTAGCATCCGCCTTCCGCGATCACGTTCTGTTCTTCCGCCGATGCGTCGAAGCCGATCACCGCGATCTCATCTTCCCTGCCTGCCGCCTGGATCGCGTCATAAGATCCCAATCCGCCGTCCGCGCTGTAGGAAAATACCAGATCCACTTTGTCATTGGCCGTCAATACGTCTTCCATCACGCTCATAAAAGATTCTCTCGAATCGGCGCCCTGTTCCGCCACAATATTCGCTTTCGGACATTCCTTCGACAGGATATCTTTGAACCCGTCGATCCGTTCTACCGCTGCGATGGACATCGGGTTGCTCAGGAATACAATATTCGGGGTCTCATTTCCTTTGAGTACATTCTGGAGCGCCCATTTCGCCGCCAGCTGTCCGCCTAGGAAGTTATCGGAACCGATGTAGGTCTCGAATTTTCCGCCGCTTGGCCTATAATCCACCGTGATGACCGGAATCCCTTTTTCTTCACAGGTATCCAGCGCCGGAATGATTCCATTTCCGTCCACGCAGGTCAGGATAATGGCGTCCACACCCTGTGCACAGAAATTCTCAATGGCGTCGATCTGATTCTGCAGATCCATATTCGGATCGTTGAATACGATTTCATATTTATCCTTAGCCGCCTCTTCAATTCCCGCCTTAATATCCTGGAAGAACTCGTACTGGAGGGTCATCAGGCTGACGCCTAGTAACTTTTTCTCCCCATCCGTTTTTTCCGTATCCGCGGGGGCTTCCTTCTGTTCATCTGCCGCAGGCGCCGCCGATTCTTTTGGCTTTGAGGCCGCAGGCTCTTCTTTTTCCGAACATCCCATCATGCCTAACACCATTGCTCCGCAAAGTAAAACTGCCAGTAACTTTTTCATAAAAATACCTCCTAATTATAAACTGATAAAGTTTTTACTGTTCCCCAATCTTTTCAATAAATCCAAGGTGTTCCATCAATCCCAGCGTCAGCCTGACGATTTTCGACATATTCGCAAGCTTGCTCTCTTCATATACGTCCTCCGGCGTATGAAGAATTCCCTGGTCATTAAAGGTAAGCATACAGACCGGAATTCCCTTTTCAAAGTACGGCGCGTGATCACTTCCAGGCGGAGGCGGACAGATATAGACCGGTGTAAACTCCTCCCTGCTTTTATCCAGGTAAGTCCTTATCTTTCTCTCAAAGCTCTCCGGCCCGCTCCACACTTCCAGGATGTTCTCTCTGCCCACGCCGTCCAGGTTGATAACCGCTGCGGTCTTCTCCTGGTCCTTAGCACATCTGGCTCTGGCGCCTCTTAGATCGAATTCCTCCCCGTCCGTCAAAAGGATCTCCACCCTTTTCTTCAGACGGTATGTCTTAAGCCTCCTGGCCGTCTCCAGCAGCGCCGCCGCTCCCGCCGCGTTATCATATGCCCCTGTGGTATTGTAGACCGTGTCAAAGTGGGCGCACAGCACCACCTTCTCATCCGCGTCTCCCAGACTTCCCACCACGTCATAGCACCGGCTGTCCGGCTGCATTTTCGCCTGCACGAATCCCCCGATCCGCGCTCCGCTTTCGACCGCCTCCAAAATTCTGCTTCTCTCCTCTTCTCCCACCATAAAATGCGGAAGTCCGCCTGTTCCCGTGAACAGCATCTGTGGGATTGCACCGCCTCCTTCTCTGATGGTCACATACGCCTTTATTTCCCCTTCCGGGTCTGTCACCGCGTATCTGTCCCAGACATACATGTTCCATACTCTGTTATATCCGGCAAACCGAAGCCTTCCCTCGAATCCATCTGACGCTCCGCTGCCCAAAAACGGATAAGCTTTTAATTCCCCGCCTTCCGAATCCACAAATCCAAGGCTCCAGTCTCCTACCTCCCAAGCCGGCATCTCATAGACATCCTGCGCCGCATCCGGGCAGATCCTGCCAAGCCTCTCCACCAGGTAATCCGCCGCCCGGATCAGGTTCGCCGACCCAAAGGGCTTGCACCCGATGTCGATCAGCCCCTTCCACTCCTTCTTCATCTCTTCAAAACCGGAATCTCCCATCTCTTTAAAACCTCCTTCCCCTCTCATCCACTCAATTTTCCCCCCGTGCAATCCCCGCCGTCAGGTTGAGGACCGCACGATCAGTTCTGATTTCATAACCACCGATTGCCCCACATAGTTCGCATCGTCTTTGTCCGCGATCCTGCGCAGTAAAAGCTGAGCCGCCGTCCTGGCCAGCTCCAGTACCGGCTGGCGCACTGTGGTCAGCGACGGGGTCACCATCTTCGCCACCATAATATCGTCGTAACCTACTAACGCCACATCCTGGGGAACCTTATAATTGTGCTCGATCAGATACCGCAGGGCACCCATGGCCATGTAGTCATTGGCGCAAAACACCGCTGTGGGCGGTTCCTTAAGTTCCATCAGCTGCTCCATTCCCGCATATCCGCCTTCTAATTTATAATTTCCCTGTACCACATACTCAAATGGCACCTGAATCCCGTGTTCCCGCAAACACTCCTGATAGGAATCGTACCGTTCCATGGCCATGGCCGAGATCACCGGCCCCTGTATATGGGCGATCCTCGAATGCCCTTTTTGGATCAGGTGGCGTACCGCCTCGTAGGCGCCTACCCGGTTGTCTATTTTTACGGAATCCAGATTGGTGTTTCCGGCGTCCCTCTCCAACAATACCATCGGGATATCGGACTGAAGCTTCTCAATATGGGAACTGGGCATGTTCATACCGATCAGGATCACCCCGTCTATCTGTCTTTTTTCCAGCATTTTCAGGCATTCCAGCTCCATCTGAATATTGTTATCCGAGTTGCAGATCAAAAGGTTATAACCGGAGTTCTTAAGCTCCGTCTCCACGCCCCGCATCATCTCCAGGAAAAACAGGTTACTCATATCATTTACCACCAAACCGATCACATTGGTGGACTTCTGTTTTAAACTCCGGGCGATACTGTTGGGCTGATATTCCAGCTGCCGGATCGCCGATTCGATCCGTTCTTTCGTCTCATCTGTCATATGACCGGCATTCTGGCCGTTCAGATATCTGGATACGGATGTTTTCGAAACATTGGCCAGTCTGGCCACATCCAGGATGGTTGTCATATACAAATCCTCCTTCATTTCTCATTTAGGAAACCGTTCCCCTAAATGTTTAGAAAATGGTTCCCCTCGTTTTGGGGAACTATTTTCCTTCACTCTTTATGGAATCGCCTGCTTTTAACGTTTTTGGCAGGAATTCCGTTCAATCAGTTTCACTTCAATTTTCATTTTCAGGTTTCTTCCCTGTTCTTCCTCCATCTTATCGATCAGGCGGCCCACCGCCAGATCGGCCAGATCGCTCCACGGAACGCTCATGGTGGTCAATTCCGGCGTTACCAGATTTGCCACGACGATATTGTCAAATCCGACCACCGATACTTCGCCGGGCACATCGATTTTTAACTGCTGGAGGCATTTGATCGTTTCCACAGCCAATGTGTCGCTCTCCGTAAAGAAAGCGGTCGGCAGCTTCGCGCGTCTGCCCAGCTCTTCCATCAGGCACGTTTCGATCTCCTGTCCGTTATTATCCACCCGGATCATATAGGTCTTCTCAGGTTCGATCCCATTTTCCCGGAGCGTCGCCTCGTAACCGGCCCGCCGTTCCTTAAAATTCTCGCTGTCCACAGCGGAACAGATATAGCCGATCTTCGTATGGCCCAAACCGATCAGGTAGCGCACCGCTTCACAGGCCCCGGCAAAATTATCGAAAGACACACAATCCACGCTGATATCCCGAAAATAACGGTCGATGGCCACCACCGGTACCGGTACGTCGCAGATCATCTTCATTTCCTTTGAGGTGAGATCCGTAGCCAGTACGATGATGCCGCGTATCCGGTAAGTTTCAATGATTTCTTTTAACTTATCCTGAAAATCCTCCTGGATCTGGACGGATTTAAAAAACAGGTAGTGATGATATTCATTTATGCTCTTTTCTATTTCCTTCATAATCTCGTAAAAGGATAGGGACACGTTCCAGCTGTCCTCTTCCCCGAGATTGGACACCGGGCACAGGAGCATGATCAGTTTGGATTCCATCAGTGATCCGTCGCTTTCCATGCCGCCGGTTTTAACCAGTGCATTGGTGGTATAGCCTTCCGCTTTTACAATATCCAGTATCTTCTTCCTGGTCTCATCGCTGATCCCGGCTTTCCCATTCAATGCAAAAGACACCGCCGTCGTAGATACCCCTGCTTTCTTCGCGATATCTTTAATTTTCAGTTTCATGAAAAATCTCCTGTCTATCTGCTAATTTCTATAGTGATTCCTTTTTATAGTTCACATCGCAGGAACACAGGGCTTCGCACCCGTCTTCGGTCACCAGATAGCCGTTTTCCAGTCTCATTCCGCCCCAGTCATTCAGGAACATGGGGATGTCAATGGAGAATACCATGTTCTTTTGAAGGGTCAGATCCAGTTTGGAGGACAGGATCGGCGGTTCGAATTCAATCGTACCGGTGCTGTGGATGCCGGAATAAGCAAAATGGCTTCCCATACCGGCCTCCTCTATGTATTTCCTGGAAACCGCATCCATCTCCCGTGCCGTCACGCCCGGGCGGAGCATCTTCCTGGTCTCTTCCTGCGCATACATGACTAACTCAATATAACGCTTGATATCATCGGCCGGCGTTCCCAGCACAAAGGGACGGCCAATCGCGCCATGATAGCCTTCATATCGGGGAGCGATCGTGGCAACCACCAGATCTCCCTTTTCAATCCTCCGGAACGTAGTCCTGGACAGGATCGGTGAAGTGTTCTCCGGGCCGGAATTGACCATCATGGCGATTCCCATTCCTTCCGCGCCCATTTTCCGCATCACGTACTCCGCCTCAGCGGCGATCTCCCGCTCGGTAATCCCCTCCCGGATGCTTTCATATACTTTCTGCATTCCCGCCTCAGCGATCTGATAAGCATAGCGGATCACTTCGATCTCGTTTTCCGTCTTCACGGCCCGCAGCATGGACATAGAGGCATCCATATCCACCAGATGTTCTTCCCCGAACCGGCCGGTCAAGGTACGATACAAATCATAAGGAACAGCCGATTTGCCGGCGATCCCCACGTTTATAATCTTTCTTCCGGAGCTTTCTTCCAGTTCCCGGATCACAGAATCCAGATGGGTAACCTGACAGTACGGATACTCTTCATCCGGATGCAGAAATTCCCAAATGGCTTTCACATTCCTGCATTTCGAAGAAAGAAGTGCGAATTCCACCGATTCGGCTCCCGTTATAATGCAGGGCTCTCCCACAGCCGGCACCAGCACAAATGCGGCCTCAAACTGGGGTTCGTAATCCACCAGCCATCTGGAATATGCCTGTCCGTAAACATAGCGGTCATCCGCGTAAGCTGCCACCAGATCCACCTTCTGCTCTTCCATCAACGCCTGAACCTTTTTCCATCTGTCTGCAAATTCCTGTTCTCTGATTACCGGTCTCATCCTTCTATTCTCCTTTTTCGTCCATGTGCTCATGTGTTTTCTAAATTTCTTTAGTTTAATTTTAGCATCATTTTAGAAAAAGTCAAGAGAAAAACTAAAATATTTTTGTCATCCTTCCGATTTTCTTTTAATTTCATTGTTAATTCCTTGATGAATCAGCTATATTTTTTCATATATTTGCTATTTTATTAACATTTTGCACAATTTAGTCTGGAATCTTGAATTTTAATGAAATTACAAAGTAAGTTTCTTTTTGTTATTTAACTAAAATATTTTAGTTATTCCGTTTCCTATTCGTAGAAAACCGGAAATTTCTGCGGTAACCGATTCCCGGCATTCCTGCTATCCATATTCCATCGGGAATGCTTTCGAGACAACGTGCAATCCAAACCATACTGCCAAGTCATCACCCCTTTCCAGACGATTCTGATTTTTATTTACTCCAGGCTTCTGATCCGGAGTCCGCATAGCATCTGTCCCGTTTGGATGTCATAATTTAAGTCATATCCTCATTTTAAGGGATTCCCCTGTAATTGGCAAACAGAAGTTTAAAATTGCCGCTTTTGGGCCAGGCGCAGAGAAACCGCAGGCCTGCGTTCCCTGCTATATCCCGGGAATGCCGGCCTGCGGTTCTTCTGCCTAATCGGGCCGGCAGTACCGGCTTCGTACCGCTTCCCTAGATTTGTAACAACCGGTCCACCTGGATCAGACCCCACCCCTGCTGCTCTCTGGCCAGCCCCAGATCCTCCGAATATTCCCGCAGACGAAGCTTTACCTCTACATTGGTCATATCCGGGTATTTGGAGAGCAGCAGCGCTATACAGCCCGAAACCACCGGGGTAGCCATGGAAGTACCGCTTTTGGAAGAATAAAACGGCCGCCCGCGCCGGACACAGGCGGCATTACAGGACACGATATTCGATCCGGGCGCCACCACATCCGGTTTTTTTACGCAGGACATAGTCGGTCCGCGTCCGGAATAATTATAGCGCCGGTTTCCGAACACATCCACATACTGCTGATCGTCGGATGAGCCGATGGTGATCACCTTCCGGCTGATACCGGGCGTCGTGATGCTCTGGGGCTTGGGCCCGTTGTTCCCGGCCGCCACGCATACGACCAGCCCGTTGTCCCAGGCCCGGTCCACTCCCCTGACCAGCGCGGATTCCTCGCCGGTCCCCTCTTTTGGTTTGGTACCTACAGATATATTAATAATACGGATATTATACTCTTCTTTATGGGCAATCACCCAGTCCAGGGCCGTCAGCACATCCTTGGAATTACCATTTCCCTTATGATCCAGCACTTTGATGGAGATCAGCTGGCATTCCGGGGCAATTCCCATATATCTTCCCTTGGAAGCCTGACCGCTGCCGCCGATGATGCCGGCTACATGGGTACCGTGGCCGTTGTCATCATAGGGTCTTGTCTTTTGATGCAGAACATCATAAAAACCCATAATCCGGCCCTGCAGATCCGGATGCGGATTGACACCCGTATCCAGGATCGCAACGCCGATTCCCTGTCCCAGAATGTGCTGCTTGTATGCGCTTTCACATCCCAGCAAATTTCTGACTCGATTCACAAGATAATTTCCTCTTGATTCTTTTCTATTACAATATTCAGATCAAGGGAAAAAGTTCTTTATTCCGCTGCCCGCAGCCGGTCCACCAGGCTGATCTTTTCGATATTTCTAAAGCAGAGGCAGGGAACGATTACCGCGAACAGCAGCAGCACCGGCGTACACACAACCAGAGGCAGGATGGTGAACCGGAACGTACTGCTCCAATCAGAGGCTACCAGCATCCGCACTCCGATACCCACAGCCAGCGTACCGGTCAGGTAAGAGGCGGCCAGGGTCAGCACCGCGTAATAAAGCCCTTCAAATATCAACATGTTCCGAAGCTGTCTCGTCGTCATACCGACACTCTGGATCATAGCAAATTCTTTCTTTCTGGATACGATAGCGGTTACCATGGAATTGATAAAATTCAAAATACCGACAAATGCAATAATGATGCTGACCGCCATTCCGGTAATAACCGTGGACATGGTCTCCGACCGGTACTGTTCGGCCATGGTAGCTTTGGATAGGATCGAAAGATTTTTATCATGATTCTTCCGGTAGTCTTCCAGGAATTTTTCCGCATCGGCCTGATTTTCTTCCGCCACCTGAAAGAAATATTTGCATCGGCTGCTGTCCGGGAATATTTGGAGAAAGGACTCTGCCGGGAGGAAAAAGTCCATACAGTAGGCCGCGTCTTCCCCATTCCTTCCTTCGATTCCAGCCGGATACAGCGGGTCAATGACCGCCATCACCTCATATTCCTTTCCATTCAGCGTAAGCTTGCTGCCAACCTGATAAGTGGGCTGCGTTTCCTTTTTGTTCTGTGTATCATAACCGCCCGCGATCACATAATTACCGCTCTGAAACTTCTCAGCGTCAAATGCGCCCTCCAATACATAGGCATCTTCCGTGAGCATTTCCGGCAGAAAGCCGTCGATTCCGAAGACTAAAGCCTTTACTTTCTTTTGTCTTTTCGCCTCATCATAATTTTCGATCCAGTATGGATCATACTGCATGGCCTCATAGCGCTGCCGGTTGTCACGCTCAAAGAATGTTTCCATCCGGTCCAGTACCTCCGGGGTCAGATCCAGATCCGTCTTCTGCGCATAGAGTGACGCCGTATCCTGCAGGCCTTTCAGCTGGTTGATCCGGCCGATCAGCTGGTCGGACAGTGTCAGTCCGTATGGGTTAAAGGTTCCGGATGTACTGCTTAAAGAAAGATCCATCACCGTAAAATCACTGATTGCCTGGCTTCTCATATATTTATCCAGATCAAAGCTTTTGTTTTTTGCGTATACACAGCTAAGCAGCACCATACCAAGGGTCAGGGAGCAGATGACCGTAGCCGTACGTTTTTTATTTCTGCCCAGGTTCGAAAGCGCCATGCGGGATATCGAAGCCCCTTTTTTCGTCTTTCTGGTTTCCGGTCCATGGACAAGGACATCGGAATATTTCAGGGCTTCCACCGGAGAGATCTTTCCCGCTGCTTTTGCAGGTTTTCGACAGGAGATCCGAACCGTCACCCAGGCAAATATAGCCGCTCCCAGAAAGATCACAGGACTTGCGGATACAAACGGGCGTTCACTTAAGATCAGAACCGGTACCAGAAGGCTCCCAAGGCCATAGCCGATCAAAAGCCCTGCCGGTATTCCCCACAGGCACAATCTGCCTGCCTGGGCATACAACAATTTTCGTATCTGTTTTCCTGTGGTTCCCAGTGTTTTGAGTTTCCCGTAAAACTGAATGTCATTGACTACGGAGATCTGGAAAATATTGTAGATAATCAGATATCCGCTGACAAATACCAGGATCATGCCGAGCAGCATAGGAATCAGATCCGAGATCCCGGCATATTTTATCTGCGGGTCGTAGGCCCAGTTGACTCCGTATGAAAGTTCCGGAACATTCAGATCAGTTAGTATCTGCTGGGCGGTCTCTTCCAGATTCGATTCCTGTTTTACCATAACACTTAGCATGTGGGTTCCTCCCACCTGGTTTTTCGCAATCTGTCCGGCTATATCCGTTCCGTCATATTTCTCCGCCGCAAACTGTTTGGATACAAATGCCATGCCGGCTAAAGAAGACGCATTTCCTTCCCAATATCCGCAGAGTACAAACTCCTGCCCGGTAAGCGCTTCGCTGTTCAGATCATCCCGCCAGTGAAGCGTAATCTTCTGTCCCAGTTCATAGGGAAGTCCCAGCGCGTCCAGAACAGCGGTGTCCAGCGCGATATCATATTTCCCGATGGGCATGGCGCCGGTTGTCGGATAGGCATAGGAGTATGCCGCATAGGTATCGTCCGCATAGCGGATCTCCACCTGGCGGTTTTTCAGTCCCTCGTCCTCAGCGATACCGATGACAATACTTTCTCCCCAGCCGGTAATCTCCGGGTGGGTTTTCAGAAGCTCCGCCTGCTCCCCGGTCAGATACTTAAAAGACATATGGCTATAGGTACCGGCCTGCCTGAAATTCATCTGTCTTAGATTTTCCATCATACTCTCTGAAAGCACAAACAGGGAGGTGAACATCACCGTAGTCAGGACAATCGCCAATATTGCCACCAGATTCCGGCTTCGGTTAGCGCGGTAGCTGGCTTTTGTCAATGTTTTTAACATGGGGGTGCGTTTTGTATTTTTTCTCATGATGGTCACCCCTTACTCGAAGATCCGGCCGTCTTCGATCCGGACGATCCTGTCAGTCAGTTCCGCGATGTCGTTGTTGTGGGTAATCATCACAATGGTCTGGTGGAATTCTTTTCCGGTCATTTTCAGAAGTCCGATCACGTCGTCACTGGTTCTGCTGTCCAGATTTCCGGTCGGCTCGTCGGCCAGTACAATGGAAGGTTTTGAGGCCAGCGCCCGTGCGATGGCCACCCGCTGCTGCTGTCCGCCAGACAGGTGATTCGGCATATGGTACAGCTTCTCATTTAATCCTAACAACGTCACTATACGACCGATAAAAGCCTCATCCGGTTCTCTCCCATCCATAGATAACGGAAATACGATATTTTCCCATACATTCAGAACCGGAATCAGATTGTAATTCTGAAAAATAAAACCGATCTGCTTTCTCCGGAATATGGTAAGCTGTTCCTCGTTAAGGCCGGTCAGCTCCGTTCCTCCAACGATTACGCTGCCGTTACTTGGATGGTCCAGACCGCCCAGCATGTTTAAAAGCGTCGATTTACCGCTTCCGGAGGTTCCGACGACAGCAGTAAAGCTTCCTGCCTCAATGGACAGGTCAATGCCATCCAAGGCTTTTACCGTCGTTTCACCGGTTCCATAATATTTTTTCAGATTCTTTGTCTGTAAGATCGTTTCCATTTCGTGTCTCTCCTCTTCTCTGTTTTTCTGTATAAGAGGATTGTAATGGAAGATCGTTACGGAATAGGTACGAAAAAGGTACACTTTTGTAACTTTTGGAAAATGTTTTTTACCGCTTTTTAAATCAGGAAATGATCGTTAAGAAAAATCAGATGAATGGAATTAATAATTAAAATGAGATGGAATATTTCTAAGATTCATAAATACTACCCACAGACACGAAAAAGAACAGCCCCTATTGCAATGCAAAATGGCATACCTTCCAGCATCAGTATTGAATTCAGGTTTATACCAAGCCTGCCACTTTCTGCAGATTCTTAAGTTCCCCGTCTAAACGGTTTACTCTCAGGTGATACAATGTGTTTAACTGTGAAGACTTCAGGGCTTCATCCAGTTTCCGGTCGAGATTCAAGTGAGATTCGGCTATAATCTGGATATTTCTATTGGTTTCATTCTCTAATATAATTTCCAGTTTATCGATTTTTACCTCAACCTTGTCCATGCGCTGAGTCAGTACTTTCGTGGTTTCTTCTACATTGCATAAACGGCAATCCATCGTTTCTATAGTTTCTTCCACTTTACACAGACGAGCACCCATCGTTTCTACAGCTTCTTCCACTTTATACAGACGGGCATCCATCGTTTCTACAGCTTCTTCCACTTTATACAGACGGGCATCCATCGTTTTCATGGTCTCTTCCACTCTGCACAGCCGGTCATCCATCACATTGATTTTTCCCAGTATCAAATCCAGTTTTTGACTATCTGTCATGTCACATCCTCCTTTCTTTTCTATTTTGCCGGTACCTGTTTTTATTATCCGACCCCCCTTTTAAAAAGTCAAATAAAATTTATATAAAATCACAAGGCAAAATGAAGCGCATTGTTTTTTTGTTAGAATTTATATGGTAGTATATCATTCAGAGGTGATAAAAATGTCTTATAAGCTATTAATCGTAGATGACGATACCGAATTGTTAGAGATGCTCAAAAGTTTCTTTGAAATAAAGCGCTACTCTGTAATTACAGCAGAAAACGGAGGGGATGCCTTGAACAAGATCAAATGCAATCCCGACATTATATTGTTGGATATCAATATGCCGAAAATAGACGGCCTGGAAGTATGCCGCCGGATTCGGGATAAAATATCATGTCCGATTATTTTCCTGACTGCAAAGGCCGAGGAGCAAGACCGGGTCAATGGGTTATTATCCGGAGGGGATGATTATATTCTAAAGCCTTTCAGTCTGAAAGAGTTGGATGCCAGAATCATCGCACATTTGAAAAGGGAAGAACGACACAAGTCCAAATCCGTATATCGTTTACAAGGGGAATTATCGATTGATTATACAAAGAAAAAAGTCCAGGTAGGAAATAACAGCCTGGAATTGACAAAGCTGGAATATGAGATTATACAGTTCCTGTCCATGAACCCGGGGCAGGTTTTTGACCGGGAACAAATTTATGAAAAGCTGTGTGGTTACGACGCCGAGGGCAGCAGCCGGGTTATAACGGAATTAATCAGAAGAATTCGAAATAAGATAGCAAAGTACACGCCGGAAGAGTTTATAGAAACGGTCTGGGGGATGGGCTACCGATGGAAAAAATAAAAAATTTATCTTTGAGAAAAACCATTATTCTGTATACTGTAGCCAGCTTGGTCTGTACATTTCTTCTTTCGGCTGTAATCTTTAAAACCGCAGAGCACACGCAAAAACAGATTTTTTGGAAATATGCGGATGAAGAAGCCTATTTTGAGATAGAAGAAAAGGAAGGGCTTCATTATAGCGTAAATATCCAACGGCCTGATTCCCAAATCATGACGCAGACGGATCTTTTCTTGTATGAACTCTGCGATTTTTTACAGACATATACCATTCTTATTTTGTCTGTGACCGGATGCTGCTGCGCGGTATTGTTCTTTTATAAAAGCAAACTAAAAAAACCGCTTCAGGAACTGGAACGGGCCTCCAAAAATATAAGTGAAAATAATTTGGATTTTCAAATCACTTATAAAAACAAGGATGAAATGGGCCACCTGTGTCATGAATTTGAGCGAATGAGGGAACAGCTTACCAAAAACAATCAGAAATTATGGAGAATGATCGAGGAGGAAAAAACTCTGCGCGCGGCAATTGCGCATGATATTCGTTCTCCGTTGGCGATTATGAAGGGCTATCAGGAAATGCTCATCGAATATCTGCCGGATGAAACGATAGACATGGACAAAGCGGTTCACATGCTGACTGCAGGCATGGCGCAGATTGAGCGGATGGATCATTTTGTGGAGACTATGCAAAAATTAAGCAGCCTTGAAAATAGGGAGCTGTCTCGCGAAGAGATCACTGCCAGGCAGTTGGCAGCGGATATGCAAGCGGAGCTTACTGTATTCGAAAAAGCGTCTGCAAAGCAGTGCGTCCTGCAGGCTCCTGAGACAGAAGAAGTATTTTTCGGGGACAAAGCCGTCATTTTGGAAGTTACGGAAAACCTGTTGTCCAATGCCCTGCGTTACGCAAAGGAAAAGGTACACATCTGTATACAGCTGACCGCTTTGGAATTGAAAATCCGTGTTCATGATGATGGTAACGGATTTGGAGAAAATGCGGAGGAAATGACAAAGGCATTCCGGCAGCAGAATGCGAAAGACAGCCTGAATCATACGGGATTGGGTATGTACATCAGCAGGCTGTATTGTGAAAAACACGGAGGGCATCTGCTGTTGGAAAATAATGAGAATAACGGGGCAAGCGTAACAGCCGTATTCAGCCGGATTGTGTAAACAGTCCGGTTATTTTTCTGTCATTGTCTTTTTGTTGTTATTTACCCGTTAAAATAATAGCATCAAGATAAGCGAGGAAGAAAGAAATGCTGGCAATTCTGAAAAGAGAAGTAAAAAACTATCTGAAAAGGCCCTTGTTTTGGATAGGCACGGCAATTGTTATTTTGGGAGTATTTCAAGCCCTAAGCCCGTATCTAAGTATCCACTACCTAAAGCCGGATGAGAAAATAGTCAATGATTATCCGGAGGCGGTAAGGGAAGGGGAAGTCTATGAGGGCTATGTGCCATCGAGCGAAGAACAAAAACGGGAAATTTGGGAGAAAGACATCGAGCGCACATTGATTTCCGAATTTAAAATCGATAAGGAAAAAGCTGCAAACCTCATAAATGAGATGAAAGATAAGAATGTGGCGCAAGCCTGTGAATATCTGGAAAAGGAATATCATTATAAAGGGGCAATCGCTTCTTACGAAAACGCCGCATATTATAAGGGGACAAACGGTGAAATCAATCTCTACCTGAAACAAAAACTGGAAGATAAGCCGTTTTCTTATTACTTTTCAAGAAAATTCGCTGATTTTACAGGTTTGTTTATGGGATTTTTTGCAACGCTGCTGCTATCCGTGTTATTCATGCAGGATACGAGAAAGAACACCTATGAACTCCTTCATACCAAACCGATCCGGGCCGGCACGTATATCCTGGGAAAGATCGCCGGCGGTTTTTCAGTTTGCCTGCTTGTATTAGCCGTTCTGAATGTAGTATTCTGGACTCTTTGCTGCGCCTACACAAAGAGCAGCGGATTTGAAGTTCACTTATCGGACTTTATCGCAGCCACCTGCCTTTATGTTTTGCCGAATATGCTGATGATTCTGTCCGTCCATGGGTTTCTTGCCCTGTTGTTCAAAAACCCTCTTCCGGCAGTGCCGCTTTTGATTCTATACATGGTATATTCGAATATGGGAGGCCGGAACGCAGATGGCGTGTATGGATATTACGGCAGGCCGCTTGCCATCATGGTACGCTTTCCCGGACAGCTATTTGATACCGCCCCGCCTCCGATGGCGCTTTTGAACCAGAGCTTCCTGATATTATCCTCCATCGTTATCATTTTTATTTCCATACAGCTGTGGGAAAGGAGGCGGATATAATGGCAAAGGAAATAAAAATCTCTTTACCGTTATATAAAATTGGCTATGCCGTATTTTTCGTAGTGATTTTAAGCTTGATTCGGGGTGTAACCGCTACCTATGAAATAGGCATTGCATTAGAGACACCTATGGCACTGCTTGCTGCAGCGTTTTGTGCAGATACCTATACACAGGAAATCGCCAGCAAAAGATCCGAAATCCACCGGCTATATCCCATAAAAAAAAGAAAACGGTCTTTGATAAGCAGGATGTTTGTACAGGAAATATTTCTGTTTTTACTTACGGCAGCCGGTTATGGATTGTTTTTTGCCTTTCAAAAGCCGATGGGATATACGGCGGGTGAAACGGAACAATATTTTGTGTTCCTTTTTGCCGCTGCGGCTACGCTTCTCTTCTGGGGTATGCTGTCCAATACGCTTGCTATGCTCTTTCGAAATATGTGGTTTGGCATCGGAGGCAGTCTGATCCTATGGCTCATCACAAATTCGACCTTGGGAGAGCACCTATTTGGTCCCTGGAATCTATTCTCCTATACCTTCAGAAATGTAGAAAACGGCGACTTAACCTGGATGCGCGGAAAAATAATCAGTATTTGCTTCAGCATCCTAATGATAGGCATTCTGCCGAACATCATAAAAAAGAGAGGATAACCGTTATGAGCGTTAAAATAGAAGATTTGACCGTAACATTTAGAAACGGCGTGACAGCCGTTAACCATGTGAATTTGAACATCACAAATGGCATCTACGGATTATTAGGCGAAAACGGAGCGGGAAAAACAACGCTGATGCGCGTATTGACCACTGTCTTAAAGCCTGCAAGCGGAAAGGTATCACTAGACGGTATCTTGTACCAGGAAGGCAATTATGAAAAAATACAGCGCAAAATAGGCTATCTTCCTCAGGAAATTGACTTATATTCCTCGTTGACCGTCCGGGAATGTCTGGAATATATGGGGGATTTATCCGGCATCGACAAAGAAATCTGCAGAAAACGAATCGATTATTACCTGGAAAAAACAAGCCTGGCGGCGCACCAGAAAAAGAAAATGAAGCAGCTCTCCGGTGGGATGAAACGCCGGGCCGGACTCGTCCAGGCGCTCTTAAACGAGCCGGACTTTTTGATTATCGATGAGCCCACCACAGGATTAGACCCTGAAGAACGTATCCACATCCGCAACCTCTTAGTTGATTTTTCAGAGAATCGAACCGTATTATTTTCCACCCATGTGGTGGAGGATTTGGCAACCACCTGCAGCCGGCTTGCTGTAATGAAAAAAGGCTCCTTTTTATATGCCGGTTCCGTCCGGGAGCTGATCGAGAAGGCGAACGGACATACATGGTTATGCAGTGTGGCGGACGAGCGGCAGGTCAGAGAATTAGAAAAACAGTATCCGATCACGTCAAAGCAATATTTGGACGGGACGCTGCAAGTCAAACTGCTCAGCGAAAGCAAGCCTCCGATCGGGTGTACCCAGACAAGTACCTCCTTAGAGGACGCCTATATCTACCTCATGAATCAAAATCAGTAGCGGAATGATTGTCTTTTCACCACCCGGTAACACAGTAAGGGAATCCCTGCTGAAACCGCCAGAAGAATCGGCGTGCAGGCCAGCAGCGGCCTTATGGAAAACCGGTATTGATAAGCCCAAAGGCTGCTGATTTTAGTTAAATACAGATACATTCCGGGGCCTGCCGCCAGCAAGGATAGCGGATATACCACCGCGAGCACCAGTCCTGTCACGCAGACGCCTTCCCAGAGCATGCTATATAGCAGCTGTTTATCCGACATTCCCAGTTTCAGGCAGGCAATGAATTCCTGGCTGCGGGATAAAATCCCCGCAGTCAGCGTATTCGCCAGATTAAAGATGCCGATCAGTCCAAAGGTCAGCGCCAACAAGGCTCCAACTGCCGCACCGGAGCGAATCTGACGGTCAAAGGTTTCTCTTAGCGCTGTCTTGGACCGGATATCTAAGAATGGATCCTTCGTATTCCGGTAGTCTGTAAGCCAGCGGTCCACTGCGGCGCGCTCCACTTCTTCCACATTCAGATAAAGCTCACAAATCCCCCTCTTCGGAAACAGTTGTCTGAAACTCTCCTCCGGAATAAACAGTCCCAGGGAAAAAGCGGATTCCGCGCTGTCATGATCCGTTCTTTGGTAGGCCGGAGCTTTCGACAGCGCCATAATTTCAAAGGTTCTTCCTCCGATTTCTACCCGTTCCCCGACATGATAATTCGGCTGTCCTCCCTCTCCATCCGCACCTTCCGCTATGGCGTAGCCGCCGGCCGCGAATTGTTCTGCGTCAAGAGTTCCGTCTATCAGCCGGTCCGGACCGGCCAGCAATTGTGTGTAGCCGCTGTCCACACCATAGACCAGACCGACGCAGGTATGACTCTTCCGCATATTTTCATAAGCCCTCGTCCAGTACTGATCTGCCTGCATTTCTTTTAAACGCCAGCCTCCCTCCGACTCAAAATAATTCGTCAGCCTGTTGTAAACACGATCCTCAAGGTTCAGCCAGACTTCCTGCTTATAAAGCGCTCCTCCCCGGCTGACCCCCGGCAGCGCTTCCGCCTGACGGACAAAAGACGGTTCCAGGTCACTGCTCACATAGGTGTCATTTCCACCGTCTCTCACCGCAGACAACGTATAATCCGAGAAAGCCACATGATGAAGATAGATCTCAGGATCCGCGCTGATATATTGGACATAGACGCAGCTCAGCAAAATAAAAGCCAGAGACAGCGAGGCAATCACAACCGCCGTTCTTCTCTTGCTGTGCGCCAGATGATATACCGCCATTCTCCTTGGCGTTATCCTTTTCTTCCTATAGGTTTCCTGTGACTGATCTCTGCGTCCCGGCAGTTCCATATAACGGGCGGCTGCCGTCGGTGACAGGCCGGACGTGATCCGGGCCGGCCGGAAGCCGGAAACCAAAACAGTCAGCGTGGTCAGCGCTCCTGCCGCGGCGATTCCCTTCAGGCTCAGGATCAGCCCGATCGGAATTTTCGAAAAGCTCAGGATTTCATGTTCAAAAAGCACCGCCCCGCCGATACCCAGGGCGGCCCCAAGCGGCACACCCAGTCCGCAGACGGCAAGCGCCAGCTCATACCAGATCGCCCGAATCTGTCTGGGCGTCATTCCCAGTGTTATCAGCTTCCCATAGAAACGAATATCCGCATCCACCCCGATACGGAAAATATTATAAATAATCAGAAAGCCGCAGCAAAACACCGGAATAAAACTCAGCACATAGGGAAGCAGTTCCGGCAGCTGGCTTACCAGCAGCTGCCGGTACATCTCTTCCGTTGCATGCATCTCGCTGATGCTATACTCATGGATACTGCCCACCAGGCTTTGTACCGTGACCGATAACACGGTAAAGAGGGCCATCGTCAAGGCTGCGCTTAAGACGGCCAGCAGATTTCTGCTCTTATGGAACCGGAATTCCCTCCTGGCCAGCCGCCGGCATACGGACAAGTTATTGTTCCGGAACATTTCCGTTTCCTCCTGCCGGTATGATTTTTCCGTCTTCGATGCGGATCAGCCTGTCCGCCGTCTGGGCAATATCCTCATTGTGCGTGATCATAACCAGGGTCTGACGGAAACGGTCCGACATGCTCCTGAGCAGTCCCATCACATCCTGGCTTGTCCTGCTGTCCAGATTCCCGGTAGGCTCGTCCGCCAGAACGATAGCAGGCTTTACAGCCAGGGCTCTGGCGATCGCCACTCTTTGCTGCTGGCCGCCGGAGAGCTCATGGGGAAACGCCCCAAGCCTGTCCTTTAGTTTCAGCAGTTCCACAATTTCACCGACCATCTTCGTGTCGATGCGGCTGTGATCCAGATCCAGAGGAAATACGATATTCTCATACACGTTCAGGGTAGGGATCAGATTATAATCCTGAAATATAAATCCCACCCTCCGCCTTCTGAATATGGCGCGCTGCTCCCGCGTCATGCCCGAGAGCTCCCTGCCTTCCACCAGGACGCTGCCCGAGGTCGGCGTATCCAGCGCGCCCAGCATGTTCAGCAATGTGGTTTTCCCGCTGCCGGAGGTTCCGACCACAGCGGTGAAACTGCTCTGTTCGATTTCCAGATCCACTCCATCCAGCGCGCGTACACAGTTCTTCGCATTCCCATAATATTTTGTAAGCTTCTTTGTTTGTATGATGGTCATTTTCGGTCCCTTTTCTAATCCTTTATATCCCGTCTCCTCATTCAGACATTTTCGGTTCCGTCTTGAACCGTGTTCAAAAGAAATACCGAGAAGGTGGTACCCTTTTCCGGTACGGACCGGACGCTGATGTATCCTTTTTGCATACTCAGTATTTCTCTGGCCAGATAGAGGCCTAATCCGACTCCCTCCTGTGAGGTTATCTCCGGTTCCCGGTAAAAGCGCTGAAAAATCTTATGATACCGGTCCTTCGCAATTCCTTTCCCATTATCGGCCACATCAATCCGGGTATAAAATTCCCCGGGCTTTACTTCAATCTTGATCAGGCCGCCCTCCCGGGTGTATTTTACCGCGTTATCCAACAGATTAAACAGCGCCTCCGCCGTCCACTTCGGGTCATGCCTGACATGGATATGGGGATCACAGTTTACCTGAATCCCGATGTGCTTTCGCTCCGCCTTTTCCCACGCTCCATTTAACGCTCTGGCTATGGTCTGGTATACGCTGGCGTCCTCAAGCGCCGCCGACAAAATCCCGGCTTCCAGCCGGGACATTTGAATCATGGACTGCATCAGAAAATCCAGTTTGTCGATCTGTCCCTCCATCAGCTTCAGAAAACTTTCCCTTTTCTCCTCGTTAAGCTCATGCTGCTGTAAAATACCATGGAACATCTTGATATTGGCGATCGGGGTCTTTACCTGATGGGAAATATCCGATACCATCTCCTGGATCTCCCTTTTCGTTTCGGTGATTTCCTCCCGCTCCGCCTTTACCTGCGAGGCGTACTGGTTTAACTTTCCCTGGACCTTGGCCTCCAGCGTATCCTCATAGGGTTCCCGGACCGCTTCCCGGGAAATCATACGGTCCAGAGCGCCGCAGATCGTATCGGTAAACCGGACGGCCTTTTGATGCAGGTAAATATTCCGGATCAGCAGCAGAACCACCGAAGCCGCCAGCAGAATCAGCATCATATCTTTCATAGGTTCACCCCTGTAAAGACGTAACCCATCCCGTAGATTGTCTTAATGTATTTGTGATCCGGGTCCTCGATCTTATTGCGAAGCCGCGTCATATTCACAGTCAAAGTATGTTCATCGATATAGTTTTCCGCACTGTCCCATAGTTTTTCCAGAAGCAGCTGTCTGGTCACCACATTCCCGGCATTGGCGGTCAGTATTTTCAGAATCTTATATTCATTCGGCGTAATCACCAGCTGTTCTCCGTTTTTTACTGCCGCCAGCGCTTCAAAATCAATTTTCAAATATCCGTCGGAGAAGCCGTTCTCATTCTTCGCAGGTTCCTGCTTCTGATTTCTTCTCAGCACCACTTCCAATTTCCGCCGAAGAATCTGAATATTAAATGGCTTGGTTATATAATCCTCCGCGCCCAGGTCAAAACCGGCCAGTATATCCTGCTCCATGTCACAGGCCGTTAAAAACACAACCGGAGTTTCGTATTTCTCCCTTATAATCCGGCACAGCTCCATACCGCTGCCATCCGGCAGATTCACATCCAGGATTACCAGATCAAAACGATCCGATTCCATCACCTGTACTGCCTGCCGGCAGTTGTAGGCCGCCATGGTAATATAGTGGTCCGTCTGCAGTTCAAAGCACAGTCCGGCGCTTAAGGCCAGATCATCTTCCACGATCAGTATTTTTTCCTTCATCTATATATCTCCATGCCCTCCGTCATGCCAGCAGTGAAACCATATAAACCACACCCACCGCGATCATAATCTGAATGATTGCAAACCGGTATACCGTCTGGGTATTTGACCAGCCCCACACCTTCCGGACATGATCGTGCAGCGGCGTTCTGACATTCGTCAGGATTTTTATTTTCAGAAAGCGGAGGAGAGAGACCTTTATAAGCCCCAGCCCTCCGTCCAGGATCAGTACCAGCGCCAGCAGCACATACAGGAAAGGGCTTCCCATCTTCAGCACCGCGATACTGATAAACAATCCCATAGCCCGGGACCCCGCATCTCCCATCATCAGCTTGCTGGGAGTGGCGTTAAACCACAGATATCCAAGCAGACAGATCACAAACAGAAGGATCAGATAATTATAATTTTCATCCGTCCCCTTCATCCGGTCCAGCACATAGATGGAAAGCAGGGTAACGATCGTCAGCGTTCCGGACAGACCATCCACCCCGTCCGAACAGTTGGTCACATTCACCGATACCCACACCAGTATTACAATGAGAACACCGAACACTACAGGCGGAACCGATACGGTAGTCTTAAACAACATCAAATCAACCGCGTTGCTGTTAAAATTCAGAAAGGTCACCGCCACCATTACCGCGATAATCAGGTCCAGCAGGCCTTTTTTATACTCTCCCCACGGCGCCTTCGAGCAGTCATCCAAAAATCCCGTCATCATCGCGGCTGCCACCAGGATCAGGTAGATCACCATTTCCCGCTCAATTCCGATAAACAATACCGCGGCAACCAGGAACACGAGAACAAATATAAACCCGGCCCCTCTTGGTTTTCCCGCGGACAGCTTGCCGTCGTGCGCATACTCCCTGCCCTGGTCCGTGGGCAGCAGCCCGCTGAATTTCTGAAGCAGAAAGCAGGTAGCCGCAAAAGCAAACACAATTCCGATAAAGGCGGCAAGCCGGATATCGATCTTATCTCCCAAATATGTAATCATCCTCTTACTCTCCCTTTCCCTTATAAATTTCTACGTCAATCGAAGACGGTTACCCAGCCCGGGTCCTGACTGGCCAGAAAGCATAACCGTATCTGCCCGGCGGTATTTTTATCTTCTGCCAGCTCCGGCAGCTCGTCCGGTCCGAAGAAGCGGCTTTCCTGGGTCTCTATATTTTCCTCAAACTGTCCATCCACGATTTCGCACTGCACAAAGGCTTTGAGGATACCGTAAGCATAGGGCGGCGTATTGTGAAGGTTCCGGTCCTGGACCGCGATCAGCCGGCTGGGAACCACGCAAAGCCCCGCCTCCTCTTTCACTTCCTTCACCGTATTGGTGCGGATGGACTGGTTCACATCCACCCATCCTCCCGGCATAGACCAGGTGCCGTCCCGCTCTTTCACCAGAAGAATCCTGCCGTCTTGGAAAATCGCCGCGCGGGTATCCATCTTCGGCGTCTGGAACCCCGTCTCATTGCAGAATACTTCTTTCACCTTTGTAAATGGAACTTCCGTCTGCGTACTAAGTATCTCCGCAGCAATTTCCCTGATCCTGGCAAACCTCTCCAGGTCAAACGGATCTTTGGAATAGGTAATCCCCGCCTGTCCGATGAACTGCAGTTCGATTGCCCAAGACAGCCACCGGTGTTTGTCTCTCTCCTGCGGTTCCGTATCCAGAAAATTCAGGATATCAAAGGGCTGTATAAAATAATAATCCGCTTTTGTATGACGCACCGAAGAACAGCCCCACAGCGCCAGGCCGAACTTTCTACCCGCTGTATGCGCGGCAGACGCATCCTCCGCCCGGCCGGATATGCAGAGAACCCGGCCAGGCTCTATCTCCCCGGGGATCTCCTTTTCCGAATAGACGGTCCGATACCCTTTCCTCTTCATCTCATCCAGAAGCTCACCCATCCGGTCATAAGGCTTGCCTCCCTCCTGCATTACACAGGCTTTATCCAAGCATATTATATCAATATTCATCTGTTCCTCCCTGCCTACTTTTTCCCCGCTCGTGTTTTAGTTTATCACAAAGCGTTCCCGGTGAAAACAGCCTTTTCAAAGTTTCCCGGTTTCGGATATTCCGATATCATTCCTTACCTTCTATATTCCTTACCTTCTATAATAAATAAAAATATTTTTTATCGCTATGAGAACTTGCGGCTGCTTTTGAGCCGCTTACGTGCGATGCATGAAAAATAGTCAACGAGGCTTTTTCGAACGCTGCTATTTTTATACCACCGAAGCTCACTACAATGGAATAAAAAATAATTTTAAAATTTATAAACATA
This sequence comes from Diplocloster agilis, assembly GCF_019042275.1. Classification (GTDB taxonomy): domain Bacteria; phylum Bacillota; class Clostridia; order Lachnospirales; family Lachnospiraceae; genus Diplocloster; species Diplocloster agilis. The sequence goes on from NZ_JAHQCW010000002.1 coordinate 238,661, forward strand.
ATCAAGCCCACCTACATATTATGAAGTGTAAACAAAATATTTGTTGGAGGAACAAAACATGAGTGATTTAGCTGCTACAAACTGCGGATGTGGATGCGAAGGAAATGTAGGCTTCGGAGGCAATAGCTGCTGGTGGATCATCATCCTGCTTTGCTGCTGTGGCGGAATGGGCAATGGCGGTAGCTGCGGCGGTGGCTGCAACGGCGGCTTCGGCGGAGACTGCTGCTGGATTATCATCCTGTTACTCTTCTGCTGCGGCGGTAGCTGCGGTGGAAACAGCATCGGATGCTGCTAATCCGTAAATAAGAGTTTCGCCCGCGAAACTCTCCGTCTGCGGCGGGCCGCCCAAGCGGCCCCGCCGCAGTGCGGTTCCCCACCCGAGGGGATTTTATTCCATAGGCCTATGCTCCTATGAAATAAAAAGAAGAGGCTGAAAAAAGCAGCCTAACAACGAAGAGGGCTTACCGCCTCAGCAACACTGAGGCATAAGTCCTTTTCTTATTGTCTTATGTCTTCTGACCCTATTCCTGCATCTGCCCCTCCTTATCTGGTAAAAAAAGCTCTCTCCGAATACGCAATAGCAGGTTCTTCCACGGGTTTGGGCATGCGCGCTGCTTATGATTGGGGGCTGGGGATAGCTGAGGCATCCGGGAATGCCCCCGATGGCCGGGTTCTTTTGTGCCTCCCCGGGAGCGCATAGGGCGGCTGAGTCTCCGCTTAGTGGAATCGGAAAGCCGGGTTCAGGATGCACGGCGGACTTCACGTCCGACGGGCAAGAGCCTCTGAACCGGGAACACATCACGTGTTCCT